>DATHII010000108.1:0-42224 GCA_035316885.1 Jiangellaceae bacterium | reverse complement strand
CCGCCGACGTGAGATGTTCGCTGACTCCTGTAGTGCATGTCTCTTCGGCTACGAGCTCGCCCAGCGCGTTCACGAGGAAGACCTCGCTTTTGAAGGCGAACTCGGATCGGTCGATCGCGTGCGCTTGGACTCGATAGACGGCGACGTGGTGCGCTTCTCGGGCTTCACCAGCACACCCGCGGCAAGGCTGGTCGACTCTGCCGGTGCGGTTGTGCAGGAGTTTCCTCCCACAGACAGCCTTCAGGTCGCGTACCAAGCACAGGTCCTTAGCTCAGGCGAGTGGATCATGATCAATAGCGAGGTGTTGGGATGAAGCCTCTCATCACAGCCGCCTTCTTCGCCGTGCTACTTAGTCTGTTTCAACCTGCGGTCTCCGTCGGCGCCGGCCCTTGTGGCACGGATCCGTTCGGCAATCCACTTCCGTGCGCGGATCGGGAGGCTGGGGGGTTTGGGTATTACTACGACCGGGCGTCACAGACGTTCTATCCGGAAGGGGCACTTGACGGCAGCGAGACTGTCGGCGGTGTGCAAGTCCAGCTCAGGTACGTGGTCAACTGCGTGGGAAACACGACGGACAACCCGACCGCCATCGGCGAGTGCAGCACATCGACCTGCGCCATGCCCGACGGCACACCAGGCGTCAGTTACCAGGTCTATTTCCGCTCTGGCGGCGGCACTGACTGGACACTCCGCCCGGGAAACGTCTGTCGCGACGTCGGTGACCCGATCCCGCTCGCCGACGTCGAGGCCGAAATCGTGCGGATCATCGAGGAACGGTTCCAGGATGTCGCTCATCCGGAAATCACGCTTGCGCCGGAAGCAAACGCGCTGGTGAACCTGCCGGTGTTGGCGTCGACGCCGGATCCGGGACCGCTGGGGTTCGACATCGTCAACCCGCTGCCGGGCCGGGTCGAGGCGACGTCGGCCTATGAATGGACCTGGAGCAACGGCGTCACGAGCACCGGCGCCGGCGTGGGTTATGACGGCACGAGCCCAAGTCGGAACCCCGGTTACTACCCCGTGCAGAGCACGTTCACCGGAGGGGGGTCCGGCAGCGTCGACCTGCAGGTCACCTGGAGCATCACGCTCATGGTCGACGGCCTCGCTCCGATCACCGACATCGAGCCGTTGGAGTACGAGGCGTCCGCCGGGTTCGGTATCCGCAGCGCACGGACGGTACTCGTGGACCCGTGATCGCCGAGCCTCACTTGTCGATGTCGCCGACGACGAAGAACGTCGAGCCCAGGATCGCGACCATGTCGGCGATCAGGCACCCGCGGAGTAGTTCGGGCAGGACCGCGACATTGTTGAACGACGCGGACCGCAGCTTGAGCCGCCACGGTGTCTTCTCCCCGCGCGAGACGAGGTAATAGCCGTTGAGCCCCAGGGGGTTCTCGGTCCAGCAGTAGGTGTGGCCCTCGGGCACCTTGAGCACCTTGGGCAGCTTCAGGTTGATCGGCCCAGGAGGCAATGAGCGAAGCTGGTCAAGGCACGCGTCGGCAAGGTCGAGAGACACGTCGACCTGTTCGGCCAGCACCGAGAAGCGGGCGTAGCAGTCGCCGTCCGAACGCGTCACCACTCGGCCCGGACCCCCGGGACGGAACAGCTCCGCGTAGGCGAGGTACGGCTCATCCCTGCGTAGGTCGATGTCGACGCCACTGGCGCGAGCGATCGGCCCGGAGACGCCGTACGCGTGGACGGCTTCTGTAGACAGCAGGCCGACTCCCGTCGTCCGGGCCCGGAAGATCTCGTTCCCCAGCATCATGTCCGTCAGGGCCGGCAGCCGGGACCGGACGCCCGCCACCGCCGACGCGGCCCGCGCTAGCCACCCGGCCGGCAGATCCTCCTTCAGGCCGCCGACCCTGTTGAACATGTAGTGCATGCGCCCGCCGGAGATCTCCTCCATGACCTGCTGGACCGCTTCGCGCTCCCGGAACGCGTAGAAGATCGGCGTGATTGCACCCACCTCGAGCGGGTACGACCCGAGGAACATCAGGTGGTTCAGCACTCGGTTGAGCTCGGCCATCAGGGTGCGCGCCCAGATCGCCCGTACCGGTACCTCCATCCCGAGCATCCGCTCGGCGGCCATCACGACGCCGAGCTCGTTGGAGAAAGCCGAAAGCCAGTCGTGCCGGTTCGCCAGCACCACGATCTGGCGATAGTCGCGGACCTCGAACAGTTTCTCGGCGCCGCGGTGCATGTAGCCGATGATCGGCTCGCAGTCGACGATGCGCTCGCCGTCGAGGGTGAGGCGGAGGCGCAGTACGCCATGAGTGGCCGGATGCTGCGGGCCGATGTTCAGCACCATGTCGGTTGTGGCGAGTTCGCCCGCCCCGGAGCCGATACCGACGGTCGCTTCGCGCGTCACGGCTATGAGTCTGCCAGGGGTTCGCTTCGATGCCGCCGGACGACATAGCCTGCCGCGAGTGGACCAGGTGTTCTCTCCGCCGGGCGAGGCGTGGCAACGTGTCTCGCCCAAGCTCGCCGTGCTCCGCGGACGCCTTCTCATGTTGTGGACCCTCGGCCTGGTCGCCGTCGTCGCGGGCATCGGATGGTGGCTGGTGGACTGGTGGGTCGCGGCGATGGCGGTCGGGCTGGGCGCTGTCGCGGTCGGCTGGGGGCTGTGGCTGATCGACCGGAACTGGCGTGCCTGGGGCTACGCCGAGCGGGAGGACGACCTGCTCGTCACCCACGGGGTGCTCTTCCGCAAGTTGACCGTCGTCCCGTACGGGCGCATGCAGTTCGTCGACGTCCAGTCGGGGCCGCTGGAGCGTCGCCTCGGCCTCGCGACGGTGCAGCTCCACACGGCCTCACCCGCGTCGGACGCTCGGATCCCCGGGTTGCCGCCCGACGAGGCCGCCCGTCTGCGGGACCGGTTGGCCGCACTCGGTGAGGCTCAGGCGGCCGGGCTGTGACCAACCAGGACGGCCCACCGGAGGGCCGGTCCAGCGGCGATGCCGACGCCGCCACGACGCGGTCGGCCGGGACAGCTGTTCCGGCCTCGGGCCGTGCACCGAGACCTCGTGCGAGCGCCGCGGATCCCACACCGGCTCACTTCCGCCGCCTGCACCCGTTGACACCCCTGCTGCGCGGGTGGGTGTGGCTCGCCGGCGCCGTCGCCTTCGGGGGGCAGGATGCGATCCGGGCTGGCGACCCGGGTCGGTTCGTGCTGATCCTGCCGGTCATCGCCCTGCTGGGGTTCGGAGCCGGACTCGCCTCCTGGTGGTTCACGCGTTACGGGTTCGACGGCGACGCGTTGCGCATCGACTCCGGCATCTTCCAGCGGCGGTCCCGGCGGGTCCGCCTCGACCGGCTCCAAGCGGTCGACGTCAATCGGCCGCTGGCCGGCCGGCTGCTCGGCGTATCCGAGCTCCGGCTCGAGGTCGCGGGCGGGTCGACCACCGAGGCACCGCTCGCCTACCTCTCGGCCGACGATGCCCTCCGGCTGCGGGCTGAGCTGTTGGCGCGGGCCGCAGGTATCGACGCCGAGACTCCGGAAGCGCCCGAACGGGTCGCGCACGAGGTACCGCTGGGGCGACTGCTGGGCTCGACGATTCTGTCCGGGACGTTCGTCACCGGCGTGGTGCTGCTCGTGAGCCTGGGCGGCGCGTTCGTCGTCGGCGGCGATGAGGTGGCCGTCGGCGTGCTGTCAGCAGTGTTCCCGGGCGCGTTGGCGATCGGGCTCGCATTGTGGAACCAGTTCGGCCGCAACTTCGGCTTTGTCCTGGCCGAGTCGCCCGATGGGTTCCGCATCCGCAAGGGGCTGCTGGACACGAAGGCACAGACCGTGCCACCCGGCCGGATCCAGGGCGTGGCGATCCGGCAATCGCTGTTGTGGCGGCTGCCCGGATGGGCTCGGGTCGACGTCGACGTCGCCGGGTACGCCGGCAGCTCCGGAGCCGACAACTCGACGAGCTCGACGTTGCTCCCCGTCGCCCCCGTCGACGAGGCCGTCGGTGTCATGCGTCTCGCTCTGGCGGGGGCCGACCCGGCGAGCATCGCTCTCGACCCGGCTCCCCGGCGGGCGGGGTGGCTGCGCCCGATCGGATGGCGCCGGCTCGCCTACGGCGCCGACGACCGGGTGATCGTGGTCCGCGAGGGAGTGCTGTTCCGCCGGCTCACGGCCGTCCCCCATGCGAAGACGCAGAGCGTCCGGCTCACGCAGGGCCCGGTGCAGCGGAAGCTGGACCTCGCCACTGTGCACGTCGACACGACGCCCGGCCCGGTCGACGCATCCATAGCGCACCGCCCTGCGGCACAGGCTCGCCGGATCGTCGAGGAGCAGGCGGTCCGGTCGCGATTGGCCAGGAAGGTGGACGTTCCCGAACAATGGATGGTGACGCACCACGACGGTGACGGCGCTGCCGCCGCATCGATCGACCAGAACGGGAGTCCTCGTGTTCCGCACGATGATGAAGAGCAAGATCCACCGCGCCACCGTGACCCAGGCTGACCTGCACTACGTGGGGTCGGTCACCGTCGACGCCGACCTCCTCGACGCCGCCGACCTCCTGCCGGGCGAGCAGGTCGACATCGTCGATGTCACCAACGGAGCGCGGCTGACGACGTACACGATGGCCGGCGTGCGGGGCTCCGGGGTGCTCGGCATCAACGGGGCCGCCGCACGGCTCGTGTCGCCGGACGACCTGGTGATCATCATAGCCTACGGGCTGATGGACGACGGCGAGGCTCGCCGACATCGGCCGCGGATCGTCCACGTCGACGGCCGGAACCGCATCGTCGAGCTCGGCGCCGACGCTGCCGCCCCGGTCCCCGGCGCCGACGACCAGCGCCGCGCCGATCTCACCGCCTGACCGCGTGATCAACTGCCAAGAGGGCGAAGTGGTGGCGGGAGGTGGACGCCGACAGTCTGGACTAGCCAGCCGAATCCGCCCAGACCCGCGGGGTCGAGCAGTTCGCCCGCCTGCGAGGACGCCGCAAGGGCTGCAACGTAGGCCGGCGGATCCGATGTCGCCAGCGCGCGATCCGGCAAGGACCCGTCGACGCCGAGAGCCTGCAGGGCTTCGCGCTGAGTGGTGAGCAGCGTCGCCGTGGCGCCGGACGCGACGCCGGCCGCGGCGCAGGCGTCGAGTGCGACGTGTGCCGTGATGTTGCACGAGCCGTCCGGCACCGGCCGCACCATCCGCCCGTCGCGGTAGCCCGCGAGCGTGCCGAACGGTGGGCGGGCAGCGCGGCCGTGGGAGTAGTCGACGGCCACGAGCACCCCGCTGGCGACCCGCCGCACCGCATCCGACCATGCGTCGTCGCGAGACCGGCCGATCTCGGCGCGGGTTCCGGGCTCCGCACCGTCGACCGGCCACCAACTGTCGAGCCACGCCACGTCGTGCGCCGTCGGAGGCGCCCCCGGGCGTTCTGCGCCCGAGGCCGGATCGACATGGACGACGCGGGCCACGCCACTCTCATCCACCTCGACGACGTCGAGGGGCACGTCGTCCAGCCATTCGTTCGCTACGACAAGGACGCTCTCCAGGTCCGGGGGTAACTCAGCGGACCAGACGATCGGGTCGGGAAGTCCGGAGGGTCGCTCCGCGACCTCGACCCCCGACAGGGCGGCTCCGATCTCGCGCCGGTGCAACTCTGTGAGCAACTCACCGGCCCCGGCGCCCAGGTCGACGACGGCATGCAGGCCGGACGCATGCGCGAGCTCCGCGATCGCACCGGCGAACAGGGGCGACGCATGGATCGACGTCCGGAAGTGGTCAGCCGGCCGCTCGCGCCGGAAAAAGCCATCGGGCCCGTAGAGCGCGTCCTGCGTCGCCTCGCGCCACATCGGCCAGCCCACGATTGCACCCTAAGCCCCCGTTGATCATGGCGAAATGGGAGTTCGGAGGTGGTGTGGAGCCCCACTTCGCCATGATCAACGGGAACGCGGGGGTGCAGCGGTGCGAGCATTGTTAGCCTGGGCGACCGGACGGCCAGCGCCGCCGGCCGGCCCCCGAAGGGGATGACTGTGACTGAGCCCGACGACCCCACCGGTCACGAGCACGTGAACGACGACGGCCCGGGCCGGCCAGCACGGCTCGACGTGGGCGTCGTCGGCACCGGGCGGGTTGGGGCCGTACTCACGGCTGCCCTGCGCCGAGCCGGGCACCGCGTCGTGGCGGCGTACGGCGTCTCGGTGGCCAGCCGGCAGCGCGCGCATGCGCTGTTGCCCGGTGTTCCGCTCGTCACACCGGCCGAGGTCTTCGAGCAGTCGGACCTGGTGCTTCTCGCGGTGCCCGACGACGCGCTGCCCGGGTTGGTCGAGGGCCTGGTCACCACCGGTTCGGTACGAACGGGCCAGCTCGTCGCCCACACCAGTGGCCGCTACGGCGCGGCCGTTCTGGAGCCGGCGACGCACGTCGGTGCGCTACCCCTCGCGCTGCATCCCGCGATGACGTTCACCGGCACGGCGCTCGACCTCGAGCGGCTGGCCGGCGCAGTTTTCGGCGTCACCGCCCCCGAGCCCCTGTGGCCCGTCGCTGAGGCGCTCGTCGTCGAGATGGGCGCAGAACCGGTCCGCATCGCCGAGGAGCACCGGACGCTCTACCACGCGGCTCTTGCCCACGGCTCGAACCACCTGGTCACGCTGATCGCGGATGCGATGGACCTGCTCCGAGCGGCCGGCGTGACGGAACCCGATCGCACGCTCGCACCGCTGCTGTCGGCCACGCTGGACAACGTGCTCCGTCAGGGTGACGCCGCGCTGACCGGTCCGGTCGCGCGCGGCGATGCGGGCACCGTCGCCCGGCACGTCGAAGAGATCGACCGTGCCGCGCCCGAGGCCGTTGCGGCCTATGTCGCCCTGGCCCGGCGCACAGCCACGAGAGCACTCGCCGCCGGACGGTTGCGCGCCACGGATGCCGAGCCCCTCTTGGACGTGCTCGCCGAACGTCCCGACCAGGCCCGCCACTGACGCGAGCCACCGTCGACATCGGGCTCGGCCTCCCCGCGCCGGGCTCGGGGGTAGCCTTGCGCGATCGTCCGGTACCTGCAGCGGACTGGAACGGAAGGCGTTGACGATTCCCACCCACGACGGACCCGTCCTCGCCTCGACCCGGGCGGCGCTGGCGGACGCTCAGGCGGCGGCGGACGCGGAGACCGCAGTCGTCATGACCATGGGGGCGTTGCACGACGGTCACATAGCTCTGATCCGAGCAGCGCGGGACCGTGTCGGCCCGGACGGAGCCGTCATCGTGACGATCTTCGTGAACCCACTCCAGTTCGGCGCTGACGAGGACCAGGACCGTTATCCGCGCACGCTGGAGGCCGACCTCGATGTCTGTCGCACGGAGGGCGTCGAGCTCGTCTTTGCTCCCCACCGCGCCGAGATGTACCCCGACGGTGAGCCGAGGGTCACCGTCGACCCTGGGCCGCTGGCCGCTGAGCTCGAGGGCGCTGCCCGTCCGACGCACTTCGCCGGTGTGCTGACGGTCGTGACGAAACTGCTCAACCTCACCGTCCCGACGTTCGCGATGTTCGGCGAGAAGGACTACCAGCAGCTCGTGCTCGTGCGCCGGATGGTCGACGACCTGGACATGCCCTACGAGATCGTCGGTGTTCCGACGGTCCGGGAACCCGACGGTCTCGCCCTGTCCAGTCGCAACCGCTTCCTGGACGCCGGGCACCGGTCAGCAGCGCTTGCCCTGTCGCGCGCACTCATCGCCGGCTCGGATGCCGGCGTGAAGGGAGCCACAGCCGTTCTCGAGAGTGCGGTGGCCGTGCTCGAGGGCGTCGCCGAGGTCGATCTCGACTATCTCGAGTTGCGGAACCCGCAGCTGGGCCCGGCGCCTGCCAGGGGCGAGGCGCGCCTGCTCGTCGCCGCCCGGGTGGGTTCGACCCGGTTGATCGACAACGTCGCGGTCGACCTGCGATGACCACGCTGCCACGGCAGCTCGCCGCACCCGAGCCTGGCTGGACGGTCCAGGCCGACGTCGTCGTGGTCGGCAGCGGTATCGCCGGTCTGACCACCGCGTTGGAGGCCCGCAAGGCCGGCCGCGTCCTGCTCGTCACCAAGACCCTGCTCGACGAAGGCTCGACGGTGTGGGCGCAGGGTGGCATCGCCGCCGCGCTCGACCCGGAGGACAGCCCCGAGCAGCATCTCGCGGACACCCTGGTCGCGGGCGTCGGCCTCTGTGACGAGACCGCCGTGCGCACGCTCGTCACCGAGGGGCCTCAGCGGGTGCGTGAGCTCGTCGCCCTTGGCGCGAACTTCGAACGCACGGCCGAGGGGGAGATCGCCCTCGCTCGCGAGGGCGGCCATCACCGGGACCGGATCGCACACGCCGGCGGCGACGCCACGGGACGCGAGATCTCGCGGGCGCTGATCGAGGCACTGAACGCCGTTCGTGAGGACCCGGGCATCGAGGTCGTCCAGCACGCCCTCGTGATCGACGTACTGACCGACGCCGACGGGCGGGCCGCCGGTGTCAGCCTGCACGTCATCGGGGAGGGACAGCGCGACGGCGTCGGTGCGGCTCTGGGCAGGGCGATCGTGCTCGCGACCGGAGGCCTCGGCCAGGTGTACGCGTCGACGACGAACCCACCGGTGTCGACCGGCGACGGCGTCGCGGCAGCCCTGCGAGCCGGCGCCGAGATCGCCGATCTCGAGTTCGTCCAGTTCCACCCGACGGTGATGTGGCTCGGCCGCTCGGCCAAGGGACAGCAGCCGCTGATCTCCGAGGCCGTGCGTGGTGAGGGAGCCGTGCTGCGCGACGTCGAGGGCCGCCGGTTCATGGTCGGCCGTCATCCACTGGCGGAGCTGGCACCGCGCGACATCGTCGCAAAGGGCGTGGTCACGGCGATGGCCGAGACCGGCGCCGAGCACGTCTGGCTGGATGCCCGCCACCTCGGCGCGGCATTCCTCGAGCAACGCTTCCCGACGATCGTCGCCCGCTGCCGCGAGAACGGCTTCGACCCGGCGACCCGACTGGTCCCCGTCGCTCCGGCGCAGCACTACGCCAGCGGTGGCGTCCGGACCGACCTCTACGGGCGGGCCTCTCTGCCCGGCCTCTACGCCTGCGGCGAGGTCTCGTGCACGGGGGTCCACGGAGCGAACCGGCTGGCCTCGAACTCGCTGCTCGAAGGGCTGGTGTTCGGCCACCGCATCGCCGCCGATCTCTCCGCAGGCCTGGCGCCGCAGGCCGAGCCGGTCCAGCGTCCCGGCGCGCCCGGGCTGCTCTCCCCGGATGCGCGGCTGTTCGTCCAGGGCGCGATGACCGCTGGAGCAGGCGTGGTCCGTACGGCGGCGTCGCTGGCGACGGCAGCATCCTGCCTCGACCAGCTGATCGCGGATCGCGGCACCGGCGAGCCCACGACCGAGGCGTGGGAGACCGCCAACCTGCACGCCGTCGCGACCACCCTGGTCGACCACGCCGCGCTCCGCGAAGAGACGCGCGGCGGGCACTGGCGCGAGGACCATCCCGACCGCGACGACGTGCGCTGGCGTGGCCACCTGGTCACGGCCATCGACACTGGCGGCGTCCTACACACCCGATTCGAGGAGCTTCCGTGAGCCTGCCCGACCACCTGATGTCTGCCCTTCACGATGCAGGTCTCGACCCCGGATACGTCGAGGATCTGGCGAGGGCAGCGCTGGAGGAGGACCTCGCCGGCGGCGTCGACGTCACGACCGAGGCCACGGTGCCGCCAGATCAACAGGCGACCGGCGACCTGGTGAGTCGGGGCGAGGGTGTAGTCGCGGGCCTCGCGGTGGCCGAGTCCGTCTTCGTCTGTGCGGCCGGCGGCGAGCTCGAGGTCTCGCGCCCGGTCGCCGACGGGACCCGGGTGGGTCGCGGCACGGTCCTGACGACGCTGACCGGGCCAACCTGGGCGTTGCTGCTCGCCGAGCGCACTGCGCTCAACCTGCTCTGCCGCCTGTCCGGAATCGCGACCATCACCCGGCGGTGGGCCGACGCATTGGACGGAACGGGGGCCGTTGCCCGCGACACCCGCAAGACCACCCCACTGCTGCGAGAGTTGGAGAAGTACGCCGTCCGGTGCGGCGGCGGCGAGAACCATCGGATGTCCCTGTCCGACGCCGCGTTGATCAAGGACAACCATGTCGTCGCAGCGGGAGGAATCACGGAGGCGTTCAAGGCTGTCACGCAGGCGTTCCCCGATGTGCCCATCGAGATCGAGGTCGACAGCGTTGACGGCGCTGTCGAGGCGGCTGAAGCGGGGGCCGAGCTGATCCTGCTCGACAACTTCACGCCCTTCGACGTCGCGCGCGCGGTCGAAGCCGTCGCGGGGCGGGCCCGGCTCGAGGCCAGCGGGGGACTCACCTTCTACGCCGCGAGGACGTTCGGCGAGACCGGCGTCGACTACCTTGCGATCGGGGAACTCACCCATTCCGCGCCGATCCTCGACATCGCCTTCGACCTGCGACCGGCGGATTGACGATGCTGCTCGCAATCGATGTCGGCAACACGCAGACGGTGCTCGGCCTACTCGAGGGCGAGGACGTCCTCGAACACTGGCGGGTGGCCACCGACGCACGGCGCACGGCGGACGAGTTCATGGCCATGTTGCGTGGGCTGCTCGCCGACGGCAACGACGACCGGATCACCGGCATAGCCATCTGCTCCACGGTCCCGGCCGTCCTGCACGAGATGCGCGAAATGGTCGCCCGCTACTTCGAATCGGTGCGCTCGGTGCTCGTCGAACCCGGCATACGCACCGGCGTTCCCGTGCTCATGGACAACCCTCGCGAGGTCGGAACCGACCGGATCGTCAACTCCCTGGCCGCGAAGCATCTCTACGGCGGGCCCTGCATCGTCGTCGATTTCGGCACGGCGACGACGTTCGACGTGGTATCCGCGGCGGGTGAGTATCTCGGCGGCGCGATCGCACCGGGAATCGGGGTGTCGCTCGACGCCCTCGGCGACGCGGGCGCGCAACTTCGCCGGGTCGAGCTGCTGCGGCCCCGCTCGGTGATCGCCAAGAACACCGTGGAGGCGTTGCAGTCGGGCGCCCTGTTCGGCTTCACCGGTCAGGTCGACGGCATCGTCACGCGGATGGCTGCTGAGTTGGGCCTGCCCCTCTCGGGGATCACAGTGATCGCGACCGGCGGCCTCGCGCCGTGGGTCCTGGACGAGTCGACCACGATCGACCACCACGAGCCCTGGCTCACCCTCGTGGGGTTGAGCCTCGTGTACGACCGCAATGCCCCGGAGGGCTAGACCACTCCGGTGCCGCCGCCCGCCGGCACTGGAGGTTCGCGACCCGCTAGACGAGGTGCCGTAGCTTGTCGGGGTTCAGGACGTTGTGCATCGCCTGGATATGACCGTCGGCGATGTCGAGCGCGAGCACACTGACCAGGCGCCCGTCGCCGCCGATGAGCTGCGCGCCGGGCTGCCCGTTCACCTCGACCGGCTCGATCCGGGCATCCTGCGCCGCTCCCTGCCGCAGCAGCGCGCCCAGGAAACGGAGCACCTGAACCCGCCCTTCGACGGGGCGCCGCACTGCCGGCGCCTTGCCGCCGCCGTCGCCGTTGAAGACGACATCATCGGCCAGCAACCGCTCGAGTCCGGCCATGTCGCCCTGTTCGCAGGCGGCAAAGAATCGCCGCGCGAGCTCGTCCCGCTGGGCGCGCGACACCTCGAAGCGCGGCCGGCGCTCGTCGACCCGGGCACGCGCCCGGGCGAAGATCTGCCGGCAGTTCGGCTCCGACTTCTCGACGACGGCGGCGATCTGGTCGTAGCCGTACCCGAACACCTCACGGAGCAGGAACACCGCACGCTCGACCGGCGACAGGCTCTCCAGCAGCACGAGGAATGCCATCGACACCGTGTCGGCCGTTTCGGCGCGGGCGGCCGGGTCGGCATCCGCCGGAGTGGTCAGCAGGGGCTCCGGCAGCCATGCGCCGACATACGCCTCGCGCCGTACCCGGGCCGAGCGGAGCTGGTCGATGGCGAGCCTGGTGGTGACCGTCGTCGCATATGCCTCGGGCGAGCGAACGACCGTCTCGTCGGTCTGCATGCGTAGCCAGGCGTCCTGTACGACGTCCTCGGCCTCGCTGGCCTGCCCGAGCATGCGGTACGCGATCGAGAACATCAGCGGCCGCAGTTCGTCGTGGCGGGCGGCGAGGTCGGTCACCCTTCCGATCCAACCACTGGCTGTCACAGATGGCCGGGCCGTCTCGTCGGACGGGGTGACGAGAGGAGAGCCTCATGCGCATCTTTCTTGCAGGCGCTACCGGCGCCGTCGGCGCCCGCCTGGTTCCCGTGCTGGTCCGGGCCGGTCACACCGTGGTCGGGACGACGCGCCGCCCGGACAAGAGCGACGGCATCGTGCGAGCGGGCGCCGAGCCGGTCGTCCTGGACGGCCTTGACCACGACGCGGTGATGGCGGCTGTGACGTCGGCCGAGCCGGACGTCATCGTCCACCAGCTGACCGCCCTTGCCGGGATGGGTAACCCGAAGAGGTTCGACGAGGAGTTCGCCGTCACCAACCGGCTCCGCACCGAGGGAACCGACCACCTGCTCGCCGCGGCCCGCGCAGCAGGGGCGAAGCGATTCATCGCCCAGAGCTACACGGGGTGGCCGAACGAGCGGACCGGTGGCCCGGTCAAGACCGAGGACGACGCGCTCGACCCGAACCCGACCGCGGCCTCACGCCGAACCCTCGCCGCGATCGAGTACCTCGAGTCGGCCGTCACTGGTGCGAGCGGCATCGAGGGCATCGTGCTCCGGTACGGCAACTTCTACGGTCCGGGTACCGGCCTGCAAGCCGGCGGAGATCTGATGGAGATGGTCCGCAAGCGCCGGTTCCCGATCGTGGGCGGTGGCACGGGCGTGTTCTCGTTCGTGCACATCGACGATGCCGCGTCGGCCACGCTGGCGGCGGTGGAGCACGGCGCACCCGGGATCTACAACATCGTCGACGACGACCCCGCTTCGGTCGCCGAATGGCTGCCCTACCTGGCAAGCATGATCGGCGCCAAGCCGCCGATGCGACTGCCTGCCTGGCTGGTCCGGCCGATGCTCGGAGAGCACGGGATCGCGATGATGACCACGATCCGCGGGTCGTCCAACGCCAAGGCGAAGCGGGAACTCGGCTGGGAGCCGACCTACCCGAGCTGGCGCGACGGTTTCCGCACCGGCCTCAGCTGACGACAGGAGCGACGCAGGTCTAGGTTGGCCGCGCTCGGACAGCGGAAGGTCGAAGTGCGGCACGGCGCTCTCCTGGGCGCGGTCAGGACAGCGGCGGGCTCGGCTCCGCAAACGACCACCCGGCAGCCTCGACCGCACGGTGCGCGGGACCGCTCATGGCCGAGTACGAGATTTCGAAGCCCGAGCGGCGCCCCCTCTCGTTCAATTCGCGCAGGAACGTCAGGCCCGGCTCACCCAGGACCGTGACGCCGTGCATGTCGACGACGGCATGGCTGAGCCCGCTGATGCTCTCGAGCTCTGCCACCTCGGCCACGGCGGCGTGCAGTGCGTCCGTCATCTGGTCGTCGATGTCGCCAGAGAGGAACACCACGATCTCCCGGGCTCCTCGGTCGGCAACGCGTACCTCGCCCATCGCCCTCACCTCCGTCTCACGACTGTCGCACCCCGTCGCGGCTTCGGCAATGATCGCCGGTGATGACGTGTGCGGAGCCGTCGCCGTTCCGGCGGTCTGACCTCCTACGCTGGTGGGTCATGACCGCTCGGCCAAGTGAGCATGAAGACGATCTCCCCGAGCAGATGCGGGTACGCCGCGAGAAGAGGGAGGAGCTGATCGAGCGCGGCATGCCCCCTTACGCACTCGGCTTCCGGCGCACTAACACACTCGCGGAGCTCCGCGCGGCCTACCCGGATGTTGAGCCAGGGGCCGGCACCGGCGACGTCGTGTCGGTAGCCGGCCGGGTGATCTTCCTGCGCAACACCGGCAGACTGTGCTTCGCGCGGCTTCGCGACGGCGACGGCAGCGAGCTGCAGGCGATGCTGTCGCTCGACCGGATCGGCGAGCAGTCAATGGCCGACTGGAAGCACCTCGTCGACATCGGCGATCACGTCGGCGTCGTGGGCGAGGTCGTGACCAGCCTGCGGGGTGAGCTGTCGGTGATGGTCGACCGCTGGACGATCACGTCCAAGGCGCTGCGACCGCTTCCGGTCGCGCACAAGGCGCTGGCCGACGAGACCCGCACGCGCCAGCGCTACGCCGACCTCATCGTCAACCCGGCTGCGCGGGAGATGGTGCATACCCGGGCCGCAGTAGTGCGGTCCATGCGGGAGACGCTGCACCGACGCGGATACGTCGAGGTGGAGACGCCGGTGCTGCAGCTCGTCCACGGTGGCGCGGCGGCCCGGCCGTTCCACACCCGGCTCAACGCGTTCGACCTGCCGATGACGTTGCGGATTGCGCTGGAACTACATCTCAAGCGCGCGGTGGTCGGCGGTATCGAGCGGGTCTTCGAGATCGGCCGGATCTTCCGCAACGAAGGCATCGACTCCACCCACAGTGCCGAGTTCACGATGCTGGAGGCCTACGAGGCATACGGCGACTACGACACGATGGCCACGCTGACCCACGACCTTGTGCTGGAGGCTGCCCGCGCCGTCGGCCGCACCGTCATCCCTGCCGGCCGGGGAGGGGAGGTCGACCTCGAATCCCCGTGGAAGCACGTCACCCTCCACGAGGCGGTGTCCGCCATCGTGGGCGAGGACGTCACGCCCGATACGTCGCCGGTGCGGCTGCGCGAGCTGGCCGAGAAGACCGAGGTGCGCCTGGAGGACAGCTGGGGCAGCGGCGAGATCGTGCTCGAGCTGTTCGAGAAGCTCGTCGAGCACACCCTTCTGGAGCCCACCTTCGTCCGCGACTATCCCGAGTCGGTGCGACCTCTTGCTCGCCCGCACCGCGACGGCCCAGGCCTCGCCGAGGCCTGGGATCTGGTCATCGCGGGTGTCGAGCTCGCGGTGGCATATTCGGAGCTGGTCGACCCGGTAGTCCAACGTGAGCGTCTCATCGCGCAGTCAGAGCTCGCCGCACACGGCGACCCGGAGGCGATGGACCTCGACGAGGACTTCCTGCGGGCCCTCGAGTACGGAATGCCGCCCAGCGGCGGAATGGGCATGGGTGTCGACCGACTGGTCATGCTTCTCACCGGCACCGGTATTCGTGACACCATCCTGTTCCCGTTGGTCAAGCCCGAATGAAAGGAAACTCGGTCGGTCCGGAACGTCTCGTCACCGTCGACGGACAACCGCGGGGGAGCTATCTCGTGCGGAGAGCCCGCACGGCCGACGTTTCTGCCATCCGCCGTCTGGTCGATGCCTACTCGGCGGGTCGGATTCTGCTGTCGAAGGAGACAGTCACCCTTTACGAGGACGTCCAGGAATTCTGGGTTGCGGAGGCCAGGGCGGGCGGTGTGGTGATCGCTTGTGGTGCCCTGCACGTGATGTGGGAGGACCTGGCGGAGGTGCGCACACTGGCCACCGATCCGCGATGGACAGGTCGAGGGGTGGGGAATGCGCTGCTGGCGCAACTGTTGTCGGTGGCGCGCGACCTCGGCGTGACGCGCGTGTTCTGCCTCACGTTCGAGATCGACTTCTTCAAGAGGAACGGGTTCGAGGTGCTCGAGGGCACGCCGGTCGAGCCCGAGGTGTATACGCAGCTGCTGCGTTCATACGACGAGGGCGTCGCCGAGTTCCTCGACCTCGACCGGGTCAAGCCGAACACGCTGGGGAACACGCGTATGTTGCTACGGCTCTGATCTCGACCGGCTGCCTGGCCGGCGCACGTTGCCGTGTTGCTTTTCCCGCTTCCATGGCGTAGGAATTGGTATCGCACAGAGCCCCGAATACCTGCAGATCGGGAAAGGACATCACGTGGCGCAACGAGTTCAGGTGATTCTGGTCGACGACATCGATGGGGGCAACGCCGAAGAGACGGTGAGTTTCTCCCTGGACGGCGTCGCCTACGAACTCGACCTGTCCAGGAAGAATGCCGCCAAACTGCGCGACACGCTCGGCCCTTACATCGGCTCGGCCCGCCGGGTCAGCCGGCGTGGTGGACGTGGGCGTGGCCGTTCCGGTGGCGGGCGCGGCACCGATACCGCGTCGGTCCGTCAGTGGGCGCGCGATCAGGGCCTCAAGGTCTCCGACCGCGGCCGGGTGCCGGCCGACATCCTGGCCCGTTACGAAGCCGCGCACAGCTGAGCCTCTTTCGACCCGGGGGGTGGGAGGGCGAGGACGCCGGAGCCCACGAATCATCCGGTCCGGGTGGCTCCGGTCCTCGCCGTGTCCGCCGCAGGCCACGGCACCTCCGGCCGCCATTCTTGCGGGGGACCGTCGGTCGCCTCGTGCAGGCGGACATACTCCTGGGCGATGCGGTCGGGCTCGAAGCCCGGTCGGCCGAGCACCCCGCCGATCGTGACCGTGACGACATGAATGCCACCGGGCGCGAGTTCCGAGGTCAGCGAGAACGCGAGGTTGCGGACGGCCGCCTTCTGCACTGCGAGCGCCGCCGACCACGTCGAGCCGGTCAATGCGCTGCCGCTTCCGGTGACCAGCACTGTGCCGCGCCCGGCGTCTCGCATGGCAGGCGCCGCCTCTTGTGCGGCCACGAGCAGCGATCCCGCCGCTAGCCGCACACCGTCGATCAGCGACGCGTAGGGCGTCCGGGTCGGTGGTGCCTCCACGGCGACCGACGGGTTGTGGACGAGAACCGAGGGATGGCCGAACCGCTCGCGGATCTCGGCGAAGGCCGCGCGTAGTGACTCCTCGTCGGAGGCGTCGGCGCTGACCGACTCGACGGGACCACCGGTGCGGGACGTGACCTCTGCAGCGATGCCGGCCAGTCGCTGGGCATCTCGGGCCAGCAGGACCACGTGGTCGCCGTGGCCGGCGAAGGCGGTAGCCACGGCGCGGCCCAGGCCCGGCCCCGCTGCGATCACCACGACCAGATCCCCGTTTCGCATGGCAAACCTCACAGGTGAGGGAACGGATCGTCGGGCATGCCGGCGGGTCCGTCCAGTTCGGCGTCCGCAGCCGAGACGACCGCGGCGTACTCCTCGTCGATCTCGAGGATCATGCCGCCGAGGTCGAAGGCCGGCCCCAGCGACGTCTCGAGCGGCCCGAGGCGGGTGTTTCGTGGAAGGCGCTCCCAGACCTGGTCGGGGCGGTTTCGACGCAGGAACTTGCCCGTGATGAGGACGATCGCGCGATCGGTGACGGCGACGAAGAACGGGGCGGCGGCGATCCCGACCGACATCACGGCCGAGGTCGCCGGGAAAAGGTAGCGGATCTGCTCACCAGGCTCGAGCAACTCCTGGCAGCGCTCCCGCACGTCCTGCGTGACGGGCATCGGCGTCACCTCCGGTTCGGCAGCGAGATGGCCGTCGTGAAGATCGTCGTGAAGCCACGAGCTGGGTGCCACGCTGCCACACCTTCACGACGATCTTCACGACCTGGCCGGGACGGCGCTTCCGGCGCCGGGGGACACGGCCTCGCGGCTACGCTGCGCCTGTGGACGACTCCTCCGACCCCGCCACCGCGGCCGCGCCCGCCCTGCGCGTCGTCAGCGGCACGGTGAGCTTTCGTGAACGCATCGCGTTGCCGCCCGGCGCGGTGGTGACGGTCCGGGTTGCCGACGTCTCGCTGGCCGACGCGCCGGCGGTGGTCCTTGCGCAGAACGCCATCGAGGTGGTCGGGCAGGTGCCGGTGCCCTTCGAGCTCGCGGTCGACGCGGCCGATGTCGACGAGCGGGCCACCATCGCCGTCTGGGCCCGGCTGCGCTCGGCCGTCGGCACCTGGGTCAGCGACACCCACACCCCGGTGCTCACCCGCGGCGCCGGCAACACCGCTGACGTGGTCGTGCGCCGCACCCCCGACGCCTGACCGGACGGGCACGGAGGTCAAACCACCCGCTCACCACGGTGATTTTCGGCCGGGTGATGTTGCGGCAGCCCGAACTCATCCGGGATCGAACCCGGAATCCTCCCGCGGCGTACTACGCGGTGTAGCAGACCCGCGAGGAATGAGGATCGATGACGAAGCGGCTACGGATGATCGCGGCGGTCGGTGCCCTTGCGCTCGGTGTGAGCGCATGCGGTGGCGACGACGGTGAGGATAGGGCCATCGACGTACCTGTTCACGCCTGTAATCGTCGGACACGTCCTCATCGCCGCAGGTGTCCTGCCCGCCTACCGCGGGGTGTGGTGGCGCGCGATGCATCTCGGGGGCCGGTTGCGTGCACCGGACGCCGAGCGCGTCTGGCCCACCTCGGCCGAGCGCCACTCGCGTTCGCCTGTGGCGTACGCAGACGGTGCGCCGGAACGCTGTCGGGTAGGACGGTGTTGTGCAGTCATGGCCGGTCCCGGCTACCGTCATGTAACGAGCGCAGACGGCCGCCGGGTGCGGGTTAGCATGCGGGTACGGGCGGACCGGGAGAGCCCCGGGCACACCCAGACCGCTCGGTGAGGAGCGCCACTGATGTTCGAGAGGTTTACCGACCGCGCGAGGCGCGTCGTCGTCCTGGCCCAGGAAGAAGCCAGGATGCTCAACCACAACTACATCGGCACCGAGCACATCCTCTTGGGTCTCATCCACGAGGGCGAGGGTGTGGCGGCGAAGGCGCTCGAGAGCCTCGGCATCTCGCTGGAGGCCGTGCGTCAGCAGGTCGAGGAGATCATCGGCCAGGGCCAGCAGGCGCCCAGCGGGCACATCCCGTTCACGCCGCGGGCGAAGAAGGTGCTCGAGCTGAGCCTGCGCGAGGCGCTGCAGCTCGGCCACAACTACATCGGCACCGAGCACATCCTGCTCGGCCTGATCCGCGAGGGTGAGGGCGTCGCTGCTCAGGTGCTGGTCAAGCTCGGAGCCGATCTCAACCGGGTCCGCCAGCAGGTCATCCAGTTGCTCTCGGGCTACCAGGGTGGCAAGGAGGCCGCGACCGCGGGGGCCGGCCCGCAAGGCGAGGCGCCGTCCACGTCGCTCGTCCTCGACCAGTTCGGCCGCAACCTCACCCAGGCCGCCCGCGAGGGCAAGCTCGACCCGGTCATCGGGCGCGAGAAGGAGATCGAGCGGGTCATGCAGGTGCTGTCCCGCCGGACGAAGAACAACCCCGTGCTCATCGGCGAGCCGGGCGTGGGCAAGACCGCGGTCGTCGAGGGCCTGGCGCAGAATGTCGTCAAGGGCGAGGTTCCCGAGACGCTCAAGGACCGCCAGCTCTACACCCTCGACCTCGGAGCGCTGGTCGCAGGTTCCCGCTACCGCGGCGACTTCGAGGAGCGGTTGAAGAAGGTCCTCAAGGAGATCCGCACCCGCGGCGACATCATCCTGTTCATCGACGAGATCCACACGTTGGTCGGTGCGGGGGCAGCCGAGGGCGCCATCGATGCCGCGTCGATCCTCAAGCCGATGCTGGCCCGGGGAGAGCTCCAGACGATCGGTGCCACGACGCTCGACGAGTACCGCAAGTACGTCGAGAAGGATGCCGCTCTCGAGCGCCGGTTCCAGCCGATTCAGGTCAAGGAGCCGACCCTCGCGCACACCATAGAGATCCTCAAGGGTCTGCGCGACCGCTACGAGGCGCATCACCGGGTGTCCATCACCGACGCGGCGCTGGTGGCCGCGGCTCATCTCTCCGACCGCTACGTCTCGGACCGGTTCCTGCCGGACAAGGCGATCGATCTCATCGACGAGGCGGGGTCGCGCCTGCGCATCCGTCGCATGACTGCACCGCCGGACCTGCGCGAGTTCGACGAGCGGATCGCCGAGGTGCGCCGCGAGAAGGAGTCCGCGATCGACTCGCAGGACTTCGAGAAAGCGGCATCCCTCCGCGATCGCGAGAAGCAGCTCATCGCGCAGAAGGCCGAGCGCGAGAAGCAGTGGAAGGCCGGCGACCTCGACGTCGTCGCCGAGGTCGACGACGAGCTCATCGCAGAGGTCCTCGCCACCGCCACGGGTATCCCGGTGTTCAAGCTCACCGAGGAAGAGACCTCGCGGCTGCTGCACATGGAGGACGAGATCCACAAGCGGATCATCGGCCAGGAGGACGCCATCGCGGCGCTGTCCAAGTCGATCCGCCGTACCCGCGCCGGCCTGAAGGACCCCAAGCGTCCCGGTGGCTCGTTCATCTTCGCCGGCCCGTCGGGGGTGGGGAAGACCGAGCTGTCCAAGGCGCTGTCGGAGTTCCTGTTCGGCGACGAGCACGCGCTCATCCAGCTCGACATGAGCGAGTTCTCCGAGAAGCACACCGTGTCGCGACTGTTCGGCTCGCCGCCGGGCTACGTCGGATACGAGGAGGGTGGCCAGCTCACGGAGAAGGTACGCAGGCGCCCGTTCTCGGTCGTGCTGTTCGACGAGGTCGAGAAGGCTCACCCGGACATCTTCAACTCGCTGTTGCAGGTGCTCGAGGACGGCCGGCTCACCGATGCCCAGGGTCGGGTGGTCGACTTCAAGAACACCGTGATCATCATGACCACTAACCTCGGTACCCGCGACATCAGCAAGGGCCAAGGACTCGGCTTCTCCTCCGGGGCCGAGGCCGACGGCGACTACGACCGGATGAAGTCCAAGGTCATCGAGGAGCTCAAGCAACACTTCCGGCCGGAGTTCCTCAACCGGGTCGACGACGTCATCGTCTTCCACCAGCTCACGCAGGAGGAGATCGTCCGGATCGTCGACCTGATGATCACCCAGGTCGACATCCGGCTGCACGACAAGGACATGGGTCTCGAGCTCACCCAGGCCGCCAAGGAGCTGCTCGCCCAGCACGGGTTCGACCCGGTGCTCGGCGCCCGGCCGCTGCGGCGGACCATTCAGCGCGAGATCGAGGACACGCTGTCCGAGAAGATCCTCTTCGGTGAGCTCAAGGCCGGCGAGATCGTCGTGGTCGACGTCGAGGGCGAGGGTCGTGAGGCCAACTTCACCTTCGTGGGCAGCCCGAAGTCCGAGCTGACCGAGGTCGAGCCGGTTGCCGCTGCCAGCGCAGGGTCGAGGCCCGCGAAGGGCGCCGCGGCGAGTTCGGAGTAGCCGACCGTACGTGGGCGGGGGCGACACACATGTCGCCCCCGCTGCGCGATCGCGTCAGCGATGTCATGCTCCGACGCCGGTCGGGCCGGAACATGCTGGTGGTGGGTCTTGTCGTCGGATGCCGGTGCACCTCACAGTGGAGGCTCGGAGAGGGGTGGCGATGACCGACGACTTGGCGGCCTATCGCGCCGCGGCCGTGCTCTATGACGCGGGTGATGCCATCGGGGCCGCGCGCGAGCTCGAACCGCTACTCGCCGACGACTTCACCCCGAAGTCGGTGCTCGAGCTGGCCGGGCGGGCGTACTTCCGCTCTGCCCAGCTCAGCCGTGCCGAGGATGCATTCGGACGTCTGGTGGAGCGCGACCCGAGCGACGCGTATGCGCGCTTCGCCCTCGGCCGGACACTCGAACGTCAGCGCCGCCGCGACGAGGCTGCCGCCTGCTACCGGATCGCCGCGGCCATGGACCCGAAGGACGACTACGTCGCGGCGCTCGAGCGCGTGAGCCGGTAGGTCAGGTGACCGGCAGCCGGTACCGGCCGCCGGCCAACGGCTCGACCAGGCCGTCGGCCACCAGCGCGTGCAGCGCCCGCTCGCGCTGAACCGGATCATGCGGCCAGGCGTCGTTCAACCGTGACTTGTCGACGACTCGGTCGTCTCCCCGCAAGACATCCATCAGTCGGCCCCTCGCCTGCCGGTCGGTGCCCGCCCAGGGCTGGCCGCGCGGGGCGGGACCAAGGCTCGCCGGGGCACCCGCGAGCCGCCAGGCGCATCCGGTAGCAATGGGGCAGGCGTCGCAGCGCGGGGACCGAGCAGTGCAGACCAGCGCACCCAGTTCCATCACGGCGACCGCCCAGATGGCCGCTGTCGCGGCATCGTCGGGCACCAGCGCCTCGGCCAGCTGGCGCTCGCCTGCCGTCGTCGTCTGGGAGGGCCGGGCCAGGCCGGTCACTGCCCTCGCGAGCACCCGCCGCACGTTGGTGTCGAGCACCGCATGGCGATGTCCGAATGCGAAGACTGCAGTGGCAGCTGCGGTGTAGTCGCCGACGCCCGGCAGCGCCCGGAGCTCCTGGTACGAGGCCGGCACCCTGCCGCCATGGCGCTCGACGATCGCGCGCGCCGCCGCGCGCAGGCGGAGGGCCCGCCCGGGGTACCCGAGCCGTCCCCAGGCCCGGATGGCCTCGCCCGGTTCGGCGGCGGCGAGGTCGGCCGGCCGCGGCCACCGGTCCATCCACGCACGCCAGACCGGCTCGACGCGGGCAACCGGAGTCTGCTGGAGCATGACCTCGCTGACCAGGACGCCCCATGGCCGCCGGCCGGGGGAGCGCCAGGGCAGGTCGCGGGCATGGTCGTCGAACCAGGCGATGACGGCGTCGTGCACGGCGCGCAGACCGTTCAGACGTAGCGCTCGAGAATGCTCGACTCGGCCAGCCGGGACAGTCCCTCGCGAACGCTTCGGGCCCGCGACTCGCCGACGCCGTCGACGGCCTGCAGGTCGTCGACGCTTGCCGCCAGGAGTTTCTGCAGGCCACCGAAGTGGTCGACGAGCCGCTCGATGACGGCTCCGGGCAGGCGTGGCACGCGCGCCAGCAGGCGGTAACCGCGCGGGCTCACCGCGGCGTCGAGTTGTTCGGCCCCTCCGGCGAACCCGAGCGCTCGCGCCACCGCGCCGAGGTCGAGCAGGTCGATGGCCGAGAGCCCGTCGAGCTCGGCCACGACGGCCGCGACCGTGCGCGGACGTCGTCCGGACTGCGCCGGCAGGTAGTCGCGGGCGACCAGCTCACGGTCGATGTCGACCCCGGCGACGAGCTCGTCGAGCTGGAGGCTGAGCAGCCGGCCGTCGGTGCCCAGCTCGACGACGTAGCCCTCGATCTCGCTGGCGATCCGACGGACCATCTCCAGCCGCTGGGCGACCGCCGCGACGTCACGCACGGTGACGAGGTCCTCGATCTTCAACGCCGAGAGAGTGCCGGAGACCTCGTCGAGGCGCAGCTTGTAACGCTCGAGGGTGGCCAGCGCCTGGTTTGCGCGGGAGAGGATCTGGCCCGCGTCCTCGAGCACGTAACGGACGTCGTCGACATAGATCGCGACGATGCGCATGGACTGGCTGACCGAGATGACCGGAAAACCCGTCTGTTTGGCCACCCGCTCCGCGGTGCGGTGCCGCGTGCCGGACTCGGTGGTCGGGATCGACGGATCGGGGACGAGCTGGGTGGCGGCTCGAAGGATCTTGGTGCAGTCGTGGTCGACGACGATGGCGCCGTCCATCTTGGCCAGCTCACGCAGGCCCGTCGCGGAGAAGTCGACGTCGAGTACGAAGCCGCCGGTGCAGATCGACTCGATGGCCCGGTCCATGCCCAGGACGACGAGGGCGCCGGTGCGGCCACGCAGAATCCGTTCGAGTCCTTCGCGCAGCGCTGTGCCCGGCGCCACGGCGGCCAGCGCCAGGCGCAACTTGGTCTCGGCTCCGCTTCTTTCACCTGCTGGCACGTGACCCCCGCGTCACCGTCGTCGACGTCGGGCGACAGTGTACGGCGCCGCGAGCCGGCGTCGAGACAGGCGGCCTGGCCGCGTCGGCGATCCGCAGCCGAGCCATCTGCTCAGCGCAGCGAGAGCACACGTGCGGGACGTCTGGCAGCCTCGAGCGCGGCTGCGACGTCGCCGACCTCGACCTTCTGGATGCCGGCCGGTACCGGACCGGGGTCGGGTGGCACGAGCGCCCTGGTGAAGCCCATGCGTTCGGCCTCGGCCAGGCGTCGCTGGACACCGGTGACCCGTCGGATCTCCCCGGCGAGACCGACCTCGCCGATCGCCACCAGGCCGGGAGGAAGCGGCAGGTCGCGGGCACCGCTGGCGACCGCGACCATCAGCGCGAGATCGCCCGCGGGCTCGGCCAACCGCGCACCGCCGACCGTGGCGGCATAGACGTCCAGGCCACCCAACGAGACGCCGCCGCGTCGCTCGAGAACGGCCAGCACCATCGCGACCCGGGCGGCGTCGAGCCCGCTGGTGGCGCGACGTGGCGTGCCCAGCGACGACGGCGCCACCAGCGCCTGGACCTCGGCCAGCAGCGGCCGACGCCCCTCGAGCGTGACCGTGACACAGGTGCCGGGGACCGCGTCGGCGTGGCGGGACAGAAACAGCCCGGTCGGGTCGGGCATCGAGGTGATGCCGGTGTCGGAAAGGTCGAAGCAGCCGACCTCGTCGGCCGGCCCGTAGCGGTTCTTGACCGTCCGCACCATGCGCAACCGCGAATGGCGCTCGCCCTCGAACTGGAGCACAACGTCGACGAGGTGCTCGAGGACACGCGGCCCGGCGATCGAGCCGTCCTTCGTCACATGGCCGACCAGGATCGTGGCCATGCCCCGGTCCTTGGCCATGCGGATGAGCGCGGCGGCGACCTCGCGTACCTGGGTGACCCCGCCGGGCGCGCCGTCGGAGTCGGCCCGGGACACGGACTGTACGGAGTCGAGTACCAGCAGCGAGGGCTCGACCTGCTCGACCTGACCCAGGACCGCCGCGAGATCGGTCTCGGCGGCGAGGAACAGGCCGTCGGCCAGCGCCGCCGTCCGCTCGGCCCGCAGGCGCACCTGGGCGGCCGACTCCTCGCCGGTGACGTAGAGAGCGCGTCCTGCCGTCGCGGCCCAGCGAGCGGCGACCTCGAGGAGCAACGTGGACTTGCCGACGCCTGGCTCGCCGGCGAGCAGGACGACCGCGCCCTGGACGAGGCCGCCGCCGAGGGCGCGGTCGAGCTCGTCGACGCCCGTCGGCCGGGATCGTGCGGCCTCGAGCCCGACCGCACCGATCGGGCGCGCCGCCTGCGATACCGGCCCAGGAGCCAGCGCGCCGGCCCGCGCGGCGCCGACCTCGTCGAGGCTGCCCCACGCCTGGCACTCGCCGCACCGCCCGACCCACTTGGACGTGGACCAGCCGCACTCGCCGCACCTAAGGGCCAGGGCCGTCTTCGCCATGGCTGCCACCGTACGGGCGTCCACCGACATCAGGATCGCTTGCATCCGCGTGCGGCCTCAGAAGCGGTGCCAGAACAGGTTGACCGCGTAGTCGACGCTGCTGCCGGCGTGTTCGGCGAGCACGGCATCGGCGACCTCCGGGGCAAACTCGATCCGCACGACCGCCTCGAACGCCGCCCGGTCCGGCTGTTCCCACCTGATGTCGAGTGGTACGCGATGCCAGCCCTGCCGGGCCCAGAACCGCTCGACCGCGACCGGGTCGTACCGGGGCAGCGCGCGCCGGAACCACGCGCCGAACGTCGAGCGCGAGGCGTCGTTGTCGACGACGAACGCCGTGCCACCGCGGCGGACCACCCGCGCGAGCTCGCCGAGGCCCGCCTCGCAACCGGGCCCGAAGAAGTACGCCCATCGGGCGTGGGCGACGTCCACGGCCCGCTGCTGCAGTGGCAGGGACTGCGCGCTCCCGCGAAGCACGTCGATCCGGTCCCGCCGCCCGGGCTCGAGCGCCCGCACCCGCTCCCGCGCCCGGGCCGCCGTCGGTCCGTGCGGTTCGACGCCGACGACATTCGACGCGGTGGAGGCGAAGCGGAGCAGGTGGAAGCCCGTGCCGCAACCGATGTCCAGGACGGTCTGGCCGGCCCAGTCATGAATCTCGCGCATCGTTGCCTCGATCACGCCGGCGCGGTCGATGCCCCGGTTCTCGACCTCATAGACGTCCGGGTGGTTCCAGATGTTCGGGCTCGGGATCACCTGGCCCCGACCGGTCACGGGTACGGGGCCGGATCTGCGGCGCGAGCCTGCGCGCCGGCGGTCGCGGGGTGGACCAGCAGCGGCAGTTGCGCCGACAGGTGGGCCGCGCAGTGCCGCGTGAGCTCGGCGTAGGCCGCGTCGCCCATCAGGGCCCGCAGCTCGGGTTCACAGGACGTGTACACCGGCTCGGTGCCCACGTGTGCGTCGGTCGACGCGCTGCAGTACCAGTCCATGTCGTGCCCGCCTGGCCCCCAGGCCCGCCGGTCGTACTCGCCGATGGTGATCTCCACGTAGGACGTCCCGTCGGGTCGCTTGGCGTCGCGGTACGCCCGGCGGATCGGCAGTTGCCAGCAGACATCGGGCTTGGTCTCCAGCGGATGCCGCCCGGTGCGCAGCGCGTAGGCGTGCAGGGCACAACCTGGTCCGCCGGCGAACCCTGGGCGGTTGAGGAAGACGCACGCGCCGTCGACGATCCGGGTCTTGCGTTCGCCCTCGTCATCCTTCTCGATGATGCCGTTGCGCATGCCCTCATCGCGCAACTGCCAGTCGTCCGGACCGAGCCGGCCGGCGAAGCGCCGGACCCGCCTCTCGTCCTTGCGGTCGGAGAAGTGGGCGCCGTGGGTGCAGCATCCGTCGTCGGGGCGGTCCGCGTAGACGCCGGGGCACCCGCGACCGAAGATGCACGTCCACCGGGACGTGAGCCAGGTCAGGTCGCAGCGCAGCACCTGGTCGGCATCCGCGGGATCCGGGAACTCGACCCAGGCCCTCGTGACGTCCAAGGGCGTCTCCACCGTTCGAGCCTAGGCCCCGGACCGACGCGAAGTTGGCCGACCGGATCACCACCTTCCTGCCGAGTTCGCGCACGATGCTGGCGATGGCCACCTACCGCGCTTCCCCGGCGCGGTTCGCCACGGTTCACCCGCGCTTCCTCACACCGTCCTACGCCACCATTGCCGCGGGGGTCGGCGCCGGTGTGTTCTACGCGGTGCTCACCTTCGCCAGCGAGAACGTCCTCACCGACACCATCTACTCGCTCGGAATCATGATCTGCTTCTCCTACGGCCTGACCGCGTTCGCATGCATCTGGTACTTCCGCAACGAGTTGTTCATCGACGCGAGCAGCGTCGTGTGCAAGCTGCTGTTCCCGCTGCTCGGCGGTCTCGGGCTGCTGGCCGTGTTCGTGGTGACACTGCGCGACAGCGCCTCGCTCGACTACGGCAGCGGTGCCAGCATCGGCGGAGTGGGCCTGGCGCTCATCCTCGGCCTCGGGATGATCCTGGTCGGGCTCGTGTTCATGCCGGTCCTGCGGGCCAGGGACCCGGCGTACTTCCGCGGCGAGATCCTGCGAAAGGACACGCCGGCCCTCGTCCTCGACGAGTGACTCGACGGTCAGGAGGGCGGAGCCATGACGACAGACGCCGAGGGTCCGTAGCCGGCCTGCTGATGGGCTCGGTGAGCCAGCAGGTGCTCGCACATGCGAACTGCCCGGTCGCGATCGTCCGACCGTCCGTACCGGACTGACGGTAGCGTCGTGGGATGCGGCTCGCAGTGCTCGACGTGGGCTCGAACACCGCGCACCTGCTGCTCGTCGATGCCCATCCCGGGGCCCGCCCGCTGCCGGCCTTCAAGCACAAGATCGAGCTGCGGCTGACAGAGATGCTCGACGAAAAGGGCCGCATCACGACCGGCGGCGCCAACCGCCTGATCGCGTTCTGTGTCGAGGCGCTCGAGATCGCCGAGGACAAGGGTGCCGAGTCGGTGCTCGCGTTCGCGACGTCGGCGCTGCGGGAGGCAGCGAATGGCGACAGGGTGATCGAGCGGGTCCGGGAGAAGTCCGGGCTCGACCTCCAGGTGCTCAGCGGCGAGGAGGAGGCCCGGCTGACCTTCCTGGCGGTCCGCCGGTGGTACGGGTGGTCCAGCGGGCGCCTGCTTTGCCTCGACATCGGCGGCGGCTCACTCGAGATCGCGGTCGGCATCGACGAGGACCCCGACGCTGCCATCTCGCTGCCGCTGGGCGCTGGCCGGCTCACCCGCACCTGGTTCAGCGGAGACCCACCCGCCACGTCCGAGATCCGCGCCCTGCGCCGGCACGTCCGGGCGCAGGTCGCGTCGGTGGTCGGCGCGGTCAGTCGGTTCGGCCAGCCCGACCGGGCCGTCGCGACCAGCAAGACGTTCCGGTCGATCGCGCGGGTGGCCGGGGCAGCACCCTCGGGAGAGGGTCCGTACGTCCGCCGGACGCTCGAGCGCGACGTGGTCGCCGACCTGGTCTCCAAGTTCGCCGGGATGGACTCCGCCGAGCGGTCCCGGCTGCACGGTGTCTCGACCGGGCGGGCGCCGCAGCTGCTGGCCGGCGCGATGGTGGCCGACGCGGCCATGGACCTGTTCGAGGTCGACTCATTGGACATCTGCCCGTGGGCACTGCGGGAAGGAGTGATCCTCCGCCGTCTGGACAACCTGCCCGCTGGCGCCGCGTAGCGGCTCCCGCCGCCTACGCTCCAAGCGAACCTGGTTCCGCGGCGGACGCCGCCCCCGACACGAGTGCGGCCCGCGAGCTGCTCGAGGCGCGCGAACAGGCGGTGGACCGACCGGGCCGGGCGGACGTCAGGACCCCGATCGCCACGCCGACCCCCACGGAGACGCCGACCCCCACGCCAACCCCGACTCCTACCCCGACCGGCTTTGCGCCGGTCCCGGGGTGCACCGCCACCGTCCCGGACGAGGGCGAGGTGTCGAACGGGCAGCTCGGCGATGCCCACCTGTGCCGGATCGGCGACGGTCATCTGCTGCGACCGGACGCTGCCGCGGCCTTCCTTGCCCTCGACGACGTCTACACGGAGGAGTTCGGCACCGGCATCTGCGTCGGCGACTCGTACCGCAGCCTGTCCGAGCAGTACGTCGTCAACGCGCAGAAGCCTTACCTGGCAGCCAGCCCAGGCACGAGCAACCACGGGTGGGGCCTGGCGCTCGACCTGCCCTGCGGCGCCGACACCTTCGGGGGGCAGGCCTACCAGTGGCTCGACGAGAACGGATCGGACTTCGGCTGGCACAACCCGCCGTGGGCACGCGCCGGCGGATCCAAGCCCGAAGCCTGGCACTGGGAGTTCGACCCCTCCCTGCTCGACTGACCCGCCTACTCTGAGACCCGTGACCCAACCACGCCGGGAGCTGTCGGCGATGTTGCGCGTTCCCGATGCGCCGGTCGGGTTGTCGACGGCGTCGGTGTACCCGCAGAGTGCGGCCGTGGCGTTCGAGATGGCCGAGTCGCTCGGTTACGACGGGGTCGAGGTCATGATCTGGACCGACCCCGTCAGCCAGGACATCGACCGGGTCGAGGATCTGGCCCAGCGGCACCGGCTGCCGGTGCTGTCGATCCACGCGCCGTGCCTGCTCATCACGCAACGGGTCTGGTCGCCCGATCCGTGGGAGCGGTTGACCCGCTCGGTCGACGCCGCCCGCCGCCTCGGTGCACCGACCGTCGTAGTCCACCCACCGTTCCGTTGGCAGCGCGACTATGCCCGCGGCTTCGTCGACGGCGTCGCTGACCTGGAGAAGGAGACTGGCGTCGCCATCGCAGTCGAGAACATGTACCCGTGGCGCGCGGCCGGGCGAGAGATCGCCGCGTACGCACCCGACTGGGACCCCACCGACGAGCCCTACGCCCACAACACGCTGGACCTGTCGCACACCGCAGTGTCCGGCTCGAACGCCCTCGCCATGGCCGACGCCCTCGGCGACCGGCTGGTCCACGTCCACCTTGCCGACGGCACCGGCTCGTCGCGCGACGAGCACCTGGTCCCGGGCCGCGGCAACCAGCCATGTGCCGCGCTGCTCGAGCGGCTCGCGCAGCGCGGCTGGTCCGGTGCGATCGTGCTCGAGGTAGGCACGCGGCGGACGCGGACGGCGGACGAGCGGGAGGCCGACCTGGCCGAGGCCTTGGCATTCGCGCGGCTCAACCTGGCCTCCGCGCTGGTCGACACGGCCTTCGCGGTCGGCTCCGACGGCACCGCCGAGCAGGTGCTCCGCGGGTCCGTACCGTGAACCTTCCCGTGATCATGTCGACTTCGCGGCCGTTTCCACGGGCAGAGTCGACATGATCAAGAGAGGCGGACGCGGCCGGGCAGGGCGGCGTCCCGGCGCGCCCGACACCCGCGGCGAGATCCTCGCGGCGGCCCGGGCGGAGTTCGCCGAGAGCGCGTACGACCGGACGTCGATCCGGGCCATCGCCGGTCGGGCCGGCGTGGACCCGGCGCTGATCCACCACTACTTCGGCAACAAGGAGCAACTGTTCCTCGAGGCGATGGAGATCCCGTTCGCCCCAGCGGAGATCGCAGGCGAGATTCTCTCGGGGTCGATGGACGGCGTCGGTGAGCGGGCTGTCCGCACGTTCTTCGCGGTCTGGGGCGATCCGGTGCGCCGTGCACCCGTTCTGGCCATGCTGCGATCGGCCATGAGCAACGAGGCTGCCGCTGCGCTGCTCCGCCAGTTCGCCCAGCGGACCATCCTCACCAGGGTCGTAGCGGGACTCGATCTGCCCGACCGCGAACTTCGAGTCGAGCTTGTGGTCTCCCACCTGATCGGCCTGGCTCTGGTGCGCTATGTGGTCAAGCTCGAACCGCTCGCATCCCTGCCGGACGAGGATGTCATCGCTCTCGTGGGACCGGTGATCCAGCGCTACTTCGACGTATGAACGTCGTCGTTCGCGACTTGTGGCGGGTTGGGAACGTCTCGTCGACGGTTGAGACGTGCCCAACCGACCACAAGACGCGAGGGGTTGACGGGTGGCGCGTGTCAGACCATTATTCAACGTGTGATGAATTTCCAATCGGGGCGGGCCTCGACCTCGCGGCACGGCAGCGGGACCGGAGACGCGATCCGGATCAGCGGACTGCGGGTCGAGCGCGGCGCAAGGGTCGTGCTCGACGACTTCGACCTGACGGTGCGCCGGGGCACGCTGACCGGGCTGCTCGGTCCGTCGGGGTCGGGCAAGTCGACGCTGATGCGGGCGATCGTCGGGGTCCAGGAGATTGCGTCCGGTCAGGTGGACGTGCTCGGTCTCCCGGCCGGATCGCCGCCGTTGCGGCATCGCGTGGGGTACCTGACCCAGTCGCCCAGCGTCTACGGCGACCTGACGGTCCGGGAGAACCTTCGGTACTTCGCCGCTGTTCTCGGCACGACACGTGCCTCCGTGGACCGGACGATCGAGCAGGTCGATCTTGCCTCGCACGCCGACGACCTGGTGAACAACCTCTCGGGGGGCCAGGAATCACGGGCGTCGCTCGCGGTAGCCCTTCTCGGCGAGCCTGAACTGCTTGTGCTCGACGAGCCAACCGTGGGGCTCGACCCGGTGCTGCGCCGTGACCTGTGGACGTTGTTCAACAGGCTCGCCGACGAGGGCGTCACGCTGCTCGTATCCAGCCACGTCATGGACGAGGCCGAGCGATGCCCACGACTTCTGCTTCTGCGGGAGGGGAACCTGTTGGCCGACGACACGCCGGCCGGACTTCTCGAGAGCACCGGCGCTGCTGACGCCGAGCACGCGTTCCTGCACCTGATCGACGAGGGGGCCCGCCCATGAACGCCCGTATCACTCTCGCCACGGCCGGACGGGTGCTCACGCAGCTACGCCACGACCCGCGCACGCTGGCACTCCTCCTCCTCGTGCCGTCCGTGCTGATGACCCTGCTCTGGTGGGTGTACGACGGCGGGCCGGTGTTCGACCAGATCGGGCCCGCTCTGCTCGCCCTGTTCCCGTTCGTCGTCATGTTCCTCGTGACGTCGGTCGCCACGCTGCGCGAGCGCACGTCGGGGACGCTCGAGCGGCTGCTGACACTGCCGATCGGCAAGCTGGACTTCCTGCTGGGCTACGCGCTGGCCTTCGGGCTGATGGCCGTGTTCCAAGCGCTGATCGCCGCGACGCTGGCCGTGGCCGTGCTCGGGATGGACGTGGCAGGGCCGACGTGGCTGCTCGTCACCGTCGCGGTACTCGATGCGCTGCTCGGCGTGGCGCTGGGCTTGTTCGTCAGCGCGTTCGCCGCGACCGAGTTCCAGGTCGTCCAGTTCATGCCGGCACTCGTGCTGCCGCAGTTCCTGTTGTGTGGCTTGCTGGTCCCGAGGGACGAGATGCCCGACGTCCTCGCAGCGGTGTCCAACGTCCTGCCGCTGTCGTACGCGGTCGACGCCATGCGTGAAGTGCAGACGGCGGTCGAGCCGGCCGTCTGGGGGTACGCGGCGATCATCGCCGGCTTCGCGGTCGGCCTCCTCACCCTCGGCGCCGCCACCCTCCGCCGCCGGACGCCCTGACCTTCGGCGAACAGGTCGGCACACCGTCCCGTCAGGCGGTGTGCCGTAACCTGACGTCGGGCCGGGACGGACGAGGAGGTCGATGGGCGTGGTGGGGCGGGTGCTGTTGGGTGTCTCGCGTAGCGAACGGCTGCGCAAGCTGGTCGAGAAGGCGCCGATCTCGCGCAACGTCGTGGCCCGATTCATCGCCGGCGCCGAGACCGACGACGTGGTGCGGGTCACCCACGAGCTCGTCACCGACGGTCTGACCGCCACGATCGACCATCTTGGCGAGGACACCGTCGACCGGGCGCAGGCCGAGGGGGTCGCCGCGGCCTACGTCGCCCTGCTGAAGGGCCTGTACGAGGCGGGCCTCACCTCCTCCGCGGAGGTCTCGGTCAAGCTGTCTGCCGTGGGGCAGGTCCTGCCGGGAGACGGCGAACGGATCGCCCTCGACAACGCGCGAGAGATCTGCCAGGCGGCCGCGGACGTGGGCACGAGCGTGACGCTGGACATGGAGGACCACACCACGACCGACTCCACGCTGTCGATCCTGGGCGACCTGCGCATCGACTTCCCGTCGACGGGGGCGGTCCTGCAGGCCTACCTGCACCGTACGGAGGGTGACTGCCGCCTACTCGCACACGCCGGCTCACGCGTGCGGTTGTGCAAGGGCGCCTACAACGAACCCGCGAGCGTCGCGTACCAGGAGGTCAACGACGTCGACCGCTCGTACGTCCGCTGCATGAAGGTCCTGCTGGGCGGCAAGGGGTACCCCATGATCGCCACCCACGATCCGCGGCTGATCGAGATCGGTGGGTCGCTGGCCGCGCGCTACCGCCGCGAGCAGGGCAGCTACGAGTACCAGATGCTCTACGGTGTCCGGCCCGAGGAGCAGCGCCGGTTGGCCAGGTCGGGAGAGACCGTCCGGGTCTACGTGCCCTACGGTCACGAGTGGTACGCCTACATGATGCGCCGCCTGGCCGAGCGTCCCGCCAACGTGATGTTCTTCCTCCGTGCGCTGGCGGGCACGAAGTGAGCGTCGCGATCCTCGGCGCCGGCGTCATGGGCGAGACGCTGCTCTCGGGCCTGCTGCGCGCCGGGCGGCCGGCCGGAGACCTGCTCGTCAGCGAGCGCCGCACCGATCGCAGCAAGGAACTCGAGGAGCGCTACGGCGTCGAGGTCGTCGACAACCCGGCCGCCGCCCGCCGCGCCGACACGCTGGTCCTGGTGGTCAAGCCCCAGGACATGAGCGCCCTGCTGGCCGAGATCGCCGACCACGTCCGACCGGGCCAGCTCGTCGTCTCCCTGGCGGCGGGCATCACCACGCGGTACATCGAGTCGCGGTTGCCCGACGGGGTGGCGGTGGTACGGGTCATGCCGAACACGCCGGCCCTGGTCGACGAAGGCATGGCGGCGATCTCGGCCGGTTCGCGGTCCGACGAGGGTCACCTGCACGAGGCCGAGCAGCTCCTGCGCGCCACGGGGAAGGTCCTTCGAGTCCCCGAGAAGCAGCAGGATGCGGTCACGGCCATCTCCGGCACCGGCCCGGCCTACGTCTTCTTCGTCGTCGAGGCCATGATCGAGGCCGGTGTGCACCTGGGGCTACCGCGGGCCACCGCCACCGAACTGGTCGTGCAGACCGTCGTCGGCTCGGCGAAGCTGCTGCGCGAGACCGGAGAGCACCCCACCGTGCTGCGCGAGCGGGTCACGTCGCCGGCGGGCACGACCGCGGCGGCGATGCGACTGCTCGAGGAGGGGAAGGTTCGGGCCGACTTCTTGGCGGCTATCGAGGCCGCACGCGACCGGTCGCGCGCACTCGCTGCCGCCGACGATGAGTGACGAGATCAACGTCGTCCGTGTCGGCCCGCGGGACTGGGCCGCCTGGCGTGACCTTCGTCTGCGAGCGCTGCTGGACGCACCCGCAGCGTACGGCTCGACCTACGAGAGCCAACTCTCGCGCACCGAGCAGCAGTGGCGGGACAGGCTGGATCCGTCCAAAGGCCTGAGCTGCATCTCGATGCTCGACGACCGGGCGGTCGGGATGGCGGCGGGCCACCCGGAGGGTGACGGCCTCGTGGGGCTGATCTCCATGTGGGTCTCCCCAGAGGCACGTGGACGGGGGGTGGGCGACGGCCTCGTCGACGAGGTCGTGCGGTGGGCAGGAGAGCAGCACGCCGAAGCCGTCGAGTTGTGGGTGACGATCGGAAACGAACGAGCCGAGCGTCTCTACGCGCGCAACGGGTTCGTCCGCACCGGGGCAACGCAGCCGCTCCCTTCGGACCCGGCGGTCGACGAGATCGCGATGCGGCTGTCCCTCTCCGGTCCGGGCTCGTCGGCACCCGGCCCTGCGTGAGAGCGGAGCGACCGCGGCCTCAATCCGGTGCCGAAGGCTACGGTTGCCGCATGGCGCAGCACCGAGCCGTTGTCGACTTCCGGATCAGCTTCACCAATGGCGGTTCGATCCAGGGCGAGGGCTTCCGGCTCGACGTGCCCCGGCCTGACCTCGCGGCCGACGAGGTGGGCACGCTGCTGGTGCGCCACCTCGGCCTACTGATGGTCCGCGAGATCGAGCTTCGAGAGCTGGACTTCGTCGCCGAGGCCCACCGAGGCTCGCGGGGCATCGATGGCGCGACGGTGCCGGCGCGTCGACTGGTCGATCTCAGCCATCCGATCAGCGACGGCATGATGACCTACCCGGGTCTGCCGGGCCCGGAGATCTCGGACCACCTGACTCGTGAAACGGCGGAAGCGAACTACGGCCCGGGAGTCACATTCCAGATCGGGCGCATCTCGATGGTCGCCAACACCGGCACGCACGTCGACACCCCGTTCCACCGCTTTGCTGATGGCGCCGACCTGGCACGGGTCGACCTGGATCGCCACGCGGACCTCGACGGTGTAGTGGTCCGGCTGACCGACCGCGGCCGCAGGGCGATCGAGCGCGACGAGCTCGCGGCCCTCGATGTTGGCGGACGCGCCGTGCTACTGCACACGGGCTGGGACCGTCATTGGCGCACCGACAGCTACGGCGTCGACGCGCCGTTTCTCACCGCCGGTGCCACCGAGTGGTTGGTCGAGCAGGGGGCAGGTCTGGTCGGGATCGACTCCGTGAACATCGACGACATGGGCGACAAGACCCGGCCTGCACACACCGGACTGCTCGCCGCGGGTGTCCCGATTGTCGAGCACCTCTGCGGGCTCGACCAACTGCCGCCGAGCGGCTTCCGGTTCCAAGCGGCTGCGCCCGCGGTCGAGGGCTTCGGCACGTTCACGGTGCGCGCGTACGCCGTCATCGGCAACTGAGCCGTGGGATGTCCGGACGCCCGCCGCGAACCCGCGGTGAGCACGTTCTAGGGTCGAGGTCATGGGGCCGGTGAACGTCGTCTGGGACGACTCGCTGACCCGCTACGACTTCGGCCCCTCGCACCCGATGAACCCCGTACGGCTCGACCTGACCATCCGCCTCGCGCGTGCGCTGGGCGTGCTCGACCATGCCAACGTTAACGTCGTCGCGCCCGCAGTAGCGAGCGACGACCTGCTCACGAGCGTCCACACGCCGGCGCTGGTGGCAGCCGTGCGCCGGGGGACGTTCGACCCCGACCACGGGCTCGGCAGCGAGGACAACCCGTGCTTCGAGTCGATGCACGAGGCGAGCGCCACGGTGGTCGGGGGTTCGGTCGACGCCGCGCTCGCGGTGTGGAAGGGGCAGGTCGAGCACGCGGTGAATATCACCGGCGGCCTGCACCACGCCATGCCCGACCGCTCGTCGGGGTTCTGCGTGTACAACGACGTAGCGGTCGCTGTCCGGGCCCTGCTCGACGCCGGCGCAGAGCGGGTCGCGTACGTCGACGTCGACGTCCACCATGGCGACGGCGTGCAGGCGATCTTCTACGACGACCCGCGGGTGCTGACCGTCAGCCTGCACGAGAGTCCACGGACGCTGTTTCCCGGCACGGGGTACCCGGATGAGATCGGTGGCCCCGGCGCCGAGGGCAGCGCCGTGAACGTGGCCCTACCTCCGGGGACTGCCGACGCCGGATGGCTCCGCGCGTTCCACGCCGTCGTGCCTCCGCTTCTGCGTGAGTGGCGGCCGCAGGTCCTGGTGACCCAGCACGGGTGCGACAGTCATGTCGAGGATCCCCTGGCGCACCTGGCGCTCACCGTCGACGGTCAGCGTGCGTCGTACGCAGCGCTACACGGCCTGGCCCACGAGCTCTGCTCAGGCCGGTGGCTGGCCACGGGAGGTGGCGGATACGCGCTCGTCGACGTGGTGCCACGAGCGTGGACCCACCTGCTCGCCGAGGCGGCCGGGGCCCCCATCGATCCCGAGACGGAGGTTCCCGCCTCCTGGCGCGAGCACATCGCGGTCGCGTTCGGCACACGCGGACCCGCCCGGATGACCGACGGCAACACCGCGGATTATGACGACTGGTCGTCGGGTTACGACCCGGCTGACTGGCTGGACCAGGCCGTCGTGGCGACCCGAAAGGCCGTGTTTCCGTGGCACGGCATCGATCCGGGTTGGTGATCTCCCTTCCCCATCAGTCACATGCGCCTCTACGATGCGGGCACGTGGTGTTGACGGACGCGCGGTCGAAGACGCGACGGGCACGGCGCGGAGGTCGGGTGCGATGAGCACACAGGGGCAGGGTGGGGCCCTCGGAGAGGTGAGGTTCCTCACCGTTGCCGAGGTGGCGTCCGCGATGCGGGTCTCCAAGATGACCGTTTACCGGCTGGTACACGCCGGTACGCTGCCGGCCATCCAGGTCGGCCGGTCCTTCCGGATTCCCGAACAGGCCGTGTCGGACTACCTGCGCGACTCGTACGTCCAGGCCGGCTGAGCGCTCTCGCGGGTCGGACCCTCGCCGCCGCCGGGTACGCTTGCCCTCGGGACGCGCGGGTTCCGCCTGCGCCATCGACACGTCGCGGGCACTCTGCCGGCGAACTCCAGACCGCACGACCGATTAGCGAGGGTGCCCAGTGGGCTCTGTGATCAAGAAGCGCCGAAAGCGGATGGCGAAGAAGAAGCACCGCAAGCTGTTGCGTAAGACGCGCGTTCAGCGACGGCGCCAGGGCAAGTAGCGGGCAGGCTGTCCGTCGGGCCGGTCAGGAGACGCCGGCGGACACGCGCCAGCCGAGCGAGGGAGGGCCGATGTCGCAGGTCGTCATGGTGACGGGGGTCGCGCGCTACCTCGGAGCGTGCTTCGCCCGCCTGCTCGCCGACGATCCCGCGGTCGACCGGGTCGTCGGTGTCGACGTGGTCCCGCCTGCCTACGACATCGGCAGCAGCGAGTTCGTCCGGGCCGACATCCGCAATCCCGTCGTCGCGAAGGTGATCGCTCGAGCCAAGGTTGACACCGTCGTCCACATGAACGTCCTCGCCACCCCACTCGACGCCGGCGGGCGGGCGCCGCAGAAGGAGATCAACGTCATCGGGACGATGCAACTCCTCGCGGCCTGCCAGAAGTCCTCGACGGTGAGCCGCCTCGTGGTCAAGTCCTCGACGACCGTCTACGGCGCAAGCCCGCGTGATCCCGCGATGTTCACCGAGGACATGGCGCCGAAGGCGCTGCCGCGGTCCGGGTACGCGAAGGACTCGGTCGAGGTCGAGGGGTACGTGCGGGGATTCTCACGCCGCCGGCCCGACGTGGGCGTCACGACGCTCCGCTTCGCGAACTTCATCGGCCCGACGGTCCGGACGCCGCTGACCGAGTACTTCACGCTGCCAGTTCTGCCGATCGTGCTGGGCCACGACGCCAGGCTGCAGTTCGTCCACGAGGACGACGGCCTGGCTGCACTCCGTCGCGCGACGGTGGCGGACCACCCGGGCACGTTCAACGTGGCCGGGGACGGCTTTCTCATGCTGAGCCAGGCCGCGCGACGGGCCGGTCGGCCGGTGCTCCCGGTGCCCGGGCTCGCGTCCTCGATGGTAGGTGGGCTGGTGAGGCGGGCGGGGCTGGCCGACTTCTCGCCCGAACAGATCCGCTTCCTCACCTACGGCCGCGGCGTCGACACGACCAGGATGCGCGACCGGCTCGGCTTCCGCCCGAAGTACACCACGGCACAGGCGTTCGCGACGTTCGTCGACGCGCGCAGCCGCGACGGCGTCCTCGACCGCGACCGGGTCGGCTCGGTCGAGCGGATGCTCGTGGGCGCACTGCGGCGAACCGGGTCCTCCAATGGCTGAGCAGCGTGCGACGCAGGCATCCGACGCCGAGCCGGTGGACCCGCCGCGCGCAGCGAGGCGATCTGGCACCAAACGCGCCAAGCCCACGGACGGCGCACGGCGCGCAAAGCCCGCGGACGGCGCACGGCGCGTCAAGCCTGCGCCCAAGCGGATTCGTCCGGCCGTCCCCGTATCCGGGTCGTCGGCGTCCGCAACGGCGGAGGGCAAAACGGACCGGCCCGGCCGTGGGTCGACCCCAACCGGGGCCGTCGCCACTGGCTCGGCGCCCGTGGACGAACTGCTCGCGGTCGTCGGCGAGGTCGCCGCCAGGCTCTTAGGACCCGACGGCGAGGAGAAGGTTGCTCAGGGAATCGCGTTCCTGCGGCGGCGCTTGACCGGCGATTACGATGTCGATCCGTTCGGCTACGACGAGGAGCTCACCGAGACCGTCCTCCTGCCGCTCCTGCGACCGCTGTACCGGTACTGGTTCCGCGTCGACGTGCGCGGGGTCGAGAACATCCCGGCCGAGGGCGCTGCCCTGGTCGTGGCGAACCACTCCGGCACGGTCCCGCTCGACTCGTTGATGACCCAGGTGGCCGTCCACGACCAACACCCCGCCCGGCGCCATCTGCGGATGCTCGGCGCCGACCTCGTCTTTCAGCTGCCCTTCGTCGCCGACCTCGCCCGAAAGAGCGGGACCACGCTCGCCTGCAACGAGGACGTCGAGCGACTGCTCGGCGCCGGAGAGGTCGTCGGAGTGTGGCCCGAGGGCTACAAGGGCATCGGGAAGCCGTTCTCCGAGCGGTACAAGCTGCAGCGCTTCGGTCGCGGCGGATTCGTCTCGGCCGCGATCCGGTCGGGGGCGCCGATCATCCCGTGCGCGATCGTCGGGGCAGAGGAGACCTATCCACTGATCGGCAACCTGGGTACCCTCGCCAGGCTGTTGGGCGTCCCCTATGTGCCGGTGACGCCGACATTCCCCTGGCTCGGGCCGCTAGGGCTGGTCCCTCTACCATCCAAGTGGATCATCGAGTTCGGTGAGCCGATCCACAACGACGGTCATCCCGCCGGCGCCGCCGACGACCCGATGCTCGTCTTCGACCTCACCGACCGGATCAGGGAGACGATCCAGCAGACGCTGTACTCGCTGCTCGTCCGGCGCCGCAGCACGTTCTTCTGACCCTTGTCAGTTGATCACGTTCACCATGCCCGTCGACGGTTCACCAGGTTCCGGAACCTGGTGAACCGTCCACCAGGGTGGTGAACGTGATCAACGGCCGCCGGGAGGTCAGCGGCGACGGCGGCGGGCAAGTGCGAGACCGCCGAGGGCACCGCCGACGGCGCCGGCACCTGCCGCCACGCCGATCGCGGTGTTGCGCCGCCGGGCCCGGTAGTCGCGGATCCGCCAGCCGTGTTGCTTGGCGTGTGCGCGGAGGGCGGCGTCCGGGTTGATGGCGCAGGGGTACCCGACCATGGACAGCATGGGAATGTCGTTCGCCGAGTCGCTGTAGGCCGAGCAGCTCTCCAGCTCGAGTCCCTCCCGGGTGGCCAGCGCCCGCACGGCCTCGGCCTTGGCCGGACCGTGCAGCAGGTCGCCGACCAGCCGGCCGGTGTAGACGCCGTCGACGTGCTCGGCGACCGTCCCGAGCGCCCCGGTGAGGCCCAGCCGCTTGGCGATGATCGTCGCAACCTCGACCGGTGCGGCCGTCACCAGCCACACGCGTTGGCCCTGGTCGAGGTGGTTCCGGGCGACGGCGCGGGTGCCCGGCCAGACCTTGTTCTCGACGACCTCGTCGAAGATCTCCTCGGCCATCTCCTTCAACTCGCCGACCGATCGGTGGGCGATGAACGACAGCGCGGCGGAGCGTGCGCCGTCGACGTGCTCGGGGTCCTCGGCGCCGAGGCGGAACCGCACCTGCTGGTAGCCGAACCTGGCGATGTCGCGGGCCCTGAACAGCTTGCGGGCGTACAACCCACGGGCCAGGTAGAAGATCGACGCTCCGCGAAGGACGGTGTTGTCGACGTCGAAGAACGCCGCGCCACGCGAGTCGGGTAGGACGTCGACGCCGGCCGCGGCCTCACCGGCTGCGGCGGCCGCCTCGCCGGCGCGCACGGCACGGTCACGCGGGCTCCGGGACTGCCGGAAGGGCATGGAGCGAGCGTAGCGGGGGAGGTACGGGCGTCCCGCGCCGCTGGGCTAGGGTGGCGGCGGGTCACTGACACGAGGGCGGACGATGACGAGCACCGGGGGCGGATCCCGTGTGCTGCTCCTCGGCAAGCCCGGTTGCCACCTGTGTGTGGAGGCCCGCGAGGTCGTGTCCCGGGTGTGCGCCGAGTTGCACGTGGCCTGGGAGGAGCGCAGCATCCTCGACGACCCGGAGCTGCTACGTATCTACGGGGAGCAGATCCCGGTGACGATCGTCGACGGTCGCCAACACGACTTCTGGCGGGTCGACGAGGCGCGGCTGCGATCGGCGCTGGCCACCTGATGCACGCGCGTCGGACCCGCCGCCGCCCGGCGGCTGCCCTGGCATGCGCCGCACTGCTCGCGGCATGCGCGAGCGGTCCGGCCGAGGAGAAGGAGCGACCGATCGACGTCCACCTCGTCCCCCAGCCCGTGTCCGTCACCGCGGACGGCGAGCCGTTCGTGCTCGACGACTCGACCCAGGTCTCGGCCGCGGGAGATGCCGTCCCGGTTGCTGTGTACCTCGCGGAGTCGCTGCGCCCGTCCACCGGGCTGCCCCTGCCGGTCTCGGCAGAGCCGGCCACCTCCGGCGCGATCTCCCTCCGTCTCGGCGGCGACGCCGATCTCGGCGCCGAGGGCTACCAGCTCGACGTCACAGCCGAGGGCGTCGACCTACGCGCACACGAGCCGGCAGGGTTGTTCCGCGCCGTCCAGACCCTGCGCCAGCTGCTGCCTGCCACCGTCGAGAGCGACACCGCACAACCAGGGCCATGGGAAGTCCCTGGTGTCAGTATCGCGGACCGGCCGAGGTTCGCGTGGCGGGGCGCGATGCTGGATGTCGCACGGCACTTCTTCAGCGTCGAGGAGGTCAAGCGGTTCATCGACCTGGCGGCGCTGTACAAGGTCAACGTCGTCCACCTGCACCTCACCGACGACCAGGGGTGGCGGATCGCGGTCGAGAGCTGGCCTGAGCTGACCGGCATCGGCGCGAGCACGGAAGTCGGGGGTGGCCGGGGGGGCTTCTACCCGAAGGCCGACTACAACGACATCGTCGAGTACGCCGCGACGCGGTACATCACCGTCGTCCCGGAGATCGACGTGCCCGGGCACACGAACGCAGCGCTGGCGTCGTACCCGGAGCTCAATTGCGACGACCGGGCGCCGGAACCGTTCGCCGGCACCCGGGTCGGGTTCAGCGCGCTGTGTCTGGACAAGCCCGTCAGCTACGAGTTCCTGGAGGACGTGTTCGGCGAACTCGCCGCGATGACGCCCGGGCAGTTCCTACATGTCGGTGGTGACGAGGCCCGGACTATCGCCGATGAGGAGTATGCGGCGTTCGCGGTGCGGATCCAGAAGATCGTCGCGGCCACCGGCAAGAGCGCCGTCGGGTGGCAGGAGCTGGCAACCGGCGCGCTCGAACCCGGGTCGGTGGTCCAGTACTGGAACACGGACGAGGGTCCGGCCCAGGTCGTCGAGGCGGTGCGGCAGGGCGCGCAGGTCCTCCTGTCACCTGCAGACCGCACCTATCTGGACATGAAGTACGACGCGCAGACCCCGCTGGGCTACGACTGGGCGGGCTACGTCGACGTCCGCGACGCCTACGACTGGGACCCGGCCACACTGATCGACGGCGTGACCGAAGCGGACGTTGTCGGGGTCGAGGCGCCACTCTGGACCGAGACCCTGGCCGACATCGACGACGTCGAGAGGATGACCTACCCGCGGCTGCCGGCCGTTGCGGAGGTGGGATGGTCGAAGGCCGACATCATGGACTGGGAGGACTTCCAGCTCCGGCTGGCGGCGCATGCATCGCTATGGGTGGCCATGGGCGTCGACTTCCACCGGTCTGCGCAGATCCCCTGGCCATAGGCCGCGGCGGGCAGGCCCGGTTCCTCGGCGTCACGTAGGTCACCCG
>DATHII010000107.1:0-17391 GCA_035316885.1 Jiangellaceae bacterium | reverse complement strand
ATCGATGGCCTTCATCCAGGCACGCAATGAGCGTATCGCGCGCTATGCCTCCGCAATGCTACCCGGCATCACCTGACCCTATCGCCGACTCGAACACGAGCCCGGGAAGCACGCGGTCCGCGAGGTAGAAGGATCGAGCCGCCAACCTCGGGCTGTCACCGACAGCACACAGACTTGTCATGTGCGAGCATTCCGAAGCCGGTCGTCAAGGTGATCGCTGCGCGGTTTCGAGGCACCCGGAGCGGAATCTCGCCAAGGAGCGCTGTCGGGAGCTCGGCCGCTCACGCCTGCGACGTAAGCGGTGAGGAGGTGGACGCGGGTGGCGGTCGAGGTTGCTGCATGCACGGTCGCAGTGCTCCTAGGTGCGCGGATCGGCGTGCCGAGCAAGGATCTGGCGTCACGCAACGGCGTCCTCGGCGCGTGCCGGCCTGGGTCGGCGGCCTGGCGGCCACCGGTGCGCTCGCACTGAACGTCGCGGCGTTCCTGGTCGGTCGGTGAGAGCGCATCGAGCCGGAGCGTGGTCGACTAGCGGCGGATAGACGCGGCACCAGTCGCCCGGTTCGCCGCGGTTCCGGATGGCCACACGGCAGACTGCTGCCGGAGTACCTAGCCCGAAGGTTCGGTTCCCTTGCTGGGAGCATGCAGTCCTGCTGTTCCTTTGCTTCACTGGGAGGCATGGAGGAACCAAACAGGATCGCCGTCACCGGTGTGAGCGGGTCACTCGGATCGCTTATCGCGGAGCGGGTCGCTGACCTCGACCCCGTGGTCTTGGTTCGAGACCCGGCGCGTGCACCCGCCTGGACGGCGGATGTCCGTGCGTGCGACTACGCCGACAGGTCCGCGGCCACCGCAGCGCTCGCTGACGTGCGCGTGCTCATGATGGTGTCTGCTCGCGAGACCGCTGACCGTCGAGCAGTCCACCGGACGTTCGTCGAGGCGGCTTCGCGCGCTGGAGTTCGGCACATCGTCTATACGTCCTTCGCAGCAGCCTCTCCGGCAGCGACATTCACGTTCGCACGAGATCACGCCGACACCGAAGAGGCAATCCGTGAGTCCGGGATGAAGTAGACCCTCCTGCGGAACAACCTGTACGCCGACCTCGCCCCATACATCGGTGGGGAGACCGGCGTCATACGCGGGCCTGCCGGCTCCGGGCGGCTGGCGCCAGTAGCTCGAGCCGACATCGCAGACGTGGCCGCGGCGGTACTTCGGGATCCGGCGGCTCACTCCGGCACGACTTACCTGATGACTGGCCCCGAAGCGATGACCATGGCCGAGCTGGCCACTCGAACCGCGGACGTGGTCGGACGGCCGATGCGGTTCGAGGACGAATCAGTCGAGGACGCGTACCAATGGCGCCGAACCCAGTTCGACGCAGAGCCCTGGGAAGTCGACGGCTGGGTCAGCACCTACACCTCGATCGCAGACGGGTCGATGTCGGAGGTCACCGACGACGTGGAGCGCGTTCTGCGTCGACCAGCCCGTAGCCTCGAACAGGCTCTTGCCGGCGCAAGCTGAACTTTCATGACGGGTCGGGCGTGGGGAAATGCGGTGGGAGATGGTGCGCTCTTGGTCCGGAGGGGGGCGCGCCCCTCATTGGCGAGATCCGTGCGGACGGTCTCGTCCATGACGGAGGGCGAGCCCATCGCGGCGATATGACGCACCGACCGACGACGCTGACCATGGTTCCGGTCCTGGCTGATCCCGGCACTTCGTCGTGACAGACACGGGTGCTTGGTCAGTCGATGTGGAGGTGGAGACGACGTACTGAGGCCCGGGCAACTCGAGCTGATTCAGCGGCGTCCCGTATGCGGATCGGCTTGCGGGCACTTCAAGATGCGTCTGACCTTGTAGGTTTTCCGACTGCTGCAAAGGCAGCGTCCCCGCACAGGGAGACGACCCGGCTGGGAACACTCGGCGCTGCCCGGCCAGCCTGGTCATGGGCGGCGGCCCGCACCGCGGCGAGCAGCTCGGGCGCCCCGGCCGGGAGCACCCGGCTGGGGTCGGCGCCGACCCCGACGGCGTGGTCGGTCGCCCACCCGACGACGCGCAGCGCATCGTCGAGCTCGACCTGGACGCGTCAGGCGGGGTGCCGCCAGGGCACGGCCGATGCGCGGTGGTCGGCGGCGATGCCGTGCAGGGGGGAAGGCTGGCGCGGCTCGCGGGGGCACAGTACGAACGCCTCGCTGACCGTCGCGCGGTACAGCCGGTACTCGGACGGTGCGGTGACGTCCTCGACCGACACCGTGGCTCCGCCACGGCTGGGGTCGCCGCGGAAGATCTCCACGCCGCGGTCCAGGTCGCGGCCGGTCAGCTCGGCGGCGGTTCCGGACAGGTACACCGCCCGGCCGTGGTAGGCCGGCACCGTCGAATCGAAGATCACCCCGCTCAGCCGCGGACGCTCGGCGAGGTTGCGCGAGTGCTGTGCGTCGAGCTTGGACACCCAGAAGAGCTCGGCGTAGTCGGCGGTCGCGAAGCAGACCGGCGACGCCCAGGGGTGCCCTGCGCGTCGGCGGTACCCAGGGTCACGTACAGGTTGGCGTCCATGAGGGCGCGGGCGTGCGCGTCCAGGTCGATTTCGGTCATGACGTCACCAGGCTCATCGGGGTCTCCGCGGAGGGATCGGGGGTACTGGGTCGAATACGGTAGGCAGGCTGTGGCCGTCACGACGTCGGGCGGGCGGCCACCGTCAACCATAGGGTGAGCAGCTGGTATAGTGCACCGATGGGTGCACTATCGCCAACGCTCGACGCGACGTTCTTCGCGCTCTCGGACCCCAAGCGGCGCGGCATTCTCGAGCGCCTGGGCCGCGGCCCCGCGACGCTGAGCCAGCTCGCGGGGCCATCGGGCCTGACCCTCAACGGGATCAAGAAGCACGTCGGGATCCTGCAGCTCGCCGGCCTCGTCGAGACCGAGAAAGTGGGCCGGGTGCGCGAGTGCCGGCTGGGCCCGGCCACGACGCTCGGTGAGGCGGGCGAGTGGATCGACGCCCATCGCCGCGCCTGGGAGGGCCGGTTGGACCGCTTCGAGCGCTTCGTGGAGCGCGCAAGGTGAGCCGCGAGCTCCACTACCAGCGCCTGATCCAGGGGTCGCCCGCGCGCGTGTTCGACCTGTTCACGAGCCCGGCGGGCCAGCACGAGTTCTACGGCAACGACGCGCCGGGCTGGGTCGTCGACTCGCGCTGCGAGCTGCGCGTCGGCGGCGCCTGGGAGATCACCTTCGGCCCGTCGCCGGGCGAGCTCTACCGGCACCGGCACGTGTTCGAGGCGATCGAGCACCCCCGCCACCTGCTGCTGGCCACGACCGAAACCCGTCCCGACGGGTCGAGGCTCGCCTTCAGCACCGAGTTCACGTTCGCGCCCCGAGACGGGGCCACCCTGATGACGATGGTCCAGTGGGGGTTCCCGTCCGACGAGCTGCGCGACGAACACGGCCGCGGTCTGCCGCACGCGTTCGACCGGCTCGAACGGGCGCTATAGGCCCTGAGAAAGGAGAAGGCATGGCGAAGTCCGTGCTGTACATGTCGATGTCACTCGACGGGTTCATCACCGGCCCAGACGACGGCCCCGGCAACGGGCTCGGGACCGGCGGCGACCGGCTGCACGAGTGGCTCGGCGCGTCCGTCTCCGAGCCGCCGTACTTCGACCCGCCGGGGCTGAGCGGGCAGGTGTTCGCCGAGTCAATGGCGACGGGTGCGGTCGTCGTCGGCCGCAAGACGTTCGAATATGCCGGTCACTGGGGCGGCGACCACCACGGCGTGCCGATCTTCGTGCCCACGCGCGGAACCCCGCCGGAGCCGCAGAGTGGCTGGGTCCACTACGTGCCCGACGCCGCGAGCGCGATGCGCGAGGCCAAGGCGGCCGCCGGCGATCAGGACGTGATGGTGCACGGCGCCGGCCTCGCGCAGTCGCTGCTGCGCGAGGGACTGCTTGACGAACTGGAGATCCACCTGATCCCGGTCGTGCTCGGCGACGGGCGGCGGTTGTTCGACGCAGACCGCATCGAGCTCGAGCTGACGCGCGTGCTCGACGCGCCGGGCGTCACGCACCTGCGTTACCGGGTGGCGTCATGAGCGGCCGTGGCTGATTCTGCTGATGTCGGTCTCGAGGGGCGGCTTCGCCGGCCGCTCGACGGAACGATCGACTGGCCGACTCCAGCACCAGCGTTGACCACGGCGACCAACGCTGTCGCCAAACGGTAGACGGGGATCCCGTGACCGAAGGAGAATCGAGATGGGAAAGCTGATTGCGACCGCGCAGACCACCGTCGACGGCGTGATTGACCCGGTCGGCGAGTGGGTGCAGCCGGACGGAGACCACGGCGACTACTCGTTCGAGCGGCAGGCCAGGTCAGGTGGACTGGTGCTGGGCCGCAAGACCTATGAGGGGCTGGCCGGGTACTGGCCGAGCCAAACCGGCAAGTGGGCGGACTTGGTCAACGCGCTGCCCAAGTACGTCGGGTCCAACACCCTGTACGGAGATCTCGAGTGGAATGCGACGCTGCTCAACGGGGATCTCGGAGACTCGATCCCCAAGCTGAAGGACGAGGTCCACGGTGACCTGTTCATGCACGGCAGCGGCGAGTTTGCGTACGCCCTCGCCGAGAGGGGCCTGATCGACGAGTACGAGATCTACCTGAACCCGCTCGTCTGGGGCCACGGAAACGTCCATGTGCTCGGCGACCGGGGGACGGTACGGATGACGCTCCACGACGTGAAGCGGTTCGACTCCGGGGTCGTCCTCCTCAGCTATCTCCCACAGACTTGACGGCGACCGGGGCCCCGAGGGTCGTTCGTCACGCGTCGGCCGCCTGCGGATCCGCGTTAGCCGCATCAGCCATTTCCCGCAACCACCCAACGACCGACGGCGGGGGGTATCGGCTACCCGCCCTGCCAACGTGGCAAGACCCGTGCCCCGGCGATCCACCAAGCTGCCCGCCTCGGCCCGCGAGTGCCGCTAGGTGCGCCTCCTCCGGGGGAGTCCGGTGTCGACCTGGTCGGTGTCGGGCGCACGGGCGGCATGTCTGACTCAGCGTCGACGTCGTCTTGATGATTCGTTCGATAGGCAGGAGTGTCCATGTCCAAGGTGTGGTTCGTGACGGGAAGTTCGCGCGGTCTGGGTCGCGCGGTCGTCGAGGTCGCGCTCGAAGCGGGTGATCGCGTGGCGGCGACGGCGCGTAACCCTGAACGGTTGCGGGACCTCCACGACAAATACGGCGACGCGGTGCTTCTGCTGCGGCTCGACGTGACCGACTACACCGCGGCCGCGCGCGTGGTTACTCAGGCCGCGGACACGTTCGGTCGCATCGATGTCGTCGTCAACAACGCGGGGTATGGCGACCTGGGATCGTTTGAGGACACGACGATCGACTCGTTCCGGGCGCAGATCGATACCGACTTCTTCGGTGTCGTGAACGTTTCGAAGGCGGCGGTGCCGGTCCTACGCGAGCAGGGCAGCGGTCACATCTTCCAAGTCGCCTCGCTCATTGTCCGCTTGTCCGGCCCGGGCCTGACCGCCTACCAGGCGGCGAAATGTGCCGTCGCCGGGTTCTCCCTCGGTCTCGCCCAGGAGATCGCTCCGTTCGGGGTGAAGGTCACCGTCCTCGAGCCGGGCGCCATGCGCACCGACTGGGGTGGCACATCGATGACGATCCCGCAGCCCAGCGTGCCTTACCAGCAGACGATCGGAGTGTCCGCCGAGGCGCTGCGCGCCTTCTCTGGTCATGAGCCGGGGAACGCTCGGCGCGTCGCCCAAGTGGTGCGAGACCTCGCCGGCCGCGACGATGCGCCCGTGCGCCTGCTGCTCGGCACCGATGCCGTGCCGCTGGCGCAGCAGGCGGCAAAGGAACTCGCCGCCAGCGACGAGAACTGGCGAGAAGTCAGTCTGAGCGTCTCCGACCAGACGCCCCAGACTGCCGATGCGCAGAACGACCCCGGCACCAGCAACAACGGGTAGCAACCTGGCGCCGAGGGGCTCCCGACGCGGATATGCGACGACTGCATCGGTCACTAGCTCGACGTACACCAATCACGGTCACCGATGGCGAGCGTGGTGTCCACCACCAGCGCGTCAGTGATGAAGTCGGCGAGGAGCGGTCCAGTCCAGGCCACCGCGTCCGGTCGGTGGACCGAGCGCTCGTGGTCGTGAGGAGCATGAGAACACACCTTCCACACGCCCTGCTCCAACAGCGCCGGAACCTGCGCGAACTCGTCGTCGGCGAGGTGCTCGGTGAAGTAGATGTTCGCCTCGACGACCGAGTGGTCACTGCCTGGCGTAATGCTGATAGTCGAATACGACACGACGTACGACGATTGCAGCCGGGACATGAGCGGGCTCTGCTGATCGGCCGCACACTGTGCCGCCATCGTGCCCAAGGCTCAAGACTCGGCGAGGCACACGCCGCACTCCAGCACGACACACGCACCGCGTAAGCCGAACCCTCAATGGGAACGATTCTGGTCAGCCTGCCGGACTCGTCGCGGCCGTCTCGTAAGCCCCGTCCGGACACATTCCAGGCGAAGGCCGACGACTGGAGCAGAACCGCGCGCGCCCGACAGGCGGCGGAGTGACGCACCCGTGAAGCGCTCGAACGATGGCGACAGGTGAGAACGTCCAAGGTGAATTGGCTTGAGTCATTGTGAACCGGTCGCGTCATCCGGGTTGCGGCGCGCTGTCGATATGCGCTCTTCCTTGCCTCCGGTCCTTTCCGCCGGCGCTGACTTGGTCGGCGACAGCGGCTGGTCCTGTGTACTCCCCTGCGCCGCAGCGGTCGAACAACACCGGAACTGATCGGGCGATCAGGTTTTCTTTCCCCGATCGAACATCTCCGCTACTACGTCCCCCAGCCAGCCGGACATTGCCGACAAGAGTGTCGCGTGCGCGCCCGTCGCGTAACGACACTAGCTGGAGCCGAGCTCAGTCGCGGTCGGTGTCCACGTCGTCGGCGAGCAGGCGATACATCGCGCCGCGGGCCTCCGTGATGATCCCCTCCGCGGCCGCGCGCTGCGCGTCGGTGCCGGTCTGCCCGACCAGGCGGACCACGGCGTGCAGCTTGTCGAGCTGCCCCCGCAGGTCGACGTACTGCTCGCTGGAGTCGAACGACGCGAACGGGTCTGGCGCCGCGGTGTTGCCAGCGAGGTGCGCGCGCCCAGCATCGGTGAGCGCGGCGAGCTTGCGTCCGGAGCTGGAGGTGACCGTGATCAACCCCTCGTCCTCGAGCTGGCTGATGGTCGGGTAGATGGCGCCCGGACTGGGCTGCCACCGTCCGTCGGTGCGGTCGGCGATCGCGTGCATCAGCTGGTACCCGTGCATGGGCACTTCGGACAGCAGCACGAGTACGGCGGAACGCACGTCGCCGCGAGGCGCCCGGCGGCGACCACGCCCTCGGCTGCCGTGGGCTCGTGCGGCCCGCTTGCTTCGGAGGGGTTTGTCTGATCGGTTGTCCCGGCGGCGGGTCCGCGACTGGTCGCGGCCGGAGCGCCGGCCTTCCTGCGAGTTCTCGTCATCCCTCATGGACAGTAACGATATATCGTTACTGTCCGTTGGTCAAGTCGCGGCTCTCGCTGCTGCCGTCGCGGGCCTTGCGGCGCTGCTGATCGGCTCGTGCCGTCGAGTGCCTTCAGGGTCCAGATCAAGGCACCGGTTCCCACCACTTCGTTGCTGTGGGCTGCTCCGGTGAGTACCAGTACCGGACCTGCTTGAGTGCCGTTGACGACCACGACGTGCATCCGGACGCGGGTGCCGGCGACCCCTTGGTCCTCGAGGCACTGCTGGAGCTCCTCGGAGATCTGCGACGCGCTCGGGGCCGCCGCGCCGGCGTTGTCGCCGGACGACTTGGCGAGCGTCGCTGGAGTGAAGCGTTGGGTCAGCCGACCGGGCTTACACACTCCCTATTACATGCTCGCTGGAGAGAACATATCCTGTTTGAGTGGATTTGGGGGGGCGTGGTTTCCAGCATCCATGTGGGGCCTCGTGGGGTGCCTCCCCAGGCTTCGTCTTGCGTCGTCCGCCCGTCGCCGACACTCGTCGGTGTGAACTGACGTCTAGGTGCTGAGCCGTCGGGCAGGGCCAGCCACCCTCTGAGTGGTGAAAGTGGCCAGTCAGGGGTACTCTGGCGATTGAGAGGAGCGACGATGAGTATCGAGACGCACCATCTGACGCCAGCGCCGATCATCGAGATGTCGGACCTAGAGGGCGACGTCCCGACGCGTAGCAAGTATCGGACTCTTGCATCAAGGGGCATCGTTTCGGCTGGTTGGCAGGTCCCAAGGCGGACTGGTCATGGCCTCAGCGGATCGCGCAAGTACCACAGCGTCCTCTCGACGTTGGCAGTCAAGGCGCTCAACGCTGGGGACGAATCCGGTGCCGCCTTCCTCGGTGCTGAGGCGCAGAAGGTCGAAGAGCGGTTTGGCGACGAGGTCGTACAGTTCCTCCGCGACCGGCCAGCTGCCGACCTGCCGTCCGCTGCGTTCTACAAGCGCCTGGTGCAGGCGACCGACGACGCCATCGGAAGGTGGCCGAAGCGGATCGAGTTCTTCTATGGCGCCGGAGTGATTCTCGCGATCGACGACGAGGACGTCCGTATCGACGTGATCAACAAGAAGGGCGAAGAGGTCGAGGTGGCCCTGCCCGCCGAACTCGCCCGAATCCAGGGGCTCGATGTAGGAGGCAAGGTGTGGGTGCTCCGTAACCTCATGGGCCGTCGAGCAACAGTGGAGGTGCTCCGCGCGGTGGACATGGACTGGGAGGACGAGGACCTGTCGTCCGGCCGTGACTACCTGGAGCGAGGCGCTGGCGCCGCGACTCTGCCCGCGGAGGCGATCGCCGCACTTGCGCGCATCCCCAAGGGCGGTATTCCGGTGGCAAACGTCAAGCGGCTCGCCGGTTGAGCATCGAGTGGCGCGAGGCGACCAAGGACGACCGCGACGCGCTTCGTCGTTTCGAGTGCACGACACCTGCGCCAAAGGAGCCGGGTCGCCGGGCCCGGCCCCACCCGAAGCCGTGGGAGATGGACGTTCAAAAGGCGATCCATACACTCACCCCGCCCTACTCTGGCCATGACGGGACTTGCCTGCTCGGCATCGCCTCCGACGGTGAACTCGCCGCCGTCTCGCTCTGGTGTCCGCTGGTCGACCTTCCGGGTGCACAAGATTCGGCTGATCGGCGCCTCGACATCCCACCGTGGCAAAGGCGGTGCTGTCGCGCATGAGTGCCTCGAACAGACCCTTGCCATGCTTGCGACCCAGACGCCGGGCGAGCGCGCTCTTGGGCTCATCGACCACCGGAATTTGCCGAGCAAGCGCCTGGTCTCCTCGCTCGGGTTCGTCGAGGTGAACCTTCCCGGGATCGATCCCGACCTGGGGGCCTGGGTGATAGACCTTCCCGACCGACCTCGCCAATAGCGTGTGAGCGAGGGTGCCGTCTGGGGCTCTCAGGTGCGGGCTTCGTGCCCGCCTACGCGGCATCCTGCGCTTCCTCATTGTCGTCGCGCAGCAGGATGGCGGCGGTCAGCGACCACCGGCCCGGGCATCTGGAACGCTGTGGCGACCTCGGCGGCCCACTCATCGATACTCTCCTGATCCTTCACGCGAGGGGGGCGTATGTCGAGCCGGAGTACATCGGCGGACACATCCCCTCCTAATCGCGTGTTGGCGGGTGCGAGCAGCTCGGCTGGCGTCGTCTGGTCGGTCGGCTCCCAGGACCCACACCCCTGAAGCGTCCGGGAGCGCTGACGGTGGCGAGGGCCAGGAGCGGAGACGTGACCTCAGCGGTTTCCGGGACGGACGAGGCCTGATTCGTAGGCCAGTACGACGGCTTGCACTCGGTCGTGCAGGTGGAGCTTGGCGAGGATCCGGCCGACGTGGGTCTTCACGGTCGCCTCGGAGAGTACGAGTCTTTCGGCGATCTGCGCGTTGGAATCTCCGGTCGCGATCTCGACGAGCACCTCGCGCTCCCGCGGCGTGAGCGGGGACAGGATTTCGTCGAGGGGCTTGCTCGAGGTCGGCAACCGGTCGGCGAAGGCATCCAGCAGCCGTCGGGTCACGCTCGGCGCGACGACTGCGTCCCCGCTGGCGACCGCCCGAATCGCCGTCAGGAGGTCCGGCGGCGGCACGTTCTTGAGCAGGAATCCGCTTGCGCCGGCTCGCAGGCCGGCGAAGGCGTACTCGTCGAGGTCGAACGTGGTGAGGATCAGGACCCTGGATCGGCTGCCGGAGGTGACGATGCGCCGGGTGGCCTCGACGCCGTCGAGCCGCGGCATCCGCACGTCCATGAGAACCACGTCCGGCGCGTGCTGCGCGACGACCCTCACCGCCTCCTCGCCGTCTCCCGCCTCAGCGACGACCCTCATGTCCTGCTGGGCGTCGAGCACCATCCGGAAACCAAGCCGCAGCAGCGGCTGGTCGTCGACGAGCACCAGCGAAATCGTCACCGCGATGACTCCACTGGCAGCCGTGCACAGATCCGCCAGCCGGCGCCGTCGAGCGGGCCGGCCTGCAGGCTTCCGCCGTAGACGGCGGCGCGTTCGCGCATGCCGGCAAGTCCGTGGCCGCCGTCGGGAATCATCGGGCCAGTGGGCGGCCCGCCTGCGGGGTGACCGTTGTCGGTGACCTCGATCTCCACATCGTGGGCGAGGTAACGAACCTGCACGGTCGCCGTGACCGCTGGGCCTGCGTGTTTGAGGGTGTTGGTCAACGCCTCCTGCACGATGCGGTAGACGGTCAGGGACAGGCCGGGGCTGAGCGGGACTGGTGTTCCCTTCACGGAGAGTGTGACCGGCAGGCCGGCGGACTGGGTCCGGGTAATCAGCGCGTCCAGCTGGTCGACGCCCGGCTGCGGTGTCAGTTCCTCCTCGACATCGGTCGAGCGAAGCACGCCGAGCAGCCGGTGCATTTCGGTGAGCGCTTGTCGGCCGGTCTCGGCCACGGTGGCGATTGCGCGTCGTGCCTTGTCCGGTGAACCGTCCATGACGTAGCCGGCACCGTCGGCTTGCGCGACCATGACCGACAGGCTGTGCGCGACGACGTCGTGCATCTCCCGGGCGATGCGTGTCCGCTCCGCCGCAGCAGAGATGGCCGCCTGCGCGTCGCGCTCACGTTCCATCCGTGCGGCACGCTCCTCGACAGCGGAGAGATAGGCCCGGCGGGTGCGGATGTTGTCGCCAAGGACGGCCGCGGCCGCCATGAGAGCCGTGGCGGTCACAATGCCTCCCTCGATCGACGCAGCCGGTGACAGCAGGGCGCCGAAGATGCCGACGTAGGTTCCCAGTAGCGCAACCACCGCCCGTCGGCGCGAGGCGTACGCGGCGACCGAGTAGATGGCGATGAGCGTGACGTAGATCAGGCTGTTCGCCGGGACGTCCGCGACGATCTGCACCACGTCGACGGCGACAACCACCGCAAGAACCGGAAGCGGCCGCGAACGCCGCCACCCCAGGGCGAGGCAGGCGGCCAGGTCTAGCGGCAGGGCCCAGGCCGGCTGGTGCGCTCTGTCCAGCGCCCAACCGACGACGGTGCCAACGCACAGGACGATCACGATCGCCCAGTCCAGGAGCACCGGCCGGTGTCGCAGCAGAGTGGCTGCGGCGCGGTTCACATCTCGAGAGTAGGGCCGGTCGATGACGCCGCCATCATCCTGTGCGCTGATCTGAGGTACGCCGGCAGGCGCACGGTCGCGACGGCTCCGCCAGCTCGGCTGACGGCCCCGAGTACCTCATCTTCGGACAAGCCGGGCCGCCGTCATTCCACAGGTCGATACCCGGGCAGCGACGTACCACCTCACGACCGACGCCAAGACCCATCCCCAGGCGGTCGCCGCCGGTGGCCTCGCATTCCTAGCTTCAGTACCAGCCGGCCAGATCGACCGGCAAGCCACTGAGGAGCTAACCATGATCGAAGCCCGCGGGCTCACCAAGCGCTACGGCGACACCCTGGCCGTGGACGACCTCTCCTTCGAGGTCCGGCCCGGCCGGGTCACCGGCTTCCTCGGCCCCAACGGGGCCGGTAAGTCGACCACCATGCGGATGATCCTGGGGCTGGACGATCCGACGTCCGGCACGGTGACCATCGACGGCCACCGCTACGTCGAGCACGAGCGGCCGCTGCGACAGATCGGCGCCTTGCTCGACGCAAAGGCGGTGCATCCGGGCAGAAGCGCCTATCACCATCTGCTCGCGTTGGCCCAGACCAACGGCATCCCACGCCGACGCGTGCCGGAGGTCCTCGAGCTGGTCGGCCTCGAACAGGTGGCGCGCCAGCGCGCCGGAATGTTCTCACTCGGCATGGGCCAACGGCTCGGGATCGCCGCGGCGCTGCTCGGCGACCCTGCGGTCCTGCTCTTCGACGAACCGGTGAACGGGTTGGATCCCGAAGGCATCCGGTGGATCCGCGAGCTGCTCAAGTCGCTGGCGGCGGAAGGCAGGACCGTTTTCGTCTCGAGCCATCTGATGAGCGAGATGGCACTGATGGCCGAACACCTCGTCGTCATCGGGCGTGGGCGGTTGATCGCCGACGCCAGCGTCGATGAGTTGGTCGGGGCCAGCTCACTCAACACCGTCCGAGTCCGGTCCCCGCAGGCTGAGCAGTTCACCTGGACCCTGGCCGCCAACGGCGCTCTGGTGGACAGGGCCCCCGACGGCACGCTCACCGTGAGCGGCCTCGATCCGACGCGGATCGGCGATCTCGCCGCCACCGACCGGATCACCCTGCATGAGCTCAGCATGAAGCAGGCGTCGCTCGAGGAGGCCTTCATGGAGCTCACCGAGGACAGCGTCGACTTCCGCGCCAGCATGCTCGACACACCGATGATCACCGCGAATGGAGCCACGTCATGACCACCCTCAGCCTGCCCAACGCGCCCACCGGCAAGGCGCACCCGCATCCCCGAGACGTCGTGCGAGCCGAGCTGACGAAATTCCGCTCGTTGCGGTCGAGCTACTGGTCCATCGCCGCAACCGCCGCCGTCACCATCGGCCTCGCGGTCCTGGTCACCCAGTCTGCGGTCGGCTCGTTCTCAGACCTGAGTCCTGCGGAACAGGCGGCGTTCGACGGCACGAGCAAGAGCCTTGCCGGGCTGCTCCTGGGACAACTCGCAATCGGTGTCCTCGGAGTGCTCGCCATCACCTCGGAGTACTCGACCGGGCTCATCCGAACCAGCCTGCGGCAGTGCCGCACCGGCGTACGTTCTTGGCCGCCAAGGCGGCGGTCGTCGGCCTCGTCGCGCTGATCGCAGGCACCGCCATCTCATTCGCGGCATTCGGTATCGGCCAGGCAATCCTCAACCAGCAACACATCGGCGACTCACTCGGCGATCCAGGCGTGGCACGAGCTGTGCTGGGTGGTGGGCTGTACGTCGCAGTCATCGCTGTCGTCGGCCTCGGGCTCGGCGCCGTGATCAAGCACACGGCCGGCACGACCGTCGCGCTGGTCGGTCTCGTGTTCCTCGCCCCCACGCTGATGGACGCACTGCCAGCGTCTTGGAGCGGCGTCACCGACTGGACCCTGCCCGCCGCCGGTCAGGCCCTCGCCACCGCCAGTGAAAGCGCAGGCGTTCTCTCGCCGGGACGGGGACTGCTCGTGTGCCTGATCTGGGTAGTCGGAAGTCTCGCCGCCGGGGCCTACGCAATCACCCGAAGAGACGCCTGACGCCTGACGAACGCTGATGGGCGGCCGCTCTCGGACATGGGGCGGCCGCCTAGCGTCACGTCTGCGCTCGCCTCGCAGCGGGCCGGGATGCATCCGTTGATCGTCGGCACTTCAGGGCTTGGTTGGCCCCGAAGTGCCGACGATCACCCGTTTCAGTGTGGTCGGGAGACTCCGGGGTCCTGGGTGAACTCGTAGACGTTTCCATCCGGTGCACGAATATGCACCCACGCATTACCACTGTCGTCGGTCTCTGGGCCGAGCAAGATCTCAACCCCAGCCGACCGGAGCTCTGCTGCGGCACTGGAAATATCGTCCACCAGGAAACCGGCCACGGGCCCCGTGGTGAAGTGCCGATTGACGGGGCTCTCCGGACCGAACACCTCGACCTTGCTGCCGTCCGGCAACTGCAGCATCCAGAATCCATCGTGCTCCGCCTCGAGCCGCAGGCCCAGGACGTCGCGGAAGAACTGCACGGTGGGCTCCGCATTATCCGTTCGCGTACCCACCCAGGCCAGCTTGATGATCTCCATGTTGCGATGCCGTCCTTGTTCCAGGTAGCAGTCCCGTCGTCAGCGCAGACTGTACGGCTTCTGATCGCCGCCTAGACTCCGGCTCCGTGGGTGAACAGGCTGCGTTGAAGGCGCTCGAGGCGTCGGGAATCGGCTACGAGGTCGTCCGTCACGGGCCGGTGCGAAGCCTCGCGGAGGCAGCGGCCGCGCGTGGAGTCGAGCCGGCCGCCGTCGTCAAGACGATCGTCGTCCGCCGAGGCGAGGACGACTATCTCTTCGTGCTCGTCCCCGGCGACCGGACGATCGGCTGGCCAAAGCTACGCATGCTGCTGGGCGTGAGCCGCCTGTCGATGCCCGACGCCGCAACGGCCAAGGACGTCACGGGATACGAACGGGGCACGATCACGCCGCTCGGCTCGCTGCGCGCGTGGCCCGTCGTGGCGGACGAGCGCATCCGCGGCCGTAAGGTTTCGATCGGCGCCGGCGCCCACGGAGTCGCCGCGACTGTGGACGGTGACGACCTAATCAGTGCCCTCGACGCGACTGTGGAAGACGTCACCGACCCAGAGGAGCGGGGCGAGTCGTAGCGCGGCGTCAGCCGACCACGCTCGCCGTGCCCTGGCCTCAAGCACCAGTGGCATCCAGCCACGGCCCGCGATCCTTGTCGAGAACCCCAGCACTGTCGACGTCATGGTCGACGTGCGGCCCCTCGCTGACGGACCAGGTCCACTCCGCCGGAGACGGCCTGGACAGCCCCCGCTTCAGCATGGACGTCACCAGGTCGCTAATCGTCTGGCCCTCGCGCCGGGCCCGCTCCACAAGTGCGGCGTGAACCGCCGGGTCGAGGTTCTTCACCTGCAGTGTGGCCACGACATGACGTTAGTCCTGAACCGTCGATCTCTCTGCGGTCCGTGCCGTCTGACGAGGGATCCGGGTGTTACGGATCCATTGCGAGGAGGAGCCATGCGCAGATGGTGGACGCGAGCGGCAGTCGCCCTGACCGCGGCGTCGGCAGTCGTTCTCGGCGCAGTCCCCGCGGCTCAGGCGGACGGCGAAAGCGTCAAGCTACTCGGCACCCGCAAACCGGATCGACACGGCCACGGTGCCCACATCCACGCCGGTGCGCGCGGTGTGGCCGGCGGCATCGTCGTCGGCCTCCAGGTCCCGAACAGGCTCGCCGCGGACTGCATCACGGCCGTGCCGGACGACCAGGACTCGACCGAGACACTGACGCAGAGTGAGCTGGCGGCGATCGTCGCCAACCCGGCCGACTTCTACGTCAACGTGCACAACGCCGTTCCCGGCCGTCTTCAGGTTTACGCGAACGCGTCGACCCACGGACGCTGGTCGGTCGCGGGGCCTTCCGCGACGGACCGGTAGGCGGCCGCCAGCCGGTCGGCGGCGTCGGTGAGGACGTCGACCGAGTACGTGTACGGCAGGCGCAGCCGGCGCTCGAACGCGCCGTCGAGGCCGAACCGCGGGCCGGCGGCGAGGCGAAGGCCGTGCCGCTCACCGGCCACGACTAGTGCGCTGCTCACCGGGGCGCCCAGGTCGTACCACAGCACCAGGCCGCCGCCGGGGACCCGCACCGACCAGTCGGGCAGGCGCACGGCGATCGCGGCCGCCAAGGCGTCGCGCCGGCCGCGGAGCTCGCGGCGGCGCGTCGTCAGGACGTCATCTGAACGACTGAGCAGGTATGCGACCGCGAGTTGTTCGAGCACGGGGGAGGAGTTGTCGAGGGTTGCCCGCACAGCCGCGAGACGGCGAACCGTGGCCCGGTCGGCACGCAGCCAGCCGACCCGCAGGCCGCCCCAGAACGTCTTGCTGGCAGTGCCGACGGTGACGGCGAGGTCGTCGGGCAGGAAGGTGGCCAGTGGTGGCGGCACGTCGGCGCCGTCGAGCCGGAGCTCGACCAGCGTCTCGTCGACGACTGTCAGCGTCCGCGACCGCTTGAGTTCACGTGCCAGCGCGGCCCGCTCGTCGGTGGTGGCCAGCAGGCCGGTCGGGTTGTGGAAATCCGGTATGAGATAGGCGAGGCGGGGCGCGGTCTGCCGCAGCGCGGCCGACAGGGCGTCGAGGTCCCAACCGTCATCGGTGAGCGCCACCGGCACGAAGCGCGCGCTGGCTCGGCGGGCGGCGTCGAGAGTGTTCGGGTAGGTCGGATGCTCGACGAGCACCCGATCTCCGGGGCTCACGGCCAGCGCCAGCACGAGCGAGAAGGCGTGCTGTGCACCGGCCGTGACGAGAATCTGGTCGGCTGACGTCGGCAGGCCGCGGGTGGTGAATCGTTCGGCGACTGCCGCCCGCAGCTCGGGCAGGCCGAACAGGCCGTAGCCGTGTCCGGGCAGGTGGCGGGGGAGCTGCTCGAGGGCGGCGTCGTACGCCTCGCGCAGCGCGTGGGCTGGTGCCTCTGGCGCGGCGTGCGCGAGGTCGAGCAGGTCGGACCCGTCCGGTGCCGCCGGTGCCCAGGGCGCGGCCGCGGTGTCGCCGAGTCGGGACGGGGGGAGCGTGGTCCAGGTGCCCGAGCCGTGCCTGCTGGCTGCGTATCCGGCCGAGCGCAGCGCGTCGTAGGCGGCGGTGACCGTGGTACGGCTCAGACCGAGCGCCCGCGCGAGGTTGCGTTCGCTCGGCATGCGCGTGTCCAACGCCAGCCGCCCGTCGAGCACGAGCAACCGGAGCGCGGCGGCCAGCCGGACGTAGGCCGCCCCGGCGCCGCCAGCCGACCAGTCACCCAGGAGCCGGGCCAGATGGGTGCCATTGAGAGCATGCATAGGAGCCACTTTCTCACAAGTGGCTATTGAAATGAAGGCCACTCATCCTGCAGTGTTGCGTCCTGTGATGACCAGACGCCTCGTCCAGCTCTACGCCGGCCTGATTCTCTACGGCGCCAGCATGGGCCTGATGATCCGGGCCGGGCTCGGCCTGGACCCGTGGGACGTGCTGCACCAGGGCCTGGCCGAGCGGCTCCCTCTGTCGTTCGGCATGGTGACGATCGTTGTCGGCGCGCTGGTCCTGCTGGCCTGGATCCCCCTGCGCCAGCGGCCAGGGATCGGCACGCTCAGCAACGTCGTCGTCATCGGGCTGGCCGTCGACGCAACGCTGGCCGTCCTCCCCGCGCCCGACGCGCTGGCCCTGCGTGTGGCGTTCCTGCTGGCCGGCGTCGGGCTCAACGGTGTCGCGACCGCGGCCTACATCGGCGCCCGGCTCGGGCCGGGTCCGCGGGACGGCCTGATGACCGGTCTG
>DATHII010000106.1:0-2988 GCA_035316885.1 Jiangellaceae bacterium | reverse complement strand
CACCACACTCACCTCCTCGTGGGAATACAGCCCGCCGCCGAACACCCACACTCCGGCGTCCATGGCCTCTTGAACCACCGCGTGGGCAGCCTCGGCCACGGCGGGCAGCTCCTCCTCGGGGAAGGTCATCGCGCCGTCATCGAACGAGATCAGGTACTGCGTCATCCCATGACTCCCTTGTCCCGGCGGCCACCTCCGACCGCCTCTCATCTCTTCTACGAACGCCTCGCTCCGGATCCGACACTCTGTCAGAAGAAATTCTCACGAGACCTCGGCCGCACGCTCATGCCGCTGACCTGGCCCTGTCATTCTGAGGGCGTCAGCCAGAGTGAAGGCCCACGAAACCCGCCAGTGCCCCCCGAAACGCCATCTGTCGGCCAGGGCGAGCTGACTCCCAGCAGTTCCTTCACCCAGCTGGGCGGGATGTGGATGCGCGACCTGGACCTGGGGGCCAAAGTCGGGCCGAGCGCTCGCGCCCCATGGAGAGGGTTCGGCGCAGCTTCCGAGTGCCAGGATCGTCGCCGGCCCGACAACGCCTGGCGCCGTTGGCATCATGCCCGAGTGGTGAGACCGCTCAGACCAACTCGCCGCGCTTCCTGCTCAGGTAGGCGCGCTCGGCGGAGTTCTGGGTGGCGGCGATGGCGGCGTCGTACGACTCCTTCGCCTCGGCGGTCCGGCCGAGCCTGCGGAGCATGTCGGCGCGGGCGACGTGCCATGCGTGGTAGCCCGTGAGCGGCAGCCGGTCGACCAGAGTGAGGGCGACCTTCGGGCCGTCCAGCTCCGCGACCGCGACCGCGCGGTTGAGTGCGACGATCGGCGACGGGTCGAGCCGGGTCAGCTGGTCGTACAGTGCGACCACCTGCGACCAGTCCGTGTCCGACGCGGTGGGGGCGTCGGTGTGGACGGCGTTGATCGCGGCGAGTATCTGATAACGGCCGGGTCGGTTGATCGCGAGGCACTCGCGGACCAGGTCGTGCCCCTCGGCGATCAGCCCGCGGTCCCAGCCGGCGCGATCCTGCTCGCCGAGCGGGACCAGCTGCCCATTCCGCACGCGGGCCTCACGCCGGGCCTCGGTGAGCACCAGCAGCCCGAGCAGACCGGCCACCTCCGGCTCCTCGGGGAGCAGCTGGCGGAGGACCCATGTCAGCCGGATGGCCTCGCCCGTGAGCTTGGCGCGCACCGGGTCGCCGTCGCCGGTGGCGAGGTAGCCCTCGTTGAAGACGAGGAACAGTACCGCCAGCACGCCGCCGAGCCGCTCGGGGAGGTCGGCGGCCTCGGGCACCCGGTAGGGCACCTTCGCCGCCGCGATCTTCTTCTTCGCCCGAGTGATCCGCTGCGCCATCGTGGTCTCGGGCACGAGGAACGCCTGCGCGATCTCAGCCACAGTCAGCCCACCGAGGAGTCGGAGCGTCAGCCCGACCCGCGCCTCCGGTGCGAGCGCCGGGTGGCAGCAGGTGAACAGCAGCCGCAATCGGTCGTCCTCGACCGGTCCGGTGTGCTCGTGGGGCGTGTCGTCGTGGTACATGAAGGCCGCCTGGTGCTTCGCGTCGCGCTGCTTCTCGCGGCGGATCCGGTCGATCGCGCGGTTGCCCGCGGTGGTGGTGAGCCAGCCGCCGGGGTTGGGAGGTACGCCGGACTCCGGCCACTTCTCCAACGCGGCCACGAGCGCCTCACCCGCCGCCTCCTCTGCGATGTCGATGTCACCGAAGCGGCGGACGAGCGAGGCGATCAGGCGGCCGTACTCCTCGCGGAAGACCCGCTCGACGGCCGCCGTTCCGCCCTGCATCGATCAGTCGTCGTTCGGGCCGGCTCAGGCGAGGCCGTCGAACGGACGGACCTCGACCTTGCCCCGGCACGCCTTGGACCCCTCGGCCGCGAGCTTGAGCGCCACGTCGAGGTCGGGCGCGTCGATGACCCAGAAACCCCCGATGACCTCCTTGGTCTCGAGGTAGGGGCCGTCGGTCATCACCGGCGTCTCACCCTGGCCGTCGACGACGGTCGCGGTCGATGCCGACTGAAGCCCACCGGCGAAGACCCAGTAGCCATCGGCGTGAAGCTTGTCATTGAAGGCGCCGGTCGCGGCGAACGCCTCCTCCATCTCCTCCTTGGAGCCGTAGTTGCCGAACTCGTCCATCTCGGCGGGGCCGTGCACGGTCAACAAGTAGTGCGTCATCCCACTTCTCCTCAGTTCCGGGCGGTCCCGATGACCGCCTTCTACTCCCACCACGAACGGCATCCCGCCGATACGACAACCTGCCACAGAAGGCCTTGCGATCGGGTTGCTCAGAGGCCAACTGCCCGTTCGACGCTCTGTAGCAGTAGCACCGGGTCGCAGAAGACACTAACGCCTGCCAACAACTGCCAACGCCCACGGCATCGACCTAGCGGTCCGTGTTTGAAGCTTGTTGACGGTTCGTCTTGGTCAGGATCTGGTCGGCTGTCTTGGTCCAGATGAAGGGGTGACAGCGGTCGTTCCAGCCGGTGATGAAGGCACGGATCTTCGCGACCAGGTCGCGGACGCTGCGGAAGGTGCCACGGTGGATGGCTTGGCGTTCGATGATGCCGAACCAGACCAGGTTGAGCCAGGAGGCCGAGGTCGGGGTGAAGTGCACCTGGATGCGCGGGTTCGCCGCGAGCCAGTCACGGACCTCGGGCCGCTTGTGGGTGGCGTAGTTGTCCATCACCAGGTCCAGCTCGGTGCCGGGCGATCGTGGCGTTTCCGACCTTCAGCCGGGCCGCCAGTCGCTAGTGCCCTGACGTTCAGTCCAGGACGTCGAGGCGGCGCAGGAGCTTGCCGAGCACCCGGCGTAGATCGGCGTCGTCGGTGTCGGTCAGCCGGTCGTCGAAGATGGCCGGCCGCACCGTCCAGACCACACCGTTGCTGCGCCGGACTGCCTTCGTACCGGCCGCGGTCAGCACGGCGTACGTCGACCGCCTGTTCTCCGGCAGCGACTCCCGGCTCACCCAGCCGCGCTTCTCCAACCGGTC
>DATHII010000105.1:0-2949 GCA_035316885.1 Jiangellaceae bacterium | reverse complement strand
TCGATCTCGCCGGCCTCGATCTCGGCAGGGGTGAGACGCAAACCCAGGGCGGCGAGGTGGGTGTCCCGCTCCCGGTGATCCGCCCGGTCTCGGCGTACCGTCCGTCGCGCAGCTCATGGGTCACGAGGGTGAGATGGCCCTCGTCGTCCAACTCCACCCGCAGGTAGGTCGTGATTCCCGCCGACGCGTAGATTTCCGGCTTCACCGTGCGGTCCATCCGACGGTTGAAGCGGATTTCGACCTCGACGACGGCCACGACGTCGGCAGGGCCGAGCCACGGTGCCCGCACGTCGAAGGGCGCCTGTGCTGCAATCGTCACGTCCGGAACGACTTCGTCCTCACCGACATGCAGCCCGACCCCGAGTTCGGCCTGAAGTCCGGCCTCGGGAAGCATCCGCCGGGCGATGACGTCGCAGATACGGCGCGCAACGACCTGATGCCAGGGTAACGGGGGCGGGACTCACGATGATGCTCCCGTCGATCAGCTCGTACCGGCGACCGTCTACCGGCAGTCGCTCGAGATCGGCGAAGGTGTAGACCTCGCCTCTCGGGGCGGGAACGGCGCATACGCGAGACTCATCGATCGGTCCTCCCGATGCCCAGAATAGGCCGGCAGCCCCATGTGAGGCAGGCTACGCAGCTCCGGCGGGCGTCATTGCGTTGTCCACTGCCTTCACGCAAGCGGAGTCAGCCGATTGCACGCAGGCGCGGGAGCAGTTCCGCGGCCTGCTCGGCCCGCTGTACCTCCTGACCGCCCATCACGATGATGATGACCTCGGTGACGTCTACGCGGGCGTAGTCCTCGATCAACGGGAGCACATCCTCGGGCTTGTCGGGTAGCCGGATCTGGACCGTCCGGCGGATCTGCGCAGGGTCGCGGCCGACGTCGGCGCAGTGCTGGTCGAGTACAGCGGACAACTCGGCGATCTCGTCGGGCGAGCCGCCTGCGGCGTTCCAGGCGTCGGCGTACTGCGCGACGATCCGCAGCGTCCGTTTGCGGCCGCTGCCGCCGATCCAGATCGGTGGGTACGGCTGCTGAACGGGCTTGGGCTCGGCGATCGCGTCAACGATGCGGTAGTGGCGCCCACTGAAGGTGGTCCTCGGCTGCGTCCAGAGCGACCGAATGATCTGGCACGCTTCCTCCAACCGGTCCATCCGCTCCCCCACCGTGCCGAACTCGAGGTCGAACATCGTGTGTTCGTTCTCAGCCCAACTCGCGCCGATGCCGAACTCCAGGCGGCCACGGGAGAGGTGGTCGACGGTCACGGCCGTCTTCGCGAGCACCCCCGGGTGCCGGTAGGTGTTACCGGTGACCATGCACCCGATCCGGGTACGGGATGTAGCCTCGGCCATGGCGGCGAGCAGTGTCCAGGCCTCGAAGATGTCGCCGGTGGGATCGCCGCCCAAGGTGGCGAAGTGGTCCATGATCCAACAGTGGTCGAAGCCCTCGTCGTCGGCGATGCGCCACACGCCGTGCAGCTCGTCGATGGTCGTTCGCTGGCTGAGCTTGAGGCCGTATCGCATCGCAGGCATGACGATAGTCATACCGCACCCCCGATCCGCTGCCCTGTTTCAGCCCTGGACGACCGGGTAGCCTGCCCGCCTGTGACGGTCGAACGACGCAAGCGCGACGAGATGCCCGCCGATCCGGAGGTCACCGCCGAACTCCGCGCCGCCGACGAGGAGGCTCGCAAGGAAGCGGCCGAACGTCGATCGGAGTTGCTCGACCGGCTTCGCGAACTGTGACGCGATAGTCCGTCAGAACGGCGGCGGGTCGGGGTCGATGGACTCCGAATCGCCGTTCTGGTCCGCGGGTGGGGGTTGGGCGAGGAGGCCGACGATTTCGGGGTCGACCTCGTAGGTGTGTCCGGTGGGCGCGGTCCACACGTATCGGCCGGGTTCGGGCTGTTGCAGCCGCCAGCCGTGATGTGTCCTGTCGTTGTGGTGCCCGCGGTGCACCGGTCCCAGATTGCCGGCGGAGGTGGCGCCGCCCCGCTCGAACGGGATGCTGTGGTCCAGGTCGCAGTCGTCGGCGGGTCGGGTGCAGGTGGGGAAGCGGCAGGTTTGGTCGCGGACGAGCACATGCTCGGCCAGCTCCGGCGGCGGCAGGTACCGCTCGCGGCCGACGTCGAGGACGGCACCGGTGACCGGATCGGTGAGGATCCGCCGCCACACGCCGTGCGCGGCGATCCGCCGGGCCACCTCGGCGCCGATCGGCCCGTAGCCCTCGAGGTGGCCGGGGTGGTCGTCGGCGCCGATCAACGTGGTGTAGGCGACCGTGACGTTCACGCACACCGGCTTCCCCCGGCGCCTGGCCAGCCGCTGGTGCACGTGTGCGCACTTCGGGTCACAGCAGCCGAGGTGCCCGGAGTACAGCGCCGACCAGCCCAGCCCGGCCAGCACGTCCGCCCGAACCTGGTCCAGCGTCCGCTTTTCGTCGGGAGTCGCCTTCTGCTGCCGGCGGGCGGCGGCGTCGATGGCAGTGTAGAGGGCGGCGGCGTCTTCGGCGGGCATCCGAATCAGCAGGGCGGCCATGCCGTCGGGTTCCGGGCACGGCGGCGACACGAACCGGCCGGCCCGCGCCCGCCGGTGCCGCTCCTCGGCACTGGCCGGATCCGCCGCCAGCACCGCCTTCCGCGCGGCCGCGCGGAGTTGCGTGGCGGTCTGCCGGTGCGCCTTGCCCAGCAGTGTCGCTTCGACCTGGCGGCGTAGGTCGGGGACGGCGGCCAGCGGGCGGGTTTGTTCGGCGATCACCCGCGCCCGGTAGCCGTCGATCCGCCCCGCGGCCAGCTCTGCCAACGTGGCGGGCAGCTCGTCGACCAGCTCGCGGGCCAGCATCACCCGGGCCACCGCGGTCGCCGGAGACAGCCGCAGCTCGGCCGAGACCACCGACGCCGCGCCACGCACCCCATGCGCGGCGTCGGCGAACCCGTGCTCGGCGCAGCCGGC
>DATHII010000104.1:0-2422 GCA_035316885.1 Jiangellaceae bacterium | reverse complement strand
CGACGGCGGCGTCGTGCTGGACCTCTCGGCCATGACCGGCCTGCAGCTCGACACCCGACAGCGCACCGCCTGGGCGCAGACCGGCCTGACCGCCGGCCAGTACACGGCGGCGGCCGGCGCCCACGGGCTGGCGACCGGGTTCGGCGACACCGGCTCGGTCGGGATCGGGGGGATCACCCTGGCCGGCGGCGTCGGGTTCCTGGCCCGGAAGTACGGCCTGACGATCGACAACCTGCTGGCCGCCGAGGTCGTGACCGCGGATGGCGAGCTCCTCCGGGTCGACGCCGAGACGCATCCGGACCTGTTCTGGGCGATCCGCGGCGGCGGCGGCAACTTCGGGGTCGTGACCCGGTTCCAGTACCGGCTGCGCGAGATCGACACGATCGTCGGCGGCGTGCTGATGCTGCCGGCGACGCCCGAGGTCATCGCCTCGTTCATCGCCGAAGCCGAAGCCGCGCCGGACGAGCTGTCGACGATCGCCAACGTCATGCCCGCACCACCGATGCCGTTCGTCCCGGCCGAGCACCACGGCCGGCCCGCCGTCATGGCCCTCATGGCCTACGCCGGCGCGACCGAGGCCGGCGTGCGAGCCATCGCCCCGTTCCGCGCGCTCGCCTCACCGCTCGCCGACATGGTCCGGCCGATGCCCTACCCGGAGATCTTTGCCCCGGATGAGGAGGGCTACCACCCGATCTCGACGGTGCGCAACATGTTCGTCGACACCATCGATCTCGACGCCGCAGAGACCATCGTCGATCACCTGCAGGCCTCGACCGCGCCGATGCGGGTGGCACAGCTACGGGTGCTCGGCGGGGCTGTTGCGCGTGTGCCCGCCGATGCCACCGCATACGCCCACCGGCAAAGTCGGATCATGGCGAACGTCGCAGCGGTCTACCAGCGTCCAGAGGAGGCGGCGGAGCACAAGCAATGGGTCACCGGACTAGCGGCGGAGCTGAGCCAGAGTGACACCGGTGTGTACGTGGCGTTCCTCGGCGACGAGGGCGAAGCGCGGATCCGCGACGCCTACCCGGGATCAACCTGGGACCGGCTCGCGGCGATCAAGGGTCGCTACGACCCAACGAACCTCTTCCACCTCAACCAGAACATTCCAGCGGATGGCGTTGCCATCGGCCCGTGATTACCCACCCGGATCTCGGACACCGGCCGATCGAGAGCAGAAGGCTACGGGACGGAGGCGCTCTCCACCAACCCGTTCGCACGCGGGAAGCGTGGCAGATCGATCACCGCATCGACTACGTCATGGCCCGGCCAGGGACTCCTGAGAACTCCGTCGCCGTCGAGCAGGCATTCCTCGCGGGTGGCCAGCGGTACGGATTGCATCCGTCCGATCACTACGCCGTCGTCGCCGACATCCGTCTTGCTCAGAGTTGACGGCGCCGGGGCTAGACCGGGAGTCGGAATTCGCATCAGCGCGGCGAACGGCGTATCTTGCTCACGAGGTAGGTCCAGCAGCGCGGCCGCCGTCCTCCAAGCGTGGAGGCGGGTGGGGCCGTGATGGACACCCCTTCGAGATCCCCCCGTCACGTTCGACCACGTCACAGAGGCGGCACGGGGAGGGATCCACATGACGGTCAAGGTGTTCAGGGTGCTTCCACCTGTGCTCGGCGAATGGGAGCTCTATCGGGGCAACAGGCAGGTCGGACGGTTCGAGGACAAGGCGTCCGCGGTCGCCGAGGCACACCGGTTGGCGCGGGAGAACAGGCCCAGCCAACTGATCGTTCACACGGCCAACAGCGAGATAGAGGATGAGGTCACCTACACCGACGATCTACATCCGCTGGCGGATTGACCCCAGCGCCGGCAGCCGATGGATCTGTGGTCCCGGGCCCGAGCGATCCCTCGGCCTTGCGGCGGGCGTTTCCGCCAGAAGCGACGTGTAGAAGCGCTTCTCGCGGGTACGGCGGCGTCCATGCGGGTACTCGGTGTGAACGCGATCTTTCATGATCCTTCGGCAGCTCTCGTAGTCGACGGCTCTGTCGTCGCCGCGGCCGAAGAGGAGCGGTTCAGCCGACGCAAGCATGGCAAGCGTCCGGTGCCGTTCGCGGCCTGGGAGATGCCCGAGCAGTCGATGCGCTGGTGCCTGAATGCTGCCGGCCTCGGCGCCGACGACATCGACGCCGTCGCCTACTCCTTCGACCCTGCGTTGGCGAAGCCGGCCGAGGAGATGGGACTCGACGACCCGTGGGACCACCTGCGGATCACCTACGCCCAGCATGCTCCGGGATTCCTCGCCGAGGCGTTGCCCGGGCTGGACCGCAGCCGCGTGCGTTTCGTGCCGCATCACGTCGCCCACGCCGCCTCGGCGGCGCTGGCGTCGCCCCACGACGCGAGCAGCGTCCTGGTGCTCGACGGCCGTGGTGAGCGGGCCTCGCACCTGGCCGGCAGGTACACCGGGGGCAGG
>DATHII010000103.1:0-2339 GCA_035316885.1 Jiangellaceae bacterium | reverse complement strand
CGACTCCTTCCAGGCACGTTTGACGATCTGGAACCACCCAGGACGAGGGATCTCACTCGGGCGGTCTGCCTCAACGCCGGGAACGGTCTGCGGATCGGGGTTCATACGCCGCACCTACCCGATATCCCGAGGCGTACGCCGTGGCTTCGTGCAGTCATGGGGAGCCTCCATGAGAGCCGGGTCCTGACGATCTCGAACCGGGCCGACGTCGAGCCTGCGGTCGCGTCGGCGACCTGGTTGTCCCGGCCACGGGTGGGTGCGGTCCATGTCGCGATCGAGGGTGTCGATCGGGCCCGCGCCGCTGCCCACGGCGCCGGATCGGCCGTCCGTACAACGACTGCGGGAGCAGTCGCTCACCTCGCGACTCTCGCGCCGGCGGACTTGCAGATCACCGTGTTCGAGGAGTTGGGCGACGAGGCTCCGTGGCCCTTCCGGCTCGGCTGCCGCGGTGCAGATGTCTAGCCTTTGTACATGTTGTTTCTGGTCCGCCACGGCCAGACGGCGCCCAATGCTGCCGGGCTCCTGCTCGGTCGGGCCGACCCGCCGTTGACCGAGCTGGGCCGACGACAGGCCAGGGCGATCGCCGATGCGTTGCCCGCTCCGTCTCGGATCGTCTCGAGCCCACTGACTCGAGCTCGGGACACGGCGGCCGCATTCGGGCAGGCGATCGAGATCGACGAGCGCTGGGTCGAGATGGACTACGGGGAACTCGACGGCCAGCCGGTCGGCTCCGTGACCGCGGAGCTCTGGTCACAGTGGCGGACGGATCCGGGATTCGCTCCTTCCGGTGGCGAGTCGCTGGCTGCGGTCGGAGACCGTGTGCGGAACGCCTGCGCCGAGATCGCCGAGTCGGCGGATGGCAGGGGCGTCGTGGTCGTCAGCCATGTGTCGCCGATCAAGGCGGCGATCGCCTGGGCATTGGGAGTGACCGACGCGGTTGCCTGGCGGATGTTCGTCGTGGACGCAGCCGTCGCGCGCCTCGATATCGGCCCGCCCGTGCCGCGGCTCATGTCCTTCAACGAGGTGTTCCCGTGTAGGTGAGGCCTCGCGAGCGATGCGGGATCAGCAGTGCGCGACTTCGTGCAGCTCCGTGAAGTGCCGTTCGGCGGTCTGGCCCAGGTCGGAAACGACGGGGCTCGTCGATGTCACCGGGCTCGAGTAACAGCTATCCGCCGGTGTTACAGATAGCCTCCGGTCAACGGCCCGGGACCACCGAGGGTGAGCAGTCCGATCCAGCATGCGTGTCATCCACGTCGCACCGACGCCGTTCGGGGACGCCGGCCTGTTCGGCGGCGGTGAACGATTCCCGCTGGAGCTGGCCCGGTCCCTGGCGGGGATGGTCGACTGCGAGTTGGTCACGTTCGCGGCGCAGCCGCGTGTAGTCCACGAAGCCGGCGGGTTGACGGTCCGAATCCTTCGCCCGGTGGCCACGCTGTTCGGGCACCCTGCGCACCCGCTGGCTCTGGGACTGCCGAGTGCACTGCGGGACGCCGACATCGTCCACACGCACCACCTGCGCAGCACCCCCAGTCGCCTTGCCGCGCTGGCCGGTCGAGTTCACGGCCAGCAACTGGTGACCACCGACCACGGACTCGGCGGAGGAGACTGGCTCGGGGTTCTGCCTCGCTTGTTCGACCGCTTCCTCACCGTGTCGGCGTACTCGGCCCGCACGCTGCACGTACCTGCGGCCGCGACCCGGGTCATCTATGGAGGCGCCGATCCGCACCGGTTCGCGCCAGGACCCGCGTCCGACCGGCAGGGCGTCCTGTTCGTCGGGCGCATGACTCCGCACAAGGGCCTTGACCGGCTGATCCGGGCGATGCCCCCCGGTGCGACCCTCACAGCGGCCGGCACCGCCGGCCATCACCCGCGGCCGCCGGAGTCCGGTTACCCGGCACTGCTGGCCCAGCTCGCCGAAGGGCGCCCGGTGCGGTTCACCGGACCGGTGCCCGATTCCGAGCTTCCGGCCCTGTTCCGGGGTGCCGCGGTACTTGCGTTGCCATCGGTGGACGTAACCTGCTATGGCCGGCGTGTGCAGATCTCGGAGCTGCTCGGCTTGTCCGTGCTGGAGGCCATGGCCAGCGGGCTGCCGGTTGTCGCCAGTCGGCTTGGCGGCGTGCCGGAGATCGTCGTCGATGGGAAGACCGGCTTTCTGGTCAGTCCGGGCGACGTCGACGAGCTGCACGCCCGGCTTGCATTGCTGCTCAGTGATCCAGTCCTGGCCGCAGACATGGGCCGACGTGGACGCGACCTGGTCCTCGAGCGCTTCACCTGGGAGCACTGCGCCGCGCGCTGCTTGACCGCCTATCGGGAACTGATGTCACCGTGACAGCGCCCAC
>DATHII010000102.1:0-6017 GCA_035316885.1 Jiangellaceae bacterium | reverse complement strand
GATCTGGCCGCCGACGTGGCAGCAGATGCCGCGGTCGCCTGGCACGTCGATGATCTGCTGCTCGGATGCCAGGTCGAGCTTGTCGCCCTTGAGCTTGAAGCGCGACAGGCGGCTCACGCCTCGGAAGCGTTCCCAGTCGGCCTCCGTGCCGAACAAGGGCGCGTCGCCCTCGTTGACGCCGGGGGTGGACGGGTCGTCCACCGGCGTGTCCATCGGCGGCTGGTAGTACAGGTAGACCCACTTGTTCCGGGTGAAGTTGGCGTCGATCGCGATGCTCTGCAGGCCCTCCTCGTCGTGCGAGTAGACGTTGAGCTTGGCCGCCACCTTGTTCAGCCCCGTGCTCGGGTCGTGCATCCGCACCTCACCGTTGCGGGTGGTGTGCAGTACGCGCAGGTCGGGTAGGACGGCGAGGTCCATCGGCTCGCCCGGGCGGTCGTTGAGGGTGACCTTCTGGAAGCTCGAGTCGGGCGGGGGCTGGGCGGTCTGGGCGAGGGACGGCGCGGCGGATAACCCGCCAAGCACCGCGACCAGGCAGGCCAGGATGGCCAGGATGGCTGCCCTTCGCATGAGTAACCTCCTCCTACCAAGCGTTCAGCCACGAAGACCCGTCGGGTCTCCAGGGGGGACGGTCTAGAAGCGGACCGCCACGAGGAAGTCGTAGCCGACCCTGGCCGTGGTGAGGGCGTCTGCGGGGGTTCGCGGTGGGGTGCCGGCGTCGTCGCGCTCGACGATGTACTCGACCACGCCCGCCTCCTTCGAATGCTCGAAGATCCTCGGGAAGTCGAGGAGGCCCTGACCGGGATCCGCGAAGCTGCCAGCCTGGTTCATGTCCTTGACGTGGTACTGCAGGACCCGGCCTTTGTTCTGCTCGATGAGGTCCACCGGGTCGCGTGCGCCCCGCACGGCCCAGAACAGGTCGATCTCCAGGTGCACGAGGTCTGGGTCGGTCTCGGCGGTGAACACGTCGTAGGCGGTGTGCGAAGGGTCGTCGGTCAGCCGGAAGAACTCCCAGTTGTGGTTGTGGTAGCCGAGCTTCAGCCCTGCGTCCCGCGCCATGCGGCCGGCCTGGTTCATGTCGTGCGCGAACGCCCGCCACGCGGCCGTGGTCCGTGTCACCTCGCCGGTCCCGAAGTTGATCCCGAAGAACGGGTGCACGATGTAGCTGGATCCCAGCGTTTGCGCGTCGGCCAGCGAGGCACTCCAGGTCGCGGCGTTGAATGGCTGCGGGATGAGGACATGGCCCGAGGTCGACACGATGTCGTTGGCGTCCAGCACCGCCTTGAACTCCTGGACGGTCCGGCCGACGAAGCCGGCGTGCTCGACCTTGGTGTAGCCGATCTCGTGCAGCGCGGCCACGGTGCCCTCGAGGTCGATGGCGAGCTGGTCCCGGAGCGTGTACAGCTGGATGCTGATCTGGTCAGGCCGGACCCTGCCCTTGTCCCGTTGCTCAAGCCGGGCCTCGCCGGCGAGGGCCGGCATGGCGAGCGCACTTGAGGCGCCGACGGCGGCGGCGGTGGCGGCGGCCGTACGCAGGAAGCCCCGGCGGCTGAGCCGGGCCACCTCCTCACGATCGGCGGTGTCGTCGTGACCTGTGCACATGCTCGATCACCTTCTCTGGGGTGTGCGGACGGTGCCGACAGGACGACGTCATGAGGTCGGTCGGGCGCCGTCAACCTCGCCCTGTGTTGTGCCCGATGCGTGTGGTGGCGTTCGGGTCGCGGCTCCGCGGTGGGCCTCGGCACCCCATCGGAGACGAGTGGCGTCGCGCGGACGACGCCGGCGAGCGGTCCCGGTTCCGACGCGACCAGCGGCCACGGGGCACCCTTCGAGTCCGGGTACGACCCGAAGGATCACGGGGTGACCGCCTCACGTCACGGCGCGGCCGTGGCGCTGTCGGCTGCGCCGATGGATCCCCTGCGGCTGAGAGTGTGCTCCTCGCTCATCGCCCTTCCTCCTTTGCCCACGTGGGGCGGTCGTTAGGGCTTCGCCGCGGCGGCTCTGTGACTTCAGGCCTCCGTCCTCCGAGGAGCCGCGGAGAGAGCAAGCAGCCACGAAAACGTCGTATGGGAGCATAATGGTCGAGAGTCCCCAAAGCTAGAGGAAACGCGAAACTTCCGTCGTCGCTGGGCCTCTCGGCTGTCCTTGCCACAAAACTTGGTGTGCCTGTGACAGATGATCGGGTCTCTCCGCGTTTACTTGCTCCGGCGCGGCGCATGCGAGCTATGTGCCGACGCCGGCGCCCACGAGCTCGACCCAGTTCAGGTTGAAGAAGTTGTTGCCCGGTCCACCGGCCGCCGGCTGGAACACCAGGAAGTACCTGTGGGTCCCGGTGTCGGAGATCGGGTAGGTCTGGCTCGTGTAGGTCGTGGCGTTGGCCGTGCCCGCGATGGTCACGCTCGTGACCAGCGAGCCGCCGCCTGCGGCATCGATGGCGTCACGCCAGATCTCGACCGTGCCGGCGTTGCCGCCTGCCGTGCCACCCGAGGTGCGGAAGGTGACCGAGTCGATGTTGAGGAGGTTGAACGGTCCGTTGAGCTCGATCCAGTCGCCCGTCCCGAGTCCGCCGCGCTGGAGCCCGCCGCCGACGTCGGCGGACGCCGCCGTGTTCGTGCCGGACTGGTTGACCGCGAACTCGACCTCCTGCCTCTTCTGGCGGATCTGGTTCTGGTCGACCGTGGTGAGCGCCGGAACGCCGCCCGCGCCGCCCAGGTCGGTGTACGACGCGCTGATCACGCCGAACACGTTGCCGCCGTGCGAGACGTCGTCGACGTCCGTCGGCAGGACGCCGGAGCAGCCGGTCGTCGTCGCCTCGGCGTGGCCGTGGGTGTCATGGCCGAGGACGAAGGTCACCTGGACGCGACTGCAGTCGATCGGCCCGTCCTCCGGATCCGTGACTGTGACCGTGTACGGGATGTTGTCGCCGAACGCGAAGGTGCCGCCCGCAACCGGGGTCGTCACCGTCACCGTGGGCGACGTGTTGCCGACCGTGATCGTCGTGTTCGCCGCGCCTGTCTTCCCGCTCGAGTCGGTGACGGTCAGCTTGGCGACGAACACGCCACGGGTCGTGTAGGTGAAGGTCGGGCTGGGGTCGACCGAGTCGACCGTGCCGTTGCCGTCGAAGTCCCACTCGAACCGGATCGAGTCGCCCGGGTCGGGATCGGCCGAGCCCGCGCTGGAGAAGGCGACGGTCAGCGGGTCCTGGCCGTCGGTCGGTGAGGCGGACAGCACGGCCACCGGGGCACGAAGGCCCTTGACGTACTCGAACCGCTCCATCGCGGCGTCCGGGTTGATGGCGAAGAAGCCGTCGCCGTAGGTGAGCAGGTAGAGGTTGCCGTCCGGCCCGAACTCCATGTCCATCGGGTTGTCGCACAGGAACGGCCGCGTCACCGGGATCACCGGTGCCTGGCCGCAGTTCAGAACGTTGTTGATCTTGAAGACCCTGTTCTGCGAGTCGAGCCGGACCTCCCGCATCGTGTCCTGCGTGAACTCACCGAGGATGAACGCGCCGTCGTAGTACGGCGGGAACTTCGTCGTGTTGGGGTTGGCCGGGTCGTAGTTGTACGGCGCCGCGCCGTGCGGGCCGACCCCGCCCGTGAACGCCTCCGGGAAGAGCTGCGGACACACCCCGATCGGGTTGGCCGGCGCTCCGGGCCCGTACTGGGCGAAGCACGGCGTGCCCTGCGGGCCGTTCGGCGGCGCCTGGTTGTCGCGGTAGGAGTACCAGATCTCGGGCTGCGTGACCGGCGGCCCGTACTCGAGCCCCGGCTCGACCCCCGGGCCACCGTTCGCGACCCATCGCGACGTGTTCTGCGGCCCGCGGGCGGGGTTGTCGCAGTCGTGCGTCTCGGGCGCCGTGGCGCTCGGCAGCGGAGTCGACGTGTTGAAGTCCCACTGGTAGTACGGCAGGTCGGCCTTCATGCACAGCGGCCAGCCGTAGTTCGACGGCTCGCGAACGACCTCGACGCGGCCGGTGCCCTGCGGTCCGCGGGAGATCTGCGGAGTCTGCGAGTCGGGCGAGTAGTCGGTCACGTAGGCGACGTCGTTCTTGTCGAGCGTGATCCGGAACGGGTTCCGGAAGCCCATGGCGTAGATCTCGGGACGCGTCTTCGCCGTCCCGACCGGGTACAGGTTCCCGGCCGGCACGGTGTACGCGCCGCCGAAGGTGTTCGCTTCGGACGGCGAGATGTCGCCCGACTTGACCGTGATCCGTAGCACCTTGCCGCCCAGGTGCGCCGTGTTCTGGGCCGTCCTGCGGGCGTCGACGTGCGGGGCGTTGAAGAGCCCGCCCTGCTGCGTCGTGGCGATCGTGACCGTGGCCGTCGTCGCGCTGGTCAGACCCGAGGCGTCGGCCGTCATCTGCGGGACGTCCTGCTCGGACTGGTTGCCGCGGAAGCTGACCGTCCGCGTGCCGGTGCCCGTGACCGCGACGTCGTCGAGGTTGGAGAGCGCCTCGAGCGCGGCCTCGATGTCGGCGTTGACGAGCGGGAACGGGATCGGCGCCGTCGTCTGGCCGTCGAAGGTGAGCGTGAACGTGCCGCCGGTCGCGCCCGCGACCGCGATCGTCTGGTTCTCGTTCGTCAGCTGGTCGTTGAACGGCCCGAAGCCGCCGGAGTTGCCGCCGCCGGCCGGCGTGTCGTCACCAGTCGCCAGCCACAGGTTGTTGTGAGAGTCGAAGTCGATGTCGTCGGCCACATGGCAGCAGGCGCCGCGGTTGTTGGGGACACGCAGGATCTCCTGCTCGGACGCCAGGTCGAGGTGCGCCGGCGTGCCGCCGCTCGCCTCCACGAGCTTGAAGCGCGAGAGCTGGAAGTACCCGACGAAGGGATCCCAGGCGGTCACGGATGCGGCCGTGCTCGGCGCGGAGCCCGCCGGCGTCGTCTGCGTGACGACGGCGCCGGTGGACAGCTTCACGTCCTTGACGGTCGGCGGCGCGTAGAAGAGGTACACCCACCTGTTCGTGGTGAAGTTGTTGTCGACCTCGGGCCCGTAGCCTCCGTCCTCGTTGGCGGTGTAGACCGGGATCGTCGCGAGCAGCGTGGTCGAGTTCGTCGCCGGGTCGTGCAGCCGGACGCCGCCGCGGCGGTCGGTCTGGATCACGCGCCCGCTGCCGTCCGGGAGCACGTCGAAGCCGATCGGCTCGCTCAGGTTGGGCGGAGCCGCCACGAAGGACTGCTGGTAGTTGGCGAGCACGGTCGCGCCGCAGTCACTGTAGACCGGGTCGGACTGGCCGGCCGCCCACGTGATCGCGCCGAGGAGCTCCTTCGCGATGTTCGCGTCGTCCCACGCCGCGGCCGAGGCGCCATGGTTCGTGTAGTAGGAGCGGCCGCCCCGGTAGTCCTTGCACCAGGTGACCGGGTGGTCGGCGCCCATCGTGCCGCTGGTGAGGGCGTTGAGCGTTGGCCCGTCGCCGGTCTTGTTGAACGGGGCGTCGCTGACCGTCGTCACCACGTGACTGAGACCGCGGACGTTGGACGTCCAGTTGTAGTACGTGTCGTTGAGGTTCCAGTACTCGGGCAGGTTCTTGCTCGCGTCGTGCACGCGGTCTGCGACCTTGTTCGTCACGGTCTGGGCGCCGAGCTTGCTCGCGGATCTGGACCCGAGGACGTCGGTCAGGAACTGCCAGCCGGGCTCGGTCTCGACGGCCGACCCGACGCCGACGAAGCTGCCGCCGGCGTGGAAGTAGTCCTCGAAGGCCGCCTCCTGAGCTGCGTTGAGGGGACTGCCGGTGGTGTCGAGGAAGACCACGGCCCGGAACCGGGCGAGGTTCTCCGCCGTGAACATCCCCGGGTCCGCGTTGGACTGGACACCGAAGCCGTTCGCCTTGCCGAGATCCCGGATGACCTTGACGCCCTTCTCGGCGTAGCCGGGTGCGCCGTTCGTGAAGACGAAGATCCGGTATTTCTCGGCGGGCGCCGCCGACGCGGCCGGGGGCGCGGCGAGCAGCGATGACCCGATGAGCGCCAAGAGGCTCACCAGGAGCGTGATCTTGCGCATGGGAGAGCCTCCTCATCGCCCGG
>DATHII010000101.1:0-3051 GCA_035316885.1 Jiangellaceae bacterium | reverse complement strand
GAGAACGCGCTGCAGCTCCTCCAGCACGGAGCTCGGAAACCGTTCTCGCTGCCGCGCCAGAAGCTCGAGCTCCGTCAGGGCCGCCTCGGCCTGCACGCCGAAATGGCCTATGGTCCTGACCACTTCCGTCAACGCCGTCGTCGGCTGAGCGTAGGGCCAGGCAGGTTTGTAGCTTTCGAAGCTGACCGTTGCATCGGCACCGCTGAGATTGTCAACGGCGCGCAGGAGCGACGCCACGAGGTTCACTGACGGCGTTTCGAGGCCGCGCAGACCGATCGCGGCGCCGGCGACCTCGTAGGCGATATGCCCCGTCTCCAGCGACTCGATCACATAGGGCAAGGCCGCGTCCGGCAGTCCAGTGTCCGCAAAGGCGGCGAGCAGATAGCCTCGCAGCCGGCCCATCTCGGCGGTGCTGCGCTGCTCGTAGATCGGCAGGCTCTCGGGCAGCAGCGCCGCAAGCTCCTCGGGACCCTGCGGCACGTGGCGCAACGCATCGATGAGCGCGCCCACATCCGTTTCGGGCGTCGAGCCCTCCAGCGCCGTCACGAGTTGGGCCGCTGTTCGAGGAGATCGCGGGCGACCTGCGCCACCTGTGGTGCGGACTCGTCGCTGCTGACGTCCTGCACGCGATCCACGAACTCGGTGTCAGCGTAGACACGAGCGGTGTCGCCCAGATGTTGGAGCGCGCTGAGGCAGGCCGCGCGCACCTCCGGATCGTCAGTGGGGTCGGTGGAGATCTCCTTGGCGATGGCTTCGAATCGGTCCGGCGCCAGGTTGCGCAACGAGGCCCCGCTCTGCTGGCGCACGCCCGTTGATTCGCTCTTGTCGCGCAGGATGCCTTCGAGGGTCGTCTGGGCGTCCGGGTACGAGCCCATGAAGCGCACGGCCTCCTGGCGCGCGCTCTCCGAACCGCTGCGGTACATCTCCTGCAACCACGGCAGGTTGTCGAGGTGATCGTCCTCGGCCAGCAACAGGATGGCGCGCTCGCGCTCGACCGGTAGCGGACTGTCGGCCCGCAGGCCTTGGAGCAGAGTGTCCTGGATGACGGGATCATGCTGCTGCGCGAGGATGCTCACCGCCGTCTCGCGCAGGGCCGGCACCGGATCGGCGACCAGGTCGTGCAGCGCGTCGTCGTACGCCTGCTGGTGAGGGCGGAAGCGCACCACCTGGAAGGCGGCGCTGCCGAGCACCTGCAGCGCGGCCTCGCGCACCGCGGCGCTGTCGCTGCGGTCGGTCACGATGGCAAGAAGCGCCTCGATGTAGTCGGCTCGGCGGCTGATGGACGACCCCAGCCGGTGCAGCACCTCGACGCGCGATTCCTCGGGAAGTGACGTGTCGGTCAGGACCGTCATCGCCGGCTCTTCAACCGCCTCGGGGGGGACGTCCTCCGGCGAGGGACGGGCGACCCGGCTGGCAGCGGCGGTCGCCGCGAGATCGGACAGGTACTGCGAGTGGTCCACCTGCGCCTCACTCACCGCCCGTCGCAGCTCCTCTTCGAGGTTCTCGGCTGCTTGTTCGGACACGGAATCCCCCTGTGGTGGCCTCATGGGTTACGCGGAGCGATGCCGTAAGGGACCTCGTCGTAGGCAAAGTTCATGTATGACTGCGCGTTCAGGAAGCCCTGGTAGTCAATCATGTCTCCGACCCTCGGGGCAGGGCCCGGGGCGGTGGCCGTCGGCACCGAAGGGAACGGGGTCCGAGGCGCGTTCCGCGGCCGCGGAAAGCCCGTGACGTTGTTCCAGGGCCACATCGTGTCCAGCAAGTTGTGGCCGATTTCGGTGGCGGGGGTTGAAGTGGCCGAACCACGGAAGAAGAACGTGTTCGGCTGCGTGCCGTCGAAGCGGTTGTTCCACCACTGCCAAAGTGCCCACAGCCGGTCGACATTGCAGTGCAGGAGGAAGAACAGGGGATCGCGGGGCGCCGTGCCGGCGTCCGAGATCCATTCGAAGAAGCTGGTATGCGCGCGCCCGTGCGGATCCCCTTCCATCTCGTCGAACCCATCCCGGTTGGTCCCCGTATCGAAGATCGCGTTCGGCCGAAGGCCGCCCATCGCCAGGGTCATCGCCTGGTTTCTCACGAAGGCACCGGCGTTCTGCACGTTGAACCGGGGTCGCCGACTGATGCCCGGGGCCCCGTCCGTCTGCCACTGACGCAGAAGGTTGGTCGCGCTGAAGATCAGGTTGCCTATCGGACCGGTCTGCCCCATGAAGTCGGCAGAGAACACGTTCGGGGCCGGCTGGTCGAAACGCCAATAGGGCAGCGTCACGCTCGGGTCGATCCTCTGCAGTTCCCGCTCGAGGTCCAGCAGGTAGGCCCGGTGCCAGGAGAGGAAACCGGCCGCCCCGTGCGCCTGGTCCAGCGCGACCGGTTGTCGATGCATCTCGCGAAAATCCTTGAACAGGCCGGCACCCTGATCGTTGAGCTTCGCCAGCGCCGTCGTGAAGCGGTCTCGTTCGGCGGGGCCGAGCTGGTTCGCGTTCTTGCGAATGCGGACCATCACCGCCTTGGAGGTCAACGCCTCCGCCTCGCCTGCCTTGGCCACCCGGATGACAGCGTCCCCATCGGCGCTGCTCGCCTTCCCCACCACACCGGCGAACCAGAAATCGACTGGCGTGCCGTCCGGCGGAAGCACTACATCCAATGATGCCGAACGCGGCTGATCGCGCGCGGCGGCGAACTCCAGTTGCCCGCCCACCTCCGGCTTGTCGTTGCTCAGCGTCACCATGACCGGGTCGGCGCCGTCCCCGCCGTCCACCTCCGGAAGCCGCACCGTTCCCTGGACCGGCGCCCAGGTCAGGTAGTTCCGTCCGGCCGCATCCTCGTTGGCGATGGTGATGTCGATCTGCATGGAGCCCCCTGACGAAGCCCGGCGTCAGCTCTGGACGATTGACGTGATGACCAGCGGCCCTAGCTCGAACTGATGGTCCGGCCCTGCTACCAGGCCCGGGCCTGCGGAAGGACCGGCGACCTCGATGTCACCGTTGCTGCCCGCACCGCCCGCGACGAAGTGGGTGGCCGGGTCGAACACCATCGAAACCTCCGCGGTCGGCG
>DATHII010000100.1:0-9848 GCA_035316885.1 Jiangellaceae bacterium | reverse complement strand
CGTGGGTCCCGGAGCCGATCGTCGAGGTCGACGCGCCCAGAGCCGCGTTGACTCGCGACCTCGAGATCCGTGCTGCCTCAGCGAGCGTCGTGAAGATCGTCGGTCGGGCCCCGTCGTGCGACCGGGTGGTGGAAGGGACCGGCTTCGTGATCGCGCGTGAGCGGGTGATGACCAACGCGCACGTCGTCGCCGGGGTGTCATCCCCGGTGGTGACCGTGCCCGACGGCGAGCCGCTGGAGGCCGAGGTCGTGCTGTTCGACCCGCGCACCGACGTCGCCGTGCTCGCGGTGCCGGGTCTGGACCGTCCGGTGCTCACCTTCCACGAGGACGTCGCCGCCGGGGCAGACGCCGCCGTCGTCGGCTACCCGGACAACGGTCCGCTCAGTACCGAACCGGTGCGCGTCCGCGACGAGCATGCGCTGCTGGGGCGCGACATCTACGGCGACGGCACCGTGAATCGAGACGTGGTCTCGATCAGGGGGACCGTCCGCCCGGGCAACTCGGGGGGTCCACTGGTCGCCGACGACGGCCTGGTATACGGCGTGGTGTTCGCCGCGTCGCTCACCGATCCCGACACCGGCTACGCCTTGGCCGCGAGCGAACTCGACGCAGCGCTCGATCAGGCACCCGGCGCGGACGACCCCGTGTCGACGGGAGCATGCACCTGATCGGATCCCTGTGGCCGCTGTGTGATCAACGAGCAGGGACCTGCTTCCCCAGCCAGTCGAGCAGCTCGGCGGTCACCCGGTCGGGTACCTCCTCGTGCGGGAAGTGGCCGACACCCTCGAGCTGGACCCACCGGTGCGGCCCTGTGACGTGGCGGCTGGAGTGGGCGGCGGCGCGCGGTAGCACCGTCCGGTCGGCGCCGCCGTGGATCTGCAGCACCGGGACGGTGATCGGCTCCTGCATCCGCAGGGCGAACCGTCGCCCGTCGGCTCGGGCCAGGGAGCGCACGGCCCACCGGTGGTACTCCAGCGCGCAGTGTGGCGCGGGCCACAGCCGCATGGCCGCCCGGTACCGGGCGGCTGTCTCGGCGTCGGGGAAGGCGGTACCGGTGCCCACCCAGCGCCGCAGCAGTGTCTCGACGTAGGCGGCGTCGTCTGCGACCAGACGGCGTTCGGGCACGGCGGGTACCTGAACCCCGAGCAGGTGACCGGCTTGACGGCGCCCACGCAGCAGGTAGCGGCGAAGCTCGAGAGGGTGTGGCATGGACAGCGTCGCGAGCGCGGCCACCTGGGCCGGCCGCATGACCGCGGCGGCCCATGCGACATGGGCGCCCCACCCGTGCCCGATGAGAACCGCCTGCCGCTCCCCGAGTGAGCGGACCACGCCGGTGACGTCGGCGGTGAGTGTCGCCGGGTCGTAGCCGCGGGGGGTCTTGTCGCTACCGCCATACCCCCTCAGGTCCATGGCGGCCGCCCGCCATCCGGCCGCGGCCAGGGACGGCAGCTGGTGGCGCCACGCCCACCAGAACTCGGGGAAGCCGTGGAGGAGGAGCACCAGTGGGCCGTCGCCCATTGTGGCGACATGGAAGCGGGCGCCGTTCGCGGCGATGCGTCGATGCTCCCACGGGCCGGGTACGTCGACGGCGTCGGCCAGAGAGCCGTTGCCGTTCACGCGTCAGAGCTGCGGCGAAGCGCCTGCCCCGCCCGGGCGGCGGCCCGCCTGGCACGGACCGGCCCCTGCATGCCCGCGAACCGGCCGCGCGCCAGCAGGCCCAGTACGGCGGCCACCAGCAGGTAGAAGCCGGCGACGATCAAGAAGGCCCAGCCGGGGTGCAGCCCCAGTGCGACCAGCCCGTACGCGAGCGCGATCGACGCCAGGACGACTGCGAGCAGCACGAGGAACGCTGCCGCGCCGATCATTCCTGCGCCGGTGCCGGCGCGGGCGGCACTCTCGCGCAGTTCGGCCTTGGCGAGCTCGAGCTCGCCGCGAACCAACCCGGTGAGATCCTGTTGGATGCCGGCCACGAGCTCACCGATCGAGGCGTCGGCGTCGGCACGGGGGGCCGTCGGCATGGTCGCCATGCGCGATTCTCCTCGGGTGTGCGGACGTTCCCGGGTGGACTCTAGCCTCGTCCGCTGTGGGTCAGCCGAATGCGTAGAACCGAAGGTAGAGATACGGCCAGGCCAGCGCGACCGTGACGGCCGTGACGATCAGTCCGTACCGGGTGAACTGCCAGAACGAGATCGGGTAGCCATTGCGCGCCGCAATGCCGATGACGACGACATTTGCGCTGGCTCCCACCGCCGTCGCGTTGCCGCCGAGGTCGGCGCCGAGCGCGAGAGCCCACCACAGTGCGTCGGCTCCCGCGGCGCCGCCCCCCGCCTCGACCAGGTCGCTGACGAGGGGGGCCATGCTGGCGACGTAGGGGATGTTGTCGACGATCCCGGACAGGACCGCCGAACCGAACAGCAGCCCCGTCGCAGCGCGGAAGTAGTCGTCGCCCACCGCCTGGATGGCGGCCTCGCCGAGCGCGCCGATGACGCCGACGTTGACCAGGGCGCCGACCATCACGAACAGGCCCATGAAGAAGACGAGCGTCGGCCACTCGACCTCGTCGAGGTATTCGGCGGTCGGCGTCCGCGAAACCACGACGAGGAGCCCGGCACCGAGGAGCGCGATGATGCTCGGCTCGAGGTGCAGCGCCGAGTGGAGCACGAAGCCGAGCATGACCAGCCCGAGGACCACCAGGCTCCGTCGGAGCAGCGCGGGATCGCGGATGGCCCGGCGCTCGTCCATCTCCATGACCGCACGGGCGCGCTCCGGGTCGTAGGTGAAGGACCGGCGGAACAGCCACCGGGCCAGCACGAGGAAGACGGCGAACGCCACCACCACGAACGGCGCCAGGTTCACGAGGAAGTCGTTGAACGACAGGTCGGCCCGGCTGGCGATGATGATGTTGGGCGGGTCGCCGATCAGCGTCGCCGTACCGCCGATGTTGCTGGCCATCACCTCGGCGATGAGGAATCCTTCCGGCCGGACGCCGATCCGGTCGCACACCAGCAGCGTCACCGGTGCGACCAGCAGCACCGTGGTGACGTTGTCCAGCAGCGCAGAGGCGACTGCCGTGATCGTGCACAGCATGGCGAGGACCGTGTAGGGGCGCCCCCGCGCCTTCTTGGCCGCCCAGATCGCCAGGTACTCGAACACCCCGGTCTGCTTGACGACACCGACGATGATCATCATGCCGAGGAGCAGGAAGATCACCTGCCAGTCGACGCCTGTCTCCTCGCTGAAGAACGCGGCCTCGGCGTCGGTGGCGCCGATGACGACCATGAGCGCCGCGCCAAAGAGGGCAGCAGCCACCCGGTGCACCCACTCGGTCGCGATGAAGACGTACGTGCCCACGAACACGGCTATCGCGAGGGCGACGACGACGGTGCTCGCCGAATGCTCACTTCCCGTGGTTGCCTCGCCTGCGACCCGGGCTGCGGCAGCCAGCCCCGTCATCTCGGCAGCGCCGCGCCGAGCAGGCGGTGCACCGTGATCACGCCGAGGATCTGGCCGTTGTCGACGACGGCGACGACAGGGGAATGCTGTTCGGCCATCGCGGCGGCGACCTCCATGAGGTTGGCGTCGGGATCGACGATGGGGCGGGCGGAGGATTTCTTCGGCAGGAACTGACTCGACGGCATCAGCTCCGCGACAGTGCGGCCGCGCAGGGACTCGCACAACGCATCGGCGTCCTTCTCGCTGTAGACGGCGGCGAGCGTGCGGTCCTCCTCGACATACTCGGGGAGCGCGAACCTCAGCACCTGGGAACCGGGCAGGATGACCAGCGGCAGGCCCTCGCGGTCGACCACGACCAGGCCCGGCAGGCTCCGTTCGACGAGCAGCCGGCTCGCGTCGAGTGCCGGCGTGTCGAGATGGACGACAGGGAACGGCTCGGCGAGGTCTCGGGCGCGCACACCAGCACCCTAAGGGGGTTGATCCGTCCCGGCCGTCCGGCGGACCTCATAGGCTGGCAGCGCAGAGCGCTGCGCGCCGGAGGGATCGGGGATGAACGGCTACGTCGCCGCGGTCGACCAGGGCACGACGAGCACCCGCTGCCTGCTGGTGGGCCACGACGGCCGACCGGTCGCCTCCCACCAGCTCGAGCACGCCCAGCATCTGCCGCGGCCCGGCTGGATCGAGCACGACCCCGACGAGATCTGGGCCAACACCCGCCAGGTCGTGGCCGGTGCACTGGCCCGGGCCGACGCCGAACCGGGCGACATCGTCGCGATCGGGGTCACCAACCAACGGGAGACCACCGTCGTCTGGGAACGGTCGACCGGCAAGCCGATCCACCCGGCGATCGTCTGGCAGGACACCCGCACGCAACGGATCTGCGACCGGCTGGCCGCCGACGGCGGCGTCGACCGGTTCCGCGCGACGACCGGCCTCCCGCTGGCCACGTACTTCGCCGGCCCCAAGGCGGTGTGGATCCTCGACGAGGTCGACGGGGCCCGGGCCGCCGCCGGGCGCGGTGACCTGCTGTTCGGCACGATGGACACCTACCTGCTCTGGCAGGCCACCGGGGGCCCGGACGGCGGCGTCCACGTCACCGATGTCACCAACGCATCCCGGACGATGCTCATGGACCTGCGCACGCTGGCGTGGGACGAGGGCATCTGCGCCGAGATGGGCATTCCGATACCGATGCTGCCGACGATCCGCTCCTCTGCAGAGATCTACGGCCACGCTCGCGAGTCGGGCTTTCTCGGCGGCGTGCCCGTGGCAGGCGTGTTGGGCGACCAGCAGGCGGCTACCTTCGGGCAGGCCTGCTTCGAGCCGGGCGAGGCCAAGAACACCTACGGGACGGGCAACTTCCTGCTGCTCAACACGGGGACCGAACCGGTGGCGAGCGACCACGGTCTGTTGACCACCGTGGCCTACCGCATCGGCGCCGCCGATGCCGTCTACGCCCTGGAAGGTTCGATCGCGGTCACCGGCTCGCTGGTGCAGTGGCTGCGCGACAATCTGGGCCTCATCCGCAGCGCCGACGAGATCGAGACACTGGCCCGTAGCGTCGACGACAACGGCGGCGCCTACGTGGTGCCCGCGTTCTCGGGACTGTTCGCACCGTACTGGCGGCCGGACGCTCGCGGCGTGATCGTCGGCCTGACCCGCTTCGTCAACCGCGGACACCTCGCCCGGGCCGCCCTCGAGGCGGCGGCCTTCCAGACCCGGGAGGTCGTCGACGCTATGCGTGCCGACTCGGGCGTCGAGCTGCGTGAGCTGCGCGTCGACGGCGGCATGGTGGTCGACGACCTGCTCATGCAGATCCAGGCCGACCTGCTTGGCGTGCCGGTCGTCCGTCCTGTGGTCACCGAGACGACGGCCCTCGGCGCGGCGTACGCCGCCGGCATCGCCGTCGGGTTCTGGGACGGCCTCGACGACGTCCGCCGCCGCTGGTCGGAGGATCGCCGCTGGCAGCCGGTCCGCGACGACGCCTGGCGCGAGCGCGAGATGCGTCGCTGGCGCAAGGCCGTGCAGCGGACGTTGGACTGGGTGGACGACGACGCGTGACGATTCCGGCCCGGCTCGACCCGCAGGCGCGTGTGCAGGCGTGGCGGCGGCTCACTCGCGAGCTTCTCGACGTTCTGGTCGTCGGCGGCGGGATCACCGGCTCCGGGGTGGCGCTCGACGCCGTTAGCCGGGGCCTGTCCACGGCGCTCGTGGAGGCCCGCGACCTGGCCAGCGGAACGTCGTCCCGGTCGAGCAAACTCATCCACGGCGGCCTGCGCTACCTCGAGCAGCTCGACCTCGGCCTGGTCAGGGAGGCGCTGCGCGAACGCGAGCTCATGCTCACCCGGTTGGCGCCCCACCTGGTCCGTCCGGTGCCGTTCCTCTACCCGTTGACCCACCGGGCCTGGGAGCGGCCGTACGTCGGTGCCGGCCTGACGCTGTACGACACGCTGGGCGGGGCACGGTCCCTACCGCGCCACCGCCACCTGACCAGGGGAGCTGCGCTGCGGCTGTGCCCGGCGTTGCGAGGCGACGCCCTCGTCGGCGCGGTCCGGTACTACGACGCCCAGACCGACGATGCGCGGCACACGCTCTCGGTGGCGCGCACGGCTGCTCACTACGGTGCGACTGTGCGGACGTCGACGGAGGTCGTCCGCCTGGTGCGCGACGCGGGGCGTGTCGTGGGCGCCGAGATTCGTGACGTCGAGAGCGGCGACACCGGTGTGGTCCGCGCCAGTGTGGTCGTCGTCTGCACAGGCGTCTGGACCGACCACGTCGAGGCGCTCTCAGGAGCCCGCGGCCGCTTCGACGTCCGCGCATCGAAGGGTGTCCATCTGGTCGTCCCGCGAGACCGGATCGCGTCCGAGGTGGGGCTGATCCTGCGCACCGAGCGGTCGGTCCTGTTCGTCATTCCGTGGGGGAACCACTGGATCGTCGGCACGACGGACTCCGACTGGGCGCTCGACCTGGCGCATCCCGCCGCCAGCAGCGCCGACATCGACTATCTCCTCGGACACGTGAACCGGGTACTCGCGCGGCCGTTGACACGGGCCGACATCGAGGGTGTCTACGCGGGCCTGCGCCCGCTGCTGGCCGGCGAGTCCGACGAGACCTCACAGCTCTCACGCGAGCATGCGGTCGGGCGACCGCTGCCGGGCCTGGTGACGGTCGCCGGCGGCAAGTACACCACCTACCGGGTGATGGCCGCCGACGCGGTCGATGCGGCGACGGCCGACCTGGACCGGGCCGTTCCAGCGTCGGTCACCGACCGGCTGCCGTTGGTGGGGGCTGTGGGTTACGCCGCGCTGGTCAACCAGGTGGCGGACCTCGCCGAGCGGTACCGCCTGCCGACCTGGCGGATCCGGGGGCTGCTGAACCGGTACGGCTCCCTGCTTCCCGAGGTGCTCGACCCGGCGACCGACGACGCAACTCTGCTCGACCCGCTTCCCGGAGCCGACGAGTACCTCTGCGCCGAGGTCCGCTACGGCGCCACCGACGAGGGAGCTCTGCACCTCGACGACCTGCTCACGCGGCGCACCCGCGTGTCGATCGAGGTGCCACACCGAGGAGTCGACTCGGCCTCCGCTGCTGCGGATCTCGTGGCCGGGGTGCTCGGCTGGGACGCGTCGCGGCGGGCGGCCGAGGTCGACGTGTACCGAGCCAGGGTCCAGGCCGAGCGCGAGTCCCAGGCCCAGACCGACGACCTTGCCGCCGACGCCGCCCGGCTGCTCGCGCCCGACACCCGCACTGTGTCCGTGGGCCGCGCCCTCGACTGACCAGCCCCGCGATAGCCGGTCGATCGGCATGTGGCGGCTCAGTCCTCCGGCGCGCCCTTGGCCAAGCCCTCACCGATCAGGTTCATGACTGTGGGGTCGGCCAGCGTCGTGACGTCGCCCAGCGAGCGCTTCTCGGCGACGTCGCGCAGCAGCCGCCGCATGATCTTGCCCGAGCGGGTCTTGGGCAGCTCGGGCACGACCATGATCTGGCGTGGCTTGGCGATCGGCCCGATCTCCTTCGCGACGTGGTTGCGCAGCTCGCCGACGACACCTTCCCCGCCGTCACCCGCCTCGGCGCGGAGGATCACGAACGCAACGATGCCCTGACCGGTCGTCGGGTCGGTCGCTCCGACGACCGCTGCCTCGGCGACCTTCGCGTGCGACACCAGAGCGGACTCGACCTCCGTGGTCGAGATCCGGTGACCCGCCACGTTCATGACGTCGTCGACCCGGCCGAGCAGCCAGATGTCACCGTCCTGGTCCTTCTTGGCACCGTCGCCGGCGAAGTAGTAGCCCTGGTCGGCGAAGCGTGCCCAGTACGTTTCCCGGTACCGCGCGTCATCGCCCCAGATGGTCCGCAGCATCGCCGGCCAGGGCTCGGTCAGCACGAGGTACCCGCCGCCGCCGTTCGGCACCGGCACCCCGGTGTCGTCGACGACGTCGGCGCCGATGCCGGGCAATGCCTGCATCGCCGAGCCCGGCTTGGCAGCCGCGACGCCAGGGAGCGGGCTGATCATGATGGCGCCGGTCTCGGTCTGCCACCAGGTGTCGACGACGGGCGTGCGGTCGCCGCCGATGGTGCGGCGGTACCAGATCCACGCCTCGGGGTTGATCGGCTCGCCGACGGTGCCCAGCAGCCGCAGTGACGACAGGTCGTGCTGCGCCGGGATGTCGTCGCCCCATTTCATGAACGTCCGGATCGCCGTCGGTGCGCAATAGAGGATCGTCACGCCGTACTTGGCGGCGATCTCCCACCACCGGCCCTGGTGCGGGGTGTCGGGCGTGCCCTCGTACATCACCGTGGTGGCGCGGTTCGTCAAGGGGCCGTAGACGATGTAGCTGTGGCCGGTGACCCAGCCGATGTCAGCCGCGCACCAGAAGATGTCGGACTCGGGCTTGAGGTCGAAGACGTTGCGGTGGGTGTATGCGACCTGGGTCAGGTAGCCGCCGGTCGTGTGCAGGATTCCCTTCGGCTTCGCCGTGGTGCCGCTGGTGTAGAGGATGTACAGGGGGTGCTCGGCGTCGTGTGCCTCGGGTGTGTGCTGCTCGCTCTGCGACTCGACCTGGTCGTGCCACCAGACGTCGCGTCCCTCCGTCCAGTCGATCTCCTGGCCGGTACGGCGGACGACCAGCACGCTGCGGACGTCGGGGCACTCCTGCAGCGCTGTGTCCACGGCCGGCTTGAGTGCGCTGGCCGATCCGCGGCGGTACCCGCCGTCGGCGGTGACCACGACCCGGGCGTCCGCGTCCTGGATGCGGCCCTTGAGCGCGTCGGCCGAGAAGCCGCCGAAGACGACGGAGTGAGGCGCACCCAGGCGGGCGCAGGCCAGCATCGCGATCGCGGTCTCGGGGATCATGGGCATGTAGATGGCGACGCGATCGCCCTTCCGGACGCCGAGCTCGGCCAGGGCGTTGGCCGCCTTGCACACGTCGCGGTAAAGATCGGCATAGGTGATCGTGCGCGTGTCGCCGGGCTCGCCCTCCCAGTGGATCGCCACCTGGTCGCCGTGACCCGACTCGACGTGCCGGTCGACGCAGTTGTAGGCCACGTTGAGCTTTGCGCCGGTGAACCACTTCGCGAACGGAGCGTTCGACCAGTCGAGCACCTGGTCCCACTCGGTGTCCCAGGTGATCAACTCGCGGGCTTGGCGGTCCCAGAAGGCCAGCCGGTCGGCAGCGGCCTCCTCGTAGGATCCTGCGCCCGCATTGGCCTGCGCGGTGAACTCGTCGGACGGCGGGAAGCGCCGTTTCTCGTGGAGGAGGTTGGACAGTCCTTCACTGGTCACGTCGTCGGCTCCAGTTCTCGTCGCGTCAGCGCGGGCGCCCGCTGCGCCTACCTCACCATCGCGACCCCGGGCGCATCAACCCACCCCCGGCACCGGGCTAGACCGTTGACGCGCCACCTACCCACCGGCCAACCGCTCGACGGCCGCGGCGCAGAAGGCGGGGAGGTCGTCCGGCCCTCGGCTGGACACCAGGTTCGCGTCGACCACGACCTCCTCGTCGACCCAGTCGGCGCCGGCGTTGCGCAGGTCGGTCTGCAGCGACGGCCACGACGTGAGCGTGCGGCCGCGCACTGCGTCGGCCTCGACGAGCGTCCACGGGCCGTGGCAGATAACCCCGATCGGCTTGCCGGCATCGACGAAGGCCCGGACGAAGTCGACCGCGCCCTTGTCGGTGCGCAGGCGGTCGGGGTTCTTGGTGCCGCCGGGAAGGACTAGGCCGTCGTAGAAGTCGGCATCGGCCTCGGCGACCACGCGGTCGACGGTGAAGGTGTCGCCCTTGTCGTCGTGGTCGAAGCCTTGGATCTGGCCGGCCTTGGGTGCGACGAGCTCAGCAGTACCGCCGGCGTCCTCGACGGCTCGCCAGGGTTCGGTCAGTTCGACCTGCTCGACACCG
>DATHII010000099.1:0-58197 GCA_035316885.1 Jiangellaceae bacterium | reverse complement strand
CCTCTACAAGTGGGCGTACAAACTCTCGCCGTTGATCCCGAGCGAGCTCGTGGCCGATGCGTTCGTGCTGGCACGCGAGATCCGCGAGCTAGACATGCGAGCCAGCCCGTACGACCTCTCGATGCTCGGCTACGAGCCGGTTGCCATCGAAACCGCTGCGGGCCGGCGCGAGTACACATCCGCTCAGCGCGCCTTCTCCGAACAGGCTGCCAAGCTCCGGCGTCGCCTGCTCGCTGCGATCGCGCCTCTCACGGCGCACGTTGCCTTCAGGGACGGCTGCGTGCTGCCGTGACACGGATCCTCGTTCCCTACCATCTCGACGACCACCTCGCGGATCTGGACGTCGTGCAAGTGCCGGATACGACGATCACGGCCGAACTGCCGGCGGGCGACCCATGGAAGCGCATGGCAGTTCTGTACGACTCGCTGGCGAGGTCGGTTGCCGACAGGTGCGACGCGGCGGACACCCCGTCGTGATTTCCGGAGACTGCACGACCTCAATCGGGACCGTCGCCGGTCTCCAACGGGCAGGGCTCGACCCCGGGATCGTCTGGTTCGACCCGCACGGCGACGTCCAGACGCTGGAAACCACGGCGTCCGGCTATCTCGGCGGAATGCCCCTTCGCGTCCTCACCGGTTACCGGCCCGAGCTGATCGCGGAGTCGCTTGGTCTGGATCCGATTCCTGAGGAGCGGGTGCTCCTGGTCGACGCCCGCGACCTCGACCCACCCGAGGTGGACTACCTGGCAGGCTCTGCAATCTGTCGGTGTGCGATCGAGGAAGTATCCGCCGACGTATGACCGGAGCGGCCGCTCTACCTGCATGTCGACTTCGACGTCGTAGACCCCACGGAACTTCCGAGCCTGCGTTTCCCGGCGCCGGACGGTCCCGGCCTCGACCCGGTCTTCGACGCCATCGGGCGCGTCATCGCCACCGGACGCGTCGTCGCGTTCGGCGCCGCCTGCACGTGGTGGCCTGGTCAGGGCGCCGATCAGCAGATTCGGCCATTACTCGAGGACGCCGTCGACGCACTCAGCTGACGGTCAGACCTAGGGCCGGTGACCGACTGACCGAGCTCACCGGGGCAATTCTGCGCCCTGGCGCAGGAGCCCGTAGGTGACGCCGTCGACGAGAGCCTCCCAGGATGCCTCGATGATGTTGGCCCCGATGCCGACCGTGTCCCATGAGCTCTTGCCGTCGGTGATCTCGACGAGCACCCGCGTCACCGCGTCGGAACCGTGCGCCGCGTCGAGGATCCGAACCCGGAAGTCGATGAGCTCGAGCTTGTCGATCTCCGGATAGAGCGTGCCGATCGCCGTGCGCAACGCGTGGTCGAGTGCGTTGACCGGCCCGTTTCCCTCGCCGGCCACGACCACCCGCTCTCCACCGGCGCGGACCTTGACCGTCGCCTCGCTGACTGCGTCGCCCCCCGGGTGCGACTCCGTGATGACCCGCCAGGACTCGACCTCGAAGAACTCCGGGCGGCTCCCGTCCACCTCGGCGCGCAGGAGTAGTTCGAACGACGCGTCGGCGGCCTCGAACGTATAGCCGTCCGCCTCCAGCGCCTTGACCTTCTCGGTCACCCGTGTGACCAGCTCACGGTCCGCCGAGAGGTCGTAGCCGAGCTCCCGGCCCTTGAGCTCGATGCTCGCGCGCCCGGCCAGCTCCGAGACGAGCATCCGCATGTCGTTGCCGACCTGCCCGGGGTCCGCGTGCTGGTACAGGTCCGGGTCCACCTTGATCGCGCTGGCGTGCAGACCGGCCTTGTGGGCAAACGCGCTGGCGCCGACGTAGGGCTGGCGCGAGTACGGCACGACGTTGGTGACCTCGGACACCGCATGGGCGATGCGGGTGGCCTCCCGGAGCGCGCCGTCGGGCAGCACCGGCAGCCCGCGCTTGAGCTCGAGGTTGGCCACCAGGGTCACGAGGTCGGCGTTGCCCGTCCGCTCGCCGTAGCCGTTGAGCGTGCCCTGCACGTGGGTCGCACCGGCGTCGACGGCGGCGAGCGAGTTGGCCACAGCACATCCGGTGTCGTTGTGGCAGTGGATCCCGAGACGGACGCCGCTGGCGTCGCGGACGGCCGCGACCACCTCGCCGACGTCGTCGGGCAGCAATCCGCCGTTTGTGTCGCACAGGGCGACCAGATCCGCACCCGCCTCGGCCGCAGTGCCGACCACCGCAAGCGCGTACTCCGGATCCAGCCGGTAGCCGTCGAAGAAGTGTTCGGCGTCGAGGAACACCCGCCGGCCCTGCCCGACCAGGAACGCCACTGTGTCGCGCACCATCGCGAGGTTCTCGTCCAACGTGGTTCGCAGCGCCCGTTCGACGTGTCCGGTGTGGCTCTTGGCAACGAGCGTGACGACCGGCGTGCCGGCATCGACGAGCGCCCGGACCAGCGGGTCGTCCTCTGCCCTCCCGTGCGGGCGACGGGTGGCTCCGAACGCGGTCAGTGAGGCATTGCTCAGCCTCAGCTCCGTCTGCGCCCGCGCAAAGAACTCCGTGTCCTTGGGGTTGGCGCCAGGCCACCCACCCTCGACGAAACCCACGCCGAGCTCGTCGAGATGCCGCGCGATCGACAACTTGTCGTGCACGGACAACGACAGGCCTTCCTGCTGGGCACCGTCGCGGAGCGTGGTGTCGTAGACGTGGAAGGTATCCGCAGCCATGGCTTCCCCTTGGCAGGTCCTCTAGACAGCGAAAGACCCCTCGCGGGTGCGAAGGGTCTGCGCGCTGGCGTCTTTCTGGCCGGCGCGCCTACGCAATGATCATGGTGGACGACATCGCGTCCGAGCCTGCCATACGATCGCCACCTGTGAGACCCGCTGACCACATGGTGGACGTCCGGCGGCACGAGCTCGAGCTGGAACGGATCCTGCGGTGATCATCGGCAGTTCGGTGACCCCAGGGGCCTGAACTGCCGATGATCACCGTCAGGTGATGCGGTGCAGCCAGCCGTGGGTGTCCTCGGTGCGGCCGTACTGGATGTCGAGCAGTGCCGCGCGCAGGCGGCGGGTGACCTCGCCCGGCTCGTCGCTGATCGCGAGCTCGCCGCCGTCCCAAGCCAAGCGGCCCAACGGCGTGATCACTGCCGCCGTTCCGCAGGCGAACACCTCGGTGATCTCGCCGGAGGCCACGCCGTCGCGCCATTCGTCGATGCCGACCCGTCGCTCCTCGACCTTGTGGCCGAGGTCGGCGGCGAGCTCGAGGATCGAGGCGCGAGTGACACCTTCGAGGATCGTGCCCGTGAGCTCCGGGGTGACGATGGAGCCGTCGGCATGGACGAAGTAGAGGTTCATGCCACCGAGTTCCTCCACCCACCGGCGGTCGACCGCGTCGAGGAAGCACACCTGGTCGCACCCGTTCTCGAGCGCCTCCTGCTGCGCGATCAGGCTTGCGGCGTAGTTGCCCGCACACTTGGCCGCCCCGGTGCCCCCCGGCGCGGCGCGCGTGTAGGCGCGCGACAGCCAGATGCTGATGGGCTGGACGCCCGATGCGAAGTACGCGCCCACGGGCGAGGCGATGACGCAGAAGGTGACCTCGTTCGCCGGGCGTACGCCGAGGAAGACCTCGGACGCGAACATGAACGGACGCAGGTAGAGGCTGGCCTCTCCCCCGGACGGGACCCACTCGGCGTCGGTGCGCACCAAGAGCTCGATCGCGTCCACGAACGCCGCGGCCGGCAGCTCGGGCAACGCCATCCGGCGGGCGCTGCGGACGAACCGCGCGCCGTTGTCCTCGGGCCGGAACGTCCAGATCGATCCGTCCGCGTGCCGGTAGGCCTTCAGCCCCTCGAAGATCGACTGCGCATAGTGGAGCACAGCCGTCGCCGGGTCGAGCAAGAGCGGCGCGTACGGGCGGACGCTGGCGTCGTGCCAGCCGGCGGCGGGGGTCCAGGTCGCCGTGACCATGTGGTCGGTGAACGACAGCCCGAATCCCGGCGCCGCGAGGATCTCGGCACGCCGCTGCGCAGGTACCGGGTTCGGCGACAGGGTCGTCGAGAACTCCAGCTGCTGCGCCGTGGCGATCATCGCGGATACCTCCGACAAGTACTAGGACGTCCAACCGAACGCTACCTGCTCCCGACATTCGCAGGTAAGCCGCGATAGGCCGCGTGCGCCGGTCAGTGCTGTCCAGGCCTCGTCAGCCGGTGACGCGAGCCGAGAGGGCGTCGCCCACCTCCGCCGTGCGGCGTCGCGCCGTGCCCCGGGTCGCGAGGTCGGCGGCCACGGCATCCTCGACTCGCCGGGCCGCGTCGCCTAGACCCAGGTGGTCGAGCAGCAGGGCTACCGACAGCACGGTCGCCGTGGGGTCGGCGACTCCCCGGCCCGCGATATCGGGTGCCGAGCCGTGCACGGGCTCGAACATCGACGGCGCCGTACGGTCCGGATTGATGTTTCCGCTGGCCGCGAGGCCGATCCCGCCCGTGACGGCTGCGGCCAGGTCGGTGAGGATGTCGCCGAACAGGTTGTCGGTGACGATCACGTCGAACCGGGCCGGGTCGGTGACGAGGAAGATCGTCGCGGCGTCGACGTGCAGGTAGTCGACGGCGACCGTCGGATACTCCTCGCCCACCCGCTCGACGACGCGCCGCCAGAGGTGACCGGCATGGACGAGCACGTTGTGCTTGTGCACGTAGGTGAGCGTGCGCCGCGGGCGGGAAGCGGCGCGCGCGAATGCGTCTCGAACGACGCGCTCGACGCCGAACGCTGTGTTGACACTGACCTCGTTGGCGATCTCGGCCGATGTGCCGACCCGAACCGCCCCTCCGTTGCCGACGTATGGACCCTCCGTGCCCTCGCGCACCACGACGAAGTCGACCTCGCCCGGGTCGCGCAGCGGGGTCTGCACACCGGGGAAGATCCGGGACGGTCGCAGGTTGACGTAATGGTCCAGCGCGAAACGCAGCCGGAGCAGAAGGCCACGCTCGAGGACGCCACTGGGGACGCCGGGATCGCCCACGGCACCGAGCAGGATCGCATCGTGCCCGCGCAACTGCGCCAGGACCGGGTCGGACAACGTCTCGCCAGTCGTGTGCCAGCGGCGGGCGCCGAGGTCGTAGGCCGTCGTCTCGACCTTCGTGTCCGTTCCCGACAGGACGGCCTCGAGGACCTTCAGGCCCTCGGCGACGACCTCGGGACCGATCCCGTCACCGCCGATGACGGCCAGGCTGATGCTGCGCGACATGCCGGCCACCGTACGGCCGCGTCCCGCACCCCGGTACGGCCGTCCCGCGATCCGGACACACGAGAAGGGCCCGCACCTCCCCCGTAGGCGCGGGCCCTGCTCTCGTTACCCAGCCGTGTCAGTGGCCGGTCTCGCCGCCGTTGTCGCGGCGATCCATCGCCTCCTGCAGCGCATGCTGGGCGTTCTGCTGTTCCTCGGTCATGATCCTGCTCCGTCTGTCAGATGTCGGATCGACGGGGGAGCGGTACCGCCGGGCGCGGGCCGCTTCGTGGCGGCGCCGTGAGAGCTGTCCGGCGGAGGGCCCGGATCGCGGGTGCACCCTCGTCTGGAGATCGGGTCGGCCAGCGGGAACGCCGAGACTCCGCGACGGGGAGCCGGCCTATCGGGCCCCGTCGCGGCGGCGAAGGATGCGTACCGACCACGCCATGACCCACGGACCATATCCCACAGGTGGATCGGCGTGTCGCGGCGGCGGGCGGTGATCTCGGATGCCGAGAACACTGATCACGCTCACCGCAGTCAGATCTCGAGATCGACCGTGCGGCCCCACGCGGCGCCGATCGCCGCCACGATGTCCTCGAGCGCCCTAGCGGGGATCGCCTGGTCCACGGTCATGACGACCATCGCGTGGCCACCCCGCGAGTCGCGGCTGACCTGCATTCCGGCGATGTTGACGTTCGCCTCGCCGAGGATGCGGCCGACCGTTCCGACGACGCCGGGCTTGTCGTCGTAGCGCAGGAACGCCATGTGCTCGCTCGGCTGCACCTCCACGTCGTAGCCGAGCACCTCGACGAGCTTCTCGACGTGCCTGGGCCCGGTGAGCGTCCCGGACACCGAGACCGTCCGGCCGTCGGCCAGCGTGCCGCGGACGGTGACCAGGTTGCGGTAGTCGGGCGACTCCTCGTCCGTGACCAGGCGCACGGCCACTCCGCGGTCCGCCGCGATGACGGGCGCGTTGACGTAGGTCACCGGGTCCTCGATGACCTCGGCGAACACGCCCTTGATCGCCGCCAGCTCGAGGATCTTGACGTCGTGTTCGACGATCTCGCCGCGGACCTCGACGTCGAGCTGGATCGCGACGCCGCCCGCGAGTGCGGTGAAGATGCGCCCCAGCTTCTCGGCGAGTGGGATGCCCGGTCGGACGTCTTCGGCGATCGCACCGCCCTTGACGTTGACCGCGTCAGGAACCAGCTCACCGGCCAACGCCAGCCGGACGGAACGCGCCACGGACACGCCGGCCTTCTCCTGCGCCTCGGCCGTGGAGGCGCCCAGGTGCGGCGTGACGACCACGCTGTCGAATTGGAACAGCGGCGAGTCGGTGCACGGTTCGCTGGCGAACACGTCCACGCCGGCGCCAGCCACCCGTCCCTCCTTGATGGCCAGCGCCAGCGCGTGCTCGTCGACGATTCCGCCGCGAGCGGCGTTGACGATCCGCACGGTCGGCTTGACCTTCGCCAGCGCCAGCTCGCCGATGAGACCCACTGTCTCCGGTGTCTTGGGCAGGTGGACGGAGATGAAGTCGCTCTCGCGCAGCAACTCGTCCAGCGAGACGCTGCGGACCCCCATCTGCGCCGCCCGCGCCGCGGGCACGTAGGGGTCGTATGCGACAACGTTCATGCCGAACGCCGACAACCGCTGCGCGACCAGGATGCCCACGCGGCCGAGGCCGACGATGCCGGCCGTCTTCTCGTAGAGCTCCGCACCGGAGTACTTGCTGCGCTGCCACTCACCGGCACGCAGCGCGGTGTTCGCCGGAATGATGTTGCGCGCGGTGGCAAGCAGGAGCCCGATGGCCATCTCGGCGGCGCTGACGATGTTCGCCGTCGGGGCATTGACGACCATCACGCCGGCCTGGGTGGCCGCCCGGACGTCGACGTTGTCGAGCCCGACACCGGCGCGGGCTATCACCCGGAGGTTGCGGGCCGCTGCGATCACCTCGGCGTCGACGGTGGTCGCGCTGCGGATGAGCAGCGCTTCGCAGTCGGGAACCGCATCCAGCAGGGACGCCCGGTCGGAGCCGTCGCAGTAACGGATCTCGAAGTCGGGCCCGAGGGCCTCGACCGTGGCGGGCGAGAGTTCCTCGGCGATCAGGACGACGGGCTTTCTCACGGAACGGGCACCCTCTTCGTGTCGTACGCGTGTCGTTTGTGGACGGGCGGAGCACGGCGGTGGGCCCGACCCGGCGAGTTTATCCCGCTCACTACCGACGACGACGACATGCAGGGACGCGACACCGCTCAGGCGCTTGTGTGGCCAGGGTCCGCAGGCATAGGCGCGTCGAGGAATCGCGGGATGATGGTGAGCAGCAGGTCCGCGCGGTCCACAATCGACACGTGAGAGGTGCCGGGGAGGATGGCGAGCTGTGAGTTCGGCAGGCCTGCCGGCGTGTCGCCGAAGACGCCTCCTCCGAGCAGTCGAAACATCTCAACCGCGTGCTCAGGGCGGACGAGGTCGGAGTCTCCGATGATGAGCAGGGTTGGCGCCTCGATCGCCCGGATGGTCTCGGCCGGCAGATCCTGGATACCCCGATCCATCTGCGTCTTCTTCTCGAACAGGGTGGCGAAGTCTTCGGGACGTGGGGCGATCCGGATGTACTCCTCGTGCCACGGAGACCCGAGCATCATGTCCGGTGTCATATCTGCCAAGCCCTCCATGAGGCCGGGGTGGACGCCGCTCAGGTTGTAGGCGACCGAAGCCAGCACGAGCTTGCGCACGACTTCGGGATGCCGGATGGCGACGTGCAGGGAGACGCCTGCACCCGTGCTGTAGCCGAAGATGTCAGCTCGTTCGATGGCCAGGTACTGGAGCGCAGCGACGGTGTCGTCCGCCATCTGCTCCTGGGATAACGGTCGATCGATGTCCGCGGTGTGTCCATGGGCCTGCATCTCGAAGGCGATCACCTGCCGGGTCTTGGCCAGCTCCGGCAGCACATGTTGGAACGACGTGCCTATGGCCGAGAAGGCCCCATGCAGCAGCACCAGCGGCTGTCCTGTGCCGTGAATCTCGTAATACATGTCGAGGCCGTTCACGGGCGCATAGCCCGAGCGCCCACGTCCCGGCTCACTCTTCGTGGTCATGCGACTCACCTCTCGAAGCACTAGGAAGCTGATCTGCCTATGCCGTATGTGAACGGATCACAACGGGAGCAGGCCGTGCTGCATGGCGAACAGCGCCGCGGCCGCACGGGTGGAGACACCGATCTTCGCGTAGATGTGCTGCACGTGGTGCTCGGCTGTGCGCGGTGACACCACGAGGGCCTGCCCGATCTGCGGGTTGGACAATCCGCGCGCCAGCAGGCGGAGCACCTCCACTTCGCGCTCGCTGAGTCCCGCCGGCCATGTCGTACGACGTACGGTCACCCGTAGCCCGGCGGTCTCGAGCACGGCTCGGGCGCATTCGGCGTCGAGCCGACCGCCCCGTACCTCCTCCGACATCGCAGATGCCACGGCCTCCGGCGGCATCGCCGCCCGGTGGGCCCGGTCCTGCGTCATCGCCTGGTAGACGTCGGCGGCCGCGAGAATCCGGGCGGACACGGGAAGTCCCTGGCCTGGCGCCTGCCGCGGATAGCCGCTGCCGTCTTGACGCTCGTGGTGCATGCCGGCCAGGTGGCCGATCGGCGCGAGCGTCTCGGAGCGAGAGAGGATTCGCTCCGTGTGGTACGGGTGCAGCCGCACCTGTTCCCATTGGGTCCGGGTCAATGGCCCGGGCTTCTCCCAGATGCCGGTGGGCACCGCGATCCGGCCCAGGTCGTGGAACAGCGCCGCGCGCCGCACGGTCACGCAGTCGTCGTGACCCAGGCCGAGCCGCCGTGCCGCCGCCTCGGCGAGCTGGGCGACGCCGGTGGAGTGTCCGAGCAGGTACGGGGACTTGAGGTCGACCAGATCACCGAAGGTGCGGGCCAGCTCGTCGAGATGTTCCACCGGAATGCAGCGGTACGGCGTCGGTTCCACGTCCAGTGCGGCCTCCCACACGTCGGCCGAAGCCAACTCCGAGAGCACCCGCGGGCCGATGCGCTCGAATGTCGCGACGACCGCCGGATCCAGCCAGCCGCCGGAACGTCGGCGGAGCACGTCGATGACAGCCTCGGCCCCGCCAAGGCGTTCGTATATCACCGCCTGGGTCGCCACTTCGGCCAGCCGCGTCGGCCCGGGGATGTCATCACCGGCCAACCCGTGTGGCATGCCGCTTCCATCCCAGCGCTCGAGCAGGTGGCGGTGCGCTCGGGCGATCCCAGCACCCAACCCGAGCCGCACGGCCAGCATCGAGGCCACCTCGCAGATCGCCCGCAGAACCGTGGCCTCCCCCTCCCTGCCCGCCCGCACCGTGCGCGCGAGATAGCGCACCCGGTTCAGTCCGGCACCCTTGCCGCTCTGCAGCAACAGCGTCATGGCCTCCCGGCGACTGCCGATATCCGTCCGCTCCGCCAGCGGCCGGGCGGCGAGTTCGTCGGGACCGACGAGGTAGGCCTCCTCGTGCGTCGTCGCCGTACAGCCGAGATGCCGCAACAACGTGGCGTAGTAGACGTCTGTCACCTCGGTTTCGGGAAGCGACATCTCCCGCGCCAGGGCCGTCGCGACCAGGCAGGCGCGGATCGACTTCTCCGGCGCCTGCGCCATCGCCAGGTCCAGGGTGACCGAAAGAGCGCACAGCAGATCGGCCAGACGCAACTCGTCGCGTGACATTCGCTCCCCACCTCGTCGAACCGAATGGGCAGACCTACCGATGCGCCGACCGCCGACCCGGGGCCATCGTCGCTGGTGTACCCGGGCATTCCAAGAGCTTGGAGCCCTCGATGGCAACCATGCAGCAGCCGACACGACCACGTCTCGTCACTGCCGAGTTTGTAAAGCTCGGCGCGGCGGCACTGGCGTACTTCTTTGCAGTCGGCGTGCTGCTACCCACCGTGCCGCTCTACGTCGAAGGCCCGCTCGGCGCCGGTGACATCGCCGTCGGATTCGCCGTCGGATCGTTCAGCGTGTCCGCGCTGGTGCTGCGACCGTGGGCCGGTCGTGCGGCGGACCGCAGCGGCCGTAGACCGCTGATGGTCGCCGGGGCGGCGATCTTCGCCGTTTCCGTGGCGGCGTACGGCATGGCAGACGCCGTACCCGTCCTCATCGTGCTACGGCTGCTCACCGGTGTGGGCGAGGCCTTCTTCTTCGTCGGCGCGGTCACGGCGATGAGCGATCTGGCCCCGTCGCAGCGGCGTGGTGAGGCGATCAGCCTGTTCTCACTGTCGCTCTATGTCGGTATCGCTCTTGGACCACCGGTCGGCGAGGCGATTGCTGGACGGTTCGGGTTTCCTGCGGCGTGGCTCGTCGCGAGCGGCGCCGCGGTCACGGCGCTGCTGCTCGCCCGCCGAGTCGGCGACACCCGGGAGCACGGTCTGGAGCACGTCTCGGGCGAGCGGGGACGCCTGATCCACCCGGCCGGCCTCCTGCCTGGCGTACTCCTGCTGACCGGGCTGTGGGGCATGGCCGGTTTCTTGGCCTTCGTCCCGCTCTACGCGGTCGATCACGGCCTGCCTGGTTCGGGGCTCCTGCTGTTCATCTTCGCCGCGATCGTGGTGGTCATCCGCGGTGTCGGTGCGCGGTTGCCTGACCGCCTCGGGGCGGTGCGTGCGACACGGGCGGCCTTGGCCGGCATCACCATCGGGTTGGCGATCATCGGTACCTGGCGGTCACCAGTCGGCCTGGTTGTGGGAACAGTGGTGCTCGCGGTCGGCGTGGCACTGGCGACTCCGGCCATCATGACGCTCGCGCTGCAGGACGTACCCGCCACCGAGCGCGGCTCAGTCATGGGCACGGTGAGCATGAGCCTCGACCTGGCCTTCGGGCTCGGACCCGCGACGCTCGGCATCGTGGCAGCAGCGACCGGTCGCGGCGGACTGTTTCTCGTTGCCGCTGGTGTGGCTGCTCTGGGTCTCACCCTGGTCGTAACGACCCAACGTCGAGGCTCGCACTAGCGCGTCGCGGTGCCCTCGGTGTAGTCGTCGTCGGTCGACTTGACCCAGCTCATCAGCTTGCGCAGCTCACGGCCGGTGGCCTCGATCGGGTGCCGCTCGCCCTCGGCACGCAGCCGCTTGAACTCGGGGGCGCCGGCGTCCTGGTCGGCGATGAAGCCCGCCGCCCACGACCCGTCCTGGACCTCGCGGAGTATCTGTTGCATCCGCTGCTTCACCGACTCGTCGATGATCTTCGGACCCGATGTGTAGTCGCCGTACTCGGCGGTGTCCGACACCGACCAGCGCTGCTTCGCGATGCCGCCCTCGTACATCAGGTCGACGATCAGCTTGAGCTCGTGCAGGCACTCGAAGTAGGCGATCTCGGGCTGGTACCCAGCCTCGGTCAGCGTCTCGAACCCCGTCTGCACCAACCGGGAGACGCCGCCGCACAGGACGGCCTGCTCGCCGAACAGATCCGTCTCGGTCTCCTCGGTGAAGGTCGTCCTGATCCCGCCGGCGCGCAACCCGCCGATCGCCTTCGCATACGCGAGGGTCAGCGGCCACGCGTTGCCGGTGGCGTCCTGCTCGACCGCGACGAGCACGGGGACGCCGCGCCCGTCGGCGAACTCGCGCCGAACCAGATGGCCGGGCCCCTTCGGGGCGACCATGCACACGTCGACGCGTGCCGAAGGCTTGACGTAGCCGAAGCGGATGTTGAACCCGTGTCCGAAGAACAGGGCGTCGCCGTCGACGAGGTTGGGCTCGACGGCGTCGGTGTAGAGATGGCGCTGGACGTGGTCCGGCGCCAGGATCACGACGAGGTCCGCCTCTTCGCACGCCTCGTAGGGGGTCACGACGCGCAGCCCCTCGGCCTCGGCCTTGGCCCGGCTCTTCGAACCTTCCGGCAGCCCGACGCGTACATCCACGCCGGAGTCGCGCAGGCTCAACGCGTGCGCATGGCCCTGGCTGCCGTAGCCCAGCACGGCAACGTTGCGGGACTGGATGAGCGACAGGTCGGCGTCGTCGTCGTAGAACAGTTCGGCCACGAGGGCTTCTCCTTCTCTGGTGTCGGCCGGTGAACCAGCGGACGGGTTCAAGCGGAGCGGTCGAGGGGGCGAAGAGCGCGGTCGGCGATCGACCGGGAGCCACGCCCGACGGCGACGACTCCGGACTGGACCAGCTCGCGGATCCCGAACGGCTCGAGCACCCGCAGCAGTGCGTCGAGCTTGTCCGGCGATCCGGTCGCCTCGATGGTCACGGCGTCGGCGGCGACGTCGACGACCTTGGCACGGAACAACTGGACGGTCTCCAAGACGTGCGAGCGCGACTCGAGGTCGGCCCTCACCTTGAGCAGGAGCAACTCGCGCTGCACCGACTGGCCCGGTTCGAGCTCGACGATCTTGATGACGTTGACCAGCTTGTTGAGCTGCTTGGTGACCTGTTCGAGGGGCTGGTCCTCGACGTCGACGACGACGGTCATCCGTGACACCGAGGAGTGTTCGGTCGGCCCGACGGCCAGAGAGTCGATGTTGAACCCCCGGCGCGAGAACAACGCGGCGATACGGGCCAGGACGCCGGGCTTGTTCTCCACCAGGACGGACAGGGTGTGCTTGCTCATCGTCGGCCTCAGTCCTCGCGGTCCCAGTCCGGCGCCATGCCACGCGCGATCTGGATGTCGTCGTTGCCGGTTCCGGCGGGCACCATCGGCCAGACCATTGCGTCGCGGTGGACCCCGAAGTCGACCACCACCGGCTGGTTGTCGACGGACATGGCCTTCTCGATCGTCGCGTCGACATCGGCGGCGGCGTCACACCGCAGGCCAACGCACCCGTAGGCCTCCGCCAGCTTGGCGAAGTCGGGGATGCGCCGGCTGTCGAGGTCGGTGTTGGAGTAGCGCTCGTTGTAGAACAGGGTCTGCCACTGGCGCACCATGCCGAGGCTGGCGTTGTTGATGACGGCCACCTTGATCGGGATGCCCTCGATCGCGCAGGTGGCGAGTTCCTGGTTGGTCATCTGGAAGCACCCGTCGCCGTCGATGGCCCAGACGGTCGCGTCCGGACGACCCACCTTGGCCCCCATGGCCGCGGGCACCGCGAAACCCATCGTGCCGAGGCCGCCGGAGTTCATCCAGGTGCCCGGGTTCTCGTAGGAGATGAACTGCGCGGCCCACATCTGATGCTGGCCGACGCCGGCGACGTAGAGCGCCTCCGGCCCGGCTATCGCGCCGAGTCGTTCGATCACGTACTGCGGCGCCAGTTCCCCGTCGTCCGGAGTCGCGTAGCCCAACGGGTACTTCCGCCGCCACCCGTCGATCTGGTGCCACCAGGCGGCGTAGTCACCGTGCCGGCCCGCAGCGTGCTCGGCCCCGATGGCGACGACCAGGTCGGCGATCACCTCGCGACAGTCGCCCACGATCGGGACGTCCGCCACGCGGTTCTTGGAGATCTCGGCCGGGTCGATGTCCGCGTGGATGACCGCCGCCTGCGGCGCGAACGACGAGAGCCTCCCGGTCACGCGGTCGTCGAAGCGTGCCCCCAAGGCGATGAGCAGGTCGGACTTCTGCAGCGACGTGACGGCTGTGACGTTGCCGTGCATGCCCGGCATGCCGAGGTGGCGATGGTCGCTGTCGGGGAACGCCCCCCGGGCGGTGAGCGTCGTGACGAGCGGAATGCCGGTCAACTCCACCAGGTCACGCAACTCTGCCCAGGCGCGAGCCCTGATCACCCCGCCGCCGACATAGATCACCGGTCGGCGGGCGCCCACGATGTGCCGGGCGGCCTCGCGGATCTGCTTCGAGTGTGGCCGGCTGACCGGGCGGTACCCGGGCAGGTCGATCTCGGCCGGCCAGTCGAAGCGGGTCGGTGCCTGCAGCGCGTCTTTGGCGATGTCGACCAGGACGGGACCCGGCCGGCCGGTCGCGGCGATATGGAACGCCTCGGCGATCGTCCGCGGGATCTGCGCGGCGTCGGTGACCAGGTAGTTGTGCTTGGTGATCGGCATCGTGATGCCGCGGATGTCGGCCTCTTGGAAGGCGTCTGTGCCGATCGCGGCACTGGGAACCTGGCCGGTGACGGCGACGATCGGCACCGAGTCCATGTGCGCGTCGGCGATCGGGGTGACCAGGTTCGTCGCGCCCGGCCCACTGGTCGCCATGCAGACGCCCACCCGTCCGGTCGCCAGCGCATAGCCCTCCGCCGCGTGCCCTGCGCCCTGTTCGTGGCGGACCAGGATGTGCCGGATCCGGGTCGAGTCGAGCAGCGGGTCGTAGGCGGGCAGGATCGCCCCGCCGGGGATGCCGAACACGGTGTCGACACCGGCCGCCTCCAGCGAGCGGATCAGGCTCGCGGCGCCGGTGATCGTGGCTTGCGTCTCCGTCGGCCGCGCTGTGGGCGACGTGGTGGGCGCCGCGTTGTGATGCCCCTTCTGTGACTCCGACATGTCCGGCCTCTTCGTCCCTTCGGCATCGGTGCTCGTGCTGACTGGCATGAAAAGACCCCCCGGCCAGAAGGCTCACGAGGGGTCGCGCGTCGGTTCGCTGGGTCAGCCGACGCGCTGTACGAGTACGAGGGTGCTGGCGTGCACGAATGGCACGGTTCCCTACCGGCCACCGAATGGTCAAGGCAGACCTCCCCACGTCTCGCCATCCGGGACGGCCGTCCACATCGTGACCGCGCCAGCGCGAACTCTTGACTCCCACAGAAACAGACTGATACAAAGCGGAAACCAACCAAAGAGGAGGTGAACACAGATGTACGCAGAGGAGCGGCAGCAATGGATCGTCGAACGCGCGCGGGCCGCCGGGCGGGTCGACGTGGCCGAGGCGGCGACCGACTTGGCGGTCACCGCCGAGACGGTGCGCCGCGACCTCACCGCCCTCGAACGCCATGGGCTGCTGCGACGCGTACACGGCGGCGCCATCCCGGTCGAGCGGCTCGGCTTCGAGCCCGGTCTCACCGCGCGTGACGCCGTCCTCACCGCCGAGAAGGAGCGCATCGCCAAGGCCGCGCTCGCCGAAGTACCCGAGGAGGGCTCGATCCTGCTCGACGCCGGATCCACGACCGCCCGGCTGGCCAACGTCCTTCCCCTCGACCGCGAGCTGACCGTGGTCACCAACGCCCTGCCCATCGCGATGGCGCTGTCGACCCGGCCCACCATCACGGTCCTGCTGCTCGGGGGCCGGGTCCGCGGTCGCACCCAGGCGGCGGTCGACATCTGGGCCTTGCGCACCCTGCGGGAGTCCTATGTGGACGTCGCCTTTCTGGGTACCAACGGAGTCTCGGTGCAGCGCGGTTTGACGACGCCGGACGCTACGGAGGCCGCGGTCAAGAAGGCGATGATCGAGTCTTCCCGCCGGTCCGTCGTGCTGGCCGACCACACCAAGATCGGAAACGACCACTTCGCGAACTTCGGCCACCTGGCCGAGATCGACACCATCATCACCGACACCGGAGTCGAGCCCTGGCTCGTCGAAGCGCTGCGGTCGGCCGGACCCCGGGTCGTGCTCGCATGATCGTCACGCTGACCCTCAACCCGAGCGTCGACCGCACGGTCGAGGTCGAGGCGCTCGACCGCGGCTCGGTCGTGCGGGCACTCGGCGTACACGTCGACGCAGGCGGCAAGGGCATCAACGTCTCCCGGGCGCTGGCGGCTCACGGAGTCAAGACCCGTGCCGTCGTCACGACCGGCGGCGCGGAGGGCGAGCACCTCGTCGCGCTCCTCGAGGCCGACGGCATCGACATTCTCCCGGTCCCGGTTCCCGGTGCGACCAGATCGAACATCGCGGTGGTCGAGCCGGACGGCACGACGACCAAGTTCAACGAGCCTGGCGCACCCCTCGACGCCGGGCAGGTGGCGGCCTGCGTCAACGCCGTCACCTCGTCGGTGTCGGGCGCCGACTGGGTCGTGGCGAGCGGCAGCCTGCCCCCCGGCGTCGAGCCCGGCTTCTACGCCGACCTCGCCCGCACGCTCCGCGCGTCCGGGGCGCTCATCGCGGTCGACACGAGCGGCCAGGCTCTGTCGGCGGTCCTCCACGCCGAGCCGGCACTGGTCAAGCCCAACCGGGACGAGCTCGCCGAGTCGACCGGAATCGCGTTGCACACCATCGGTGACGTCGTCGACGCCGCCCGCCAGTTGCACTCGCGCGGCGCCCGGGCGGTGCTCGCCAGCCTCGGCCGCGACGGCGCCGTCCTGGTCGACGACGAGGGCGCTGTCTTCGGCGCCGCACCCGAGCTCGTGCCGGTCAGCTCGGTCGGCGCGGGCGACGCGATGCTCGCCGGCTTCCTGTCGGCCGGTGGCCGCGGCCCCGAGGCGCTCGCCGCCGCCCTGAGCTGGGGAGCCGCCGCCGCATCACTGCCGGGCAGCAGGATGCCGGGCCCCGATGACGTGATCCACCGCAACCTCCGGCTGGTCCAACCTCCCGACCGGACCCGGGAGCTGTCTCCCGCCCCCTAGAACCGCACCGACGCCCGCCGCGCCCCCTCAGGAACGGAGCAGACCGATGGCACCTTCAGACATTTCCGCGAGCAAGCACCTCGAAGGCGGCGGTTTCCGCGCCACCGTCCAGCGGGTCGGGGGCTACCTGGCCGGCATGATCATGCCGAACATCTCGGCGTTCATCGCCTGGGGCCTCATCACGGCTCTGTTCATCCCCACCGGCTGGCTGCCGAACGAGACCCTGGCCGGGCTGGTTGGGCCGATGATCACCTTTCTGCTGCCCGTACTGATCGGCTACACCGGCGGCCGCCTGGTACACGGACAACGCGGCGCGGTGGTGGGGGCGATCGCCACGGTCGGTGTCGTCGTCGGCACCGACATCCCGATGTTCCTCGGGGCGATGGTCATCGGTCCACTCACCGCGTTCATCCTCAAGCTCGTCGACAACGTCACCGCCGAGCGCACGCGCGCGGGTTTCGAGATGCTGGTGGACAACTTCAGTGCGGGCATCATCGGCGGCGGCATGGCCATTGCCGGCCTGTGGGCCATCGGCCCGGTGGTCGAGGCGTTGACCGAGGCAGCCGGCAACGGTGTCGACGCGTTGGTGGAGAACAACCTGCTGCCTCTGGTGTCAGTCATCGTCGAACCGGCCAAGGTGCTCTTCCTCAACAACGCGATCAACCACGGCGTGCTTGCACCCCTCGGAGTGGCCGAGGTTGCAGAGCAGGGTCGGTCGATCCTGTTCATGATCGAGACCAACCCCGGGCCGGGACTCGGCATCCTGCTGGCGTACCTGTTCTTCGGCCCTCGCTCGCTGCGGCCGACCGTTCCCGGCGCGATCATCATCCAGTTCTTCGGCGGCATCCACGAGATCTACTTCCCCTACGTGCTGATGAAGCCACGCATGATCCTCGCCGCCATCGCCGGTGGTGCTGCGGGCGTGACCACGGCGATGATCACCGGTGCCGGCCTGCTGGCCACCCCGTCGCCGGGAAGCATCTTCGCCTACCTGGCGGTGACTCCCCGCGGGGCGTACGTCGTCGTGCTCTCCTCGATCGCCGTGGCCGCCGCCGTGTCATTCGGCGTCGGATCAATGCTCCTGGGCTTCGGCCGGGCGGAAAAGGACGTCCCGCTCGAGACGCCGGAGGAAGCCGGTACTCATACGACGACCACCCCCGCAGCCACTCCCGCGACCGCACGCACAGCCACGTCGGAGGCCTGAGCCCATGTCCCAGATCACCGGAAGCGACGTGACCAAGGTGGTCGTCGCCTGCGACGCCGGCATGGGCAGCAGCGTCATGCTGGCCAGCCAGCTGCGCAAGCGGCTGAAGAAGTACGACGTTGCCGTCGAGCACGTGCCGGTCAACTCGATCCCGGCCGACGCCCAGGTAGTTCTTTGCCACGTCGGCCTGGCCGACCGGGCGCGTGGCATCGCGCCGCAGGCAGTGGTCGTCCCGTTCCAGGTTTTTATGGGAGACCCCGCCTTCGACCGGGTCGAGGCCGCGATCAGGGACGGGGGGGTACTCGGTGGTTGAGGACGCCACGACCGCGATCCTCGGCCCGGACGCCATCCGGCTGGCGCAGCGCGCGCAGGACAAGTGGGACGCGCTGCGCCAGTCCGGAGAGGTGCTGGTCAGCATCGGCGCGGTTGCGCCGCCGTACGCCGACGCCATCCTCGAGCGCGAACGATCCATCTCGACCTACATGGGCGAGGGCATCGCGATCCCGCACGGAACCGACGAGAGCAGGGTGCACGTCAAGCGCACCGCGCTGGCCGTCCTGCAGTATCCGGACGGCGTCGACTGGGACGGCCAGACCGTGAAGCTCTGCATCCCGATCGCGTCCAGCGGCGACGAGCACGTCGCCGTGCTCTCCGCGCTGGCGCAGATCCTGATGGAGCCGGATCAGGCCGAGCGGCTCCGCTCGGCCACCGAACCCGGTGACGTGCTCGACCTGCTGTCAGCGGTGGACGAGGAGCATTCACCATGAAGGTCGCCCGCTTCTACGCACCCGGCGACGTGCGGATCGAGGACATTGCCGAGCCTCGGGCCGGTCCGGACGAGGTGAAGATCAGGGTCCGCAACTGTTCGACCTGCGGCACCGACGTCAAGATCTACAACCACGGCCACCAGCACATCGACCCGCCGCGGGTCATGGGCCACGAAGTCGCCGGCGAAGTCGTCGACATCGGCGCGGACGTCACCGGCTGGGCGGTCGGCGACGGAGTCCAGGTCATCGCCGCCGTCCCGTGCGGCGAGTGCGCGCAGTGTCTGGCCGGTCGGATGACCGTCTGCCCGAACCAGACCTCGGTGGGTTACCACTACGAGGGCGGGTTCGCCGAGTACCTCGTCGTGCCGCATGCGGTCCTCCGGGTCGACGGCCTCAACCGGATACCCGACGGCGTGAGCTTCGCCGAGGCGTCGGTCGCCGAGCCCCTGGCCTGCGTCATCAACGGCCAGGAACTCGCGCAGGTCGGTGAGGGCGACGACGTCGTCGTCGTGGGCGCCGGCCCGATCGGGTGCCTGCACGTGCGCCTGGCGCGAGCCCGGGGGGCGCGGCGTGTGTTCCTGGTCGAGCTCAACCGCTCCCGCCTGGACATGTCGGCCGACGTGGTCAGGCCCGACGCCGCCATCTGCGCGGCCGAGGTCGATGCGATCGACGAGGTCGTGAAGCTGACCGAGGGTCGCGGTGCCGACGTGGTGATCACGGCCGCGGCATCCGGCAAGGCGCAGGAGGACGCGCTGACAATGGTCGCGCCGGGCGGGCGGATCAGCTTCTTCGGCGGTCTGCCCAAGGACACGCCGACGATCACGCTGGACTCCAACCTCGTCCACTACCGCGAGCTCACCATCGTCGGCGCCAACGGGTCGAGCCCCGCGCACAACAAGCGCGCGCTCCAGCTCATCGCGTCCGGTGCCGTGCCGGTTGCCGACCTCATCACGCACAGGCTGCCGCTCGGGGAGGTACTCGACGCCTTCGGGATCGTCTCCCGTGGCGAGGGCATCAAGGTGACCATCGAAGCCTGAGGAGGCAGACATGGCCGAACGAGTCGTCGTCGTCGGATCACGCGTCGGTTTGCACGCGCGGCCGGCCGCCCTGTTCGTCAAGGCGGCGGCCGAACTGCCCGTGCCGGTGCGCATCCGCAAGGGAGACGGCAAGGCCGTCGACGCGCGCAGCATCCTCGCCGTCCTCGCGCTCGGCGCCAAGGGTGGCGACGAGGTTGCCCTGGAAGCCGACGGTGAGGGTGCAGAGGCCGCGCTCGACACGCTCACGGCCGTGTTGCAGGCCGACCACGACGAGCCGGTTGCGAGCTGAGTGGTTCCGTTGTGAGGCGCTTCGCGGCGTACATCGAGGCGTCGGCCTCCGCGAGCAGCGCGTCGAGATCTGCGCTGCCGCCGTCCGACATGGCAAGACCCACACTCGCGGCCAGGACCAGCCGTCCGGACCCGGGCCGGCACAGGCAGGCCGTGACCCGCTCGGTGAGGTCCCGCGCCTCGGGCTCGGCCGCCTGGATCACGATCGCGAACTCGTCCCCGCCGTAGCGGGCGACGAAGGCGTCCGGGCCGGCCGTGCGCTCCAGGCGGCGCGCCACCTCGACCAGGATCCGGTCGCCGGCGGCGTGCCCATACGCGTCGTTGACCCGCTTGAAGCCGTCGAGGTCGACGAAGACCAGTGCCACTCGGTGGCCGTTGCGCAGGAGCGCTCCCAGCCGTTGGCGCAGGAGCACTCGGCCGGGCAGCCCGGTCAACTGGTCGTGGTCGACCTGCCGGTCCAGCCGGAGATTCCGGCGGAGCAAGAAGGCCTGCCACGCAACAGCCGCGGCGACGACGGCGAGGGCGACCGGAGTCGGCACGCCTTCGGCCTGCCACCACACCACGCCGACGAGCGCGGCCGACGGAACGGCGTAGGCGGCCGATCGCATGGTCCGCGACACCATGTCTCGACGCTAGCGCGCGCCGGTCCCCGTCACTCAGTCGCAGACGGCTCCGGTCGCAGCGGAGCCGACGAGGCGGGCGTACTTCGCGAGCACCCCGCGCTGGTGCTTGGCCGGCGGCGGCGACCAACCCTCTCGACGGACGGCCAGCTCGGCGTCGTCGACGAGCAGGTCGAGGGTCCGCGCCTCGACGTCCAGTCGGATCCGGTCGCCGTCGCGGACGAACGCGACCGGCCCGCCGTCGACGGCCTCGGGGGCGAGGTGGCCGATGCACAGGCCGGTCGTGCCACCCGAGAATCGGCCGTCGGTGATCAGCAGGACGCTCTTGCCGAGGCCGGCGCCCTTGATCGCGCCAGTCACCGCGAGCATCTCCCGCATGCCGGGCCCGCCCTTGGGCCCTTCGTAGCGGACGATGACCGCGTCCCCGCCGACGACGGTGCCGTCCGCCACCGCGTCCATGGCTGCCTGCTCACCGTCGAAGACGCGAGCCGTCCCCTCGAAGACGGCGGCGTCGAACCCGGCGGTCTTCACCACCGCCCCCTCAGGTGCGAGCGTGCCGCGCAGGACGGTCAGCCCGCCGGTGCGGTGGATCGGATCGCCGAGCGCGTGGATGATCTTGCCGTCCGGGTCGGGGGGCGCGATCTTCGCGAGGTTCTCGGCCATCGTCGCGCCGGTGACCGTGAGGCAGTCACCGTGCAGCAGGCCGGCGTCGAGCAGCGCACGCATGACCACCGGCACGCCGCCGATGCGGTCGACGTCGGTCATGACATAACGCCCGAACGGCTTGACGTCGGCCAGGTGCGGCACGCGGTCACCGATCCGGTTGAAGTCGTCCAGGCTGAGCTCGACGTCAGCCTCGTGCGCGATGGCCATCAGGTGCAGGACCGCATTCGTCGAGCCGCCGAGGGCCATGACCACGGCGATCGCGTTCTCGAACGCATCGCGGGTGAGGATGTCGCGCGTGGTTACGCCTTGCCTGAGCAGGCCGACGACGGCCTCACCGGAGCGGCGGGCGAAGCCGTCGCGGCGGCGGTCGACGGCCGGTGGTGCGGCGCTGCCCGGCAGTGACATGCCCAGCGCCTCTGCGGCACTGGCCATGGTGTTGGCCGTGTACATGCCGGCGCACGCGCCCTCGCCGGGGCAGATGGCGCGCTCGATCTCGTCGACCTCCTCGCGCGTGATGAGCCCTCGAGCGCAGGCACCGACCGCCTCGAACGCGTCGATGATCGTCACTTCCCGGTCGCCGACCCGCCCCGGCAGGATCGAGCCCGCGTAGAGGAACACGGCTGCCACGTCGAGGCGGGCGGCCGCCATGAGCATCGCGGGTTCGGACTTGTCGCAGCCGGCCAGCAGCACCGCACCGTCGAACCGCTCGGCCCCGAACACCGTCTCGACCGAGTCGGCGATGACCTCGCGGGACACCAGTGAGTAGTGCATGCCCTCGTGGCCCATCGAGATGCCGTCCGACACCGAGATCGTGCCGAACTCCATCGGGAAACCCCCGGCCGCGTGCACCCCCTCTTTCGCCGCCTTGGCCAGCCGGTCCAGGGACAGGTTGCACGGTGTGATCTCGTTCCACGACGACGCCACACCGATCTGCGGCTTCTCCCAGTCGTCGTCGGTCATGCCGACAGCGCGGAGCATCCCGCGGGCGGCCGCGCGTTCGAGTCCGTCGGTGACCTCACGCGAGCGGGGCTTGAGGTCGGGAGCGGATGAGGTGAGCGTCATAGCGGCCAACGCTAGACCCGCTCAGCCTCCGGACACCGCAGGGATCACCTGGATCTCGGCACCGTCGGCCAGCGGCTCGGCGAGGCCGGCACCGTCGCGGACGTTGGCGTCGCCGACGTAGACGTTGACGTGACGGCGCAGTACCCCGGTCTCGTCACGGATACGCCGTTCGACCGCCGGCAGCCGATGCGCCAGCGCGTCGAGCAGCGTCGTGACCGTCGCCTGGTCGTCCAGCTCGACGACGACGGCACGCTCGCCCCGGGCGAGCTCGCGCAGCGCCCCGGGCAGCCGGACGGTGACATTCACGGAATCGTTGCCGCGCGCACGCAGAGCACGTCGGGCAGGTGGCTGGCCACCTCGGCCCAGCCGCCCCCCTCGTCGGCACTGGCATAGACGCTGCCGTCACGGGTACCGAGGTAGAGCCCCGCGGACGCCCCCACGTCGTCGACGGTGAACGCGTCGCGCAGCACCGATGCGTAGAAGCCCGACTCGGGAAGACCGGCGGAGACAGAGGCCCACGAGGCTCCATTGTCGTCGGTGCGCCACACCTTCAGCGCGCCGTCTGGGGGGATCCGCTCACCGTCGGCAACCAGCGGCGCGACCCATGCCGTGGCCGCACGAGCGGGATGGGCGACGATCGCGAAGCCGAAGTCGCTGGGCAGGCCGTCGGCGATCGAGGACCAGGTGGAGCCGCCGTCGTCGGAGCGGTAGACCCCGTGGTGGTTCTGAGCGAACAGCCGCTCCGGGTCGGCCGGGTCGCGGGCGACCTTGTGTACGCACTGGCCGTAGTCGGGCCACTGGTCGGGCAGGAAATATGCCTTGATCCCCTGGTTGGACGAGTTCCACGACGTGCCTCCGTCAGCGGTCGTGTAGACGCCGCCGGTGGACATGGCGACCAGCACGCGGGCGTCGTCGGTCGGATGCGGCAGCACCGTGTGGATCGCTTGTCCACCGCCGCCGGGCTGCCAGCTCTGCCGGTGCGGGTGGTTCCACAGCCCGTCGACAAGCGCGAACGTCTCACCCCGGTCGTCGGAGCGCCACAACGCCGACGGCTCGGTGCCGGCCCAGACCACGCCCGGTCGCCCGGCGGTATCGGGGCGCAACTGCCAGACGGCGGCGACCGCCGCGTCGGCCTCGGGCGGGAACCGGACCGCTCCGCCCTCGGGCTCGTCCCAGCTCGCGCCGAGGTCGTCGGAGTTAAACACGGACGGGCCCCAGTGCTCGCTGCGGGCTCCGACCAGCAGCCGCGCCCCGCCCCCGCGGGTGTCGATCGCAGCCGACGGGATCTCCTGCATGAGGAAGTGCGGACCGTCGAACTGCCACGTGGTCCGGTCGTCGTCGCTACGGGCCAGCCACAGGCCCTTGCGCGTGCCGATCATGAGCAACACCGTCATGCCCAGCAAGTGTGCCCGACCACACGACAAACGGGGCGGGCCCCCGACACCGCGACTACGCCTGGACGACGTTGGCCAACGGCTCGCCGGCGGCATAGCGCTCGAGCTGGTCGCGGACCAGCCTGGTCGCCCTCGGCAGGAAGGCCGAGGTGTTGCCGCCGATGTGGGGAGAGATCAGCAGTCCGGGCGCGGTCCAGAGCGGGTGGTCCGGGGGCGGGGGTTCAGGGTCGGTCACGTCCAGCGCAGCGCTGAGCCGCCCAGCGTCGAGCTCCGCGAGCAGCGCGTCGGTGTCGACGACCGGGCCGCGCGCGACGTTGACCAACAGTGCGCCGTCACGCATGCCAGCCAGGAAGGAGGCGTCGACCATCCCGCGTGTCTGTTCCGTCAGCGGCACGGTCAGCACCACGACGTCGGCCCGTCCCAGCAGGGACGGCAGTGCCTCGTACCCGGCGATGCCGTCGCGTGCCCGCCGGGCGACGCGCAGCACGTCGCACTCGAACGGGAGCAGCCGGCGCTCGACCGCTGCGCCGACCGATCCGTACCCCACGACGAGCACCGTCCGGTCGGCCAGCGACGGCCGCAGCCCGTGAACCCATCGCCCGCGGTCCTGCGCCCGCACGAAGTCCGGGATCCCCCGCAGCGACGCGAGCGTGAGAGCCACCGCCAGCTCCGCCGTGCTGGCGTCGTGGACACCGCGGGCGTTGCACAGAGTGACGTCCGGGCGAATGAACGGCATGACGTGTTCGACGCCCGCTGTGAGCGTCTGGACGACGCGGAGGCCCGGCATCGCGGCGATCACCTCGCCGATGACCGGAGCAAACGTGTACGGCATCACGTAGAACTCGACGCGTTCCAGCACGCCGTCAGAGGGCAGCCCGATGGCGTCCCAGACCGCGACGTCGAGGTCGGCAGGCAGCGCGCTCAGCGCACCGGTGAGCTCGAACGGCTGGAGGACGGTCCGGCGATCACCCACCCGCTCGAACCTACCCGGCTCACCCGCATGAAAGCATCGCCCCCATGTGGCGCTCTCACGTCGTCCGGCCACGACCTGCGCATAGCTATGTGGCCCTCGGCGCGCTCCTGCTGGTCACGGCATGCTCCGGTGGCGATCCGGAACCGACCACAGCGCCGACCACCCGCACGCCGTCGACCCCGAGCAGTCCCACACCGACCCTGACCCAGACCCCGACGGTCGAGCCCGGGCCGGTCGTGCCGGCCGGCTTCGAGGACCTCGTGACCGGGCTCGACGTCCCCTGGGGTCTGGCCTTCCTGGCCGACGGGTCGGCATTGGTCTCCGAGCGCGAAACCGGCCGCATCCTCGCCGTGTCCGCGTCCGGCCAGGTCAGCGAGGTCGGGACGGTGCCGGGCGTCGAGGCGGACAACGAGGGCGGCCTGCTCGGCCTCGCGATCGACCCGGCGGCACCCACAGCCGTCCACGCCTACTTCACCGCCGCCGACGACAACAGAGTCGTGCGGATGCCGCTGAGCGACGGTGCGCTGGGCGACCCGGTGGTGGTGATCGACGGCATCCCGAAGGCTGGCAACCACAATGGCGGGCGGCTGGCCTTCGGGCCGGACGGGATGCTCTACGTCAGCACCGGGGACGCCAGCGAGCCGGCCCGGGCGCAGGACCTCGACTCGGTGGGCGGGAAGATCCTCCGGCTGGAGCCGGACGGATCGGTGCCGGCGGACAACCCGTTCGACGGGTCTCCCGTATTCACCTACGGCCATCGCAACGTACAAGGCCTCGCCTTCGACGAGGACGGACGCCTGTGGGCCAGCGAGTTCGGCCAGAACACCTGGGACGAGCTCAACCTCATCGAGGCAGGCAACAACTACGGATGGCCGATCGTCGAGGGAGAGGGCGGCGACGACCGGTTCGTCGAGCCGGTCGCACAGTGGACGACCGACGAGGCGTCACCCAGCGGCATCGCGTATGTCCGCGACACGGTCTTCCTCGCCGCGCTGCGTGGTCAGAGACTGTGGCAGGTGCCCGTGCCCGGCGGTGAAGCCGGATCGCCGACCGATTTCGCGACCGGCGAGTTCGGCCGGCTGCGGCACGCCGCGCTCGCACCCGACGGCTCGCTATGGGTGCTGACGAACAACACCGACGGCCGCGGCGACCCCCGCGAGGGCGACGACCGGATCCTGCGCGTAACCCTGCAGGCTCAGGGCTGACAAGGAAATGGCGACATGAAGTACATGATCATGATGTTCGGGGACCAGGCCACGATCGTGGAGGTCAAGTCGCCGGAGTGGATCAGGAACATGCACGCGCTCATGACGAAGATCGATGACGAGCTCAGGGAAGCCGGTGAGCTCGTCGAGGGGCACAGGCTAGCCGATCCGTCCCAGGCGAGGACCATCCGCTTGAGGGACGGCATCCCGGTCGCCACCGACGGCCCGTTCGCCGAGTCGAAGGAGTCCCTCGCCGGCTACTGGATCGTCGACGTGAGCGAGGAGCGGGCCATCGAGATCGCCTCGCGATGTGTCGCCGGCACCGGTGAGCCCGTCGAGGTGCGCGAGGTCATGGACGCGCCGCCGGAGCACCTGTCCGACCTGTGAGGGCTGACCCGCGAATCGAGGGCATGCTACGTGAGCACGCACCGCAGGTGCTCGCCTCGCTGGTGCGGCGGTACGGGCAGTTCGACGCCTGTGAGGACGCCGTGCAGGAGGCGCTCCTCGCCGCTGCGCTGCAATGGGCCGAGGAAGGCGTTCCGGACAGCCCGCAATCATGGCTGGTGACCGTCGCCTCGCGGCGTCTGGTCGACGAGTGGCGCAGCGAGAGCGCCCGACGGCGTCGGGAGGAGACCGCCGCCGCGCTGGAACTGCCCGGCCGGGGGCAGCCCTCCGACCAGGACGACACGCTCACGCTGCTGTTCCTGTGCTGCCATCCCGCACTGTCGGTGCCCTCGCAGCTGGCGCTCACCCTGCGTGCGGTCGGCGGGCTGACGACGGCGGAGATCGCGAACGCGTTCCTCGTCCCCGAGGCCACCATGGCCCAGCGCATCAGCCGCGCCAAGCAGCGCATCAAGACCGCCGGCATCCGGTTCGACCTCCCGCCGGAGCCGGAGCGGGCCGACCGCCTGGCCGTGGTGCTGCACGTTCTCTACCTCGTGTTCAACGAGGGTTACACGACCAGCTCGGGCCCCGCGCTGCATCGTGCCGACCTCACCGCCGAGGCCATCCGCTTGACCCGCCTGCTCCACCAGCTCACGCCGGCCGAGGGCGAGGTCGCCGGGCTGCTCGCTCTCATGCTGCTCACCGACGCCCGCCGGACTGCCCGCACGAACCCGGACGGCTCGCTCGTCCCGCTGGCCGAACAGCGGCGTGACCTGTGGGACGCCGCCCAGATCTCCGAAGGCGTGGCACTGATCACCCACACCTTGGGCACGACGCCGATCGGCCCGTACCAGCTGCAGGCGGCGATCGCCGCGACGCATGACGAAGCGCCTAGCGCCGAGGACACGGACTGGCCGCAGATCCTGGCGCTCTACGAGACGCTCGAACGAGTCTCCCCGGGGCCCGTCGTCACCCTCAACCGAGCGGTAGCTCTCGCCATGGTCAACGGGCCGCGAGCCGGCCTCGCCCTGCTCGGAACTCTCGACACCGACGACCACATGGCCCGCACCCACCGCCTTGACGCGGTACGCGGGCACCTGTTCGAACTCGCCGGAGACACTGCCGCCGCCCGCCACTGCTACCAGCGGGCAGCGAGGACGACCGCAAGCGTCCCCGAGCAGCGCTACCTCGCGCTGCGGGCAGCCCGGCTCGGCTAGCGCCTGCCCGAACGTGTTGAACTCCGACCTGGTGCTCTCTAGGTTGACTCCCAGGCACTCCGGTGAGGAGCGAGCATGACCGAGGTCCCTGCGCCGGCCGGCCCGGTCCCTGTCGCCCTGACCTCGAACGGCGGCGGCAACGGTGGCGGGGGCCCCGAGCAGACGCAGGAGTTCGTCGCCGAATGGCGCAACGCGGCCTGGAGCTGCTTCTCCTCCGGCCACAAGTTCTGTCGCGAGGTCTGCCCCGTCACCCAGGTGACGCGCAACGACACGTGGACGCCGACGGCGTTCCACGCCAACGTGGTCGCGATGGAGCAGGGCGAGCTGACCGTCGAAGATGTCGCTGCCGACTACGTCAACTGCACCCAGTGCGGCGCCTGCGAGCTGCGCTGTCCCAACACCCTGTTCACCGGCGACTTCTACCGGTTCCGCACCCGCACGGTCGACCTGGTCAAGGCTGTGCGCGCACTCGCCGTCGACAGCGGCGTCCACCAGCCGGCGTGGCAGCGCTGGAACCAGCTCACCGACGAGCGCACACACGAGCCCGTGCTCGGCGACGGCGGGGTGAGCCAGGAGCACGTCCGCGACTGGGCGGACGGGCTCGACATCCCCGTCGGCGGCGACACCATCCTGTTCGTCGACTGTGAGGCCGCCTTCTACCGCACGTCGCTACCGCGAGCCGTCGCGCAGATCCTGCAACACGCCGGCGTCCCGTTCGGGCTCATGCAGGAGCAGTGGTGCTGCGGAGGGCCTGCCGCCGAGATGGGGTATGTCGACCAGGCGCGCCGCTTCGCCGAGCACAACCTCGCGAACTGGCGCGCAGTCGGCGCCACCCGGATCCTTGTCCTCGACCCGCACGACTACATCAGCTTCACCGAGGACTACCCGAAGTTCTTCGGCGCGGACTTCGACCTCGAGGTCGTGCTGGTCGTCGAGTTGTTCGCCGAGCTGATCCGCGACGGCCGGCTCGCCCCCTCGGTTCCCGTCCAGCGCTCGGTCACCTACCACGACCCGTGCCGGCTCAACAAGCGCAAGGGCATCTGGCAGGAGCCCCGCGAGGTGCTACGGGCGATCCCCGGACTCGACTTCACCGATGTCGACCGCGTCACGCAATGGTCTTACTGCTCCGGGGCCGGGGGTGGCCTGGCCATCGAGAAGCCGGAACTCACCGCCGCAATCAGCGACGACCGGGTGGACAAGGCTGCTGCTCTCGGGGTGGACACGCTGGTCAGCGCCTGCCCGTGGTCCGAACGCCCGCTCTCGGTGGCCGGTGGCAAACGCGACATCGACGTCGTCGACATTCACGAGATCCTCGCCGAGTCCCTCGGCATCGAGGTCGGGGGGAGGCAGGGGCCGTGACCATCGCACCGCCGCTCGCCGACGCCGTGGTCGAGGAGATCGCCCGGGCCCTCGGCTCGGAGCACGTCCACACCTCCAAGACCGCCCGGATGGCCCGTGCCCGAGTGCCGGCGCCGTTCCCGGTGCACCGCTGGGCGCAGTATGTGCCGGATCTCGTCGTCACACCCAACACCACCGAGCAGGTCGCCGCGGTCGTGCGCATCGCCAACCGGCTGGGCATCCCGGTCGTGCCCCGTGACGGCGGGACCGGTCTCACCGACGGAGCCCGCCCCGAGCGGCGCGGGATCGTCGTCGACGTCAAGCGCATGAACCAGATCGAGGAGATCGATCTGGACAACCGCACCTGCACGGTTGGCGTCGGCATCAACATGCTCAAGCTCAACGAGGTGCTGGGCGCGCACGGACTGATCTACCCCGACGATCCGGCTTCGTACCCGTGCTCCCTGGTGGGAGGTCGCATCGGCACCAGTGGGTGGTCGCTCGTCGGAGCCAGATTCGGGCACTCGCGCGACCTCGTACTGAGCTTCGACATGGTGTTGCCGACCGGCGATGTCATCACCGTGGGCGACGGCGGCGGGCGCAAGGTGACGAAGAGCTCCACCGGTTACCAGCTCAAGCACCTGTTCATGGGCCACCAGGGCACGCTGGGCATCGCCACCCGCGCCACGCTCAAGCTGTATCCCAAGCCCGAAGCGGAGTTCTCCCCCTTCTTTGCGTTCGGCGACTTCGACGACGCGTACCGCACGCTCAAGCATCTGAGCCAGGCCGGCATCGCGACGTTCGCGGGCGCGGTGTTGTTCGACGAGTGGAAGGTCGCCTACCTGCGCCGTGACGACGAGGCGTACATCCCCCAACCCGGCGACGTCCGCTCGCTGGTCTGTGCGGTCGCGTATGGCAACGAGGACGAGGTACGGGCGGGCGGGAGGCGGCTGATGCGCATCGCGCGAGAGAACGGTGCCCGCTACCTCGGCGACGAGATCTCCGAGGGCGACTGGGCGGCTCGGCACGACCGCTACGCCACCCCGCTGCACGGCCGCACCAGGGACGGCCAGGTCGTGCCGATGAGCTGGCACTGCGAGGACTCCGCCATCAGCTACACGGAACTGCCGGCGGTGAAGGGGAAGTGGCACGCGATCGTGGCCCGGCTGCGCGAGCGCTTCGACGCGTTCGACGACTGGGGGATGTTCTTCTACACCAGCGGCGACACCGGTACAGACTTCCTCACCGAGATCGACGTCGGCATCTGGGAGCAGCGCCTCGACGACGAGATGTGGTCGGCCTGGGTGGAGGCCAAGCGCGACATCGCGGCCGTCGCGATCGAGCACGGCGGATCAATCTCCGCCTGCCATGGCGCGTGCCGCGAGGGTGAGGTCGACCTGGTTCCGTCGGAGCTGGGCGGCGGGTACGACGTGATGCTCAAGGTCAAGCGAGCGCTCGACCCGAACAACATCATGAACCCGGGCAAGTACGGCCTGGACCGTGCCTACGAAGGCGAGGTGGACCCGGGATGAAGGGCTACCGGTACGCGGACGAGCACGAGCCACCCCAGGCGAACCAGGTCACCGAGACAACCATCACCCGCTTCGAGCACGTCTACGAGGTCGACCCCGACCTCATGACCGAGCACGTCACCCAGCAGTCGTTCCCCAACTGGGACACCCTGCGCATCGTCCACAGCCGCCACGACCACCTCGACTGGATGCACCGGCACTGGGCCGGGACGGTCATCTCCGGCGAGGAGATCCTCCGCGAGCTCGACGACTCGTAGGACCGAGAGGAGCCCGCGATGAGGTTCAGTTACTGCATGCTTCCCGACTACCCGCTCGAGGAGTCCCTGGCCTCGATCCGGCTCGCCGACGAGCTGGGCTTCTACGCCTGCTACGCGGCCGACGAGACCTGGCACAAGGACCTCTGGCTGCTGTTCGCCGCTGCTGCCGGACAGACAGAGCAGGTCCGGTTCGGGCCCAGCGTGTCCACGGTCGTGCTGCGCGAACCGACCCTGATCGCCCAGGCCGCCGCGACGCTGGACGAGCTCAGCTCGGGCCGCGCCGAGGTCGCGCTGTCGTCGGGCAACTTCGGTCTGCTCGCCCAGTACGGCATCGACTGGTCGAAGACCAAGCCGCTGTCCCGGGTCAAGGAGGGCCTGCACGTCGTGCGCACGCTGCTCGACGACGGCGCCATCACCTTCGACGGCGAGTTCTTCACGTACAACGGCCTGTTCACCTTCGCCCGCCCGGTGCAGGAGCACGTACCGATCAAGATCGGTGCCATGCGGGGCCCGAAGTCCTTCGAGCTCGCCGGCGAGCTCTCCGACGGGTGCCACCACGCGCTGAGCTACACCCGCGAGGCCTACGACTACGCCGTCGAGCACTTCCGGATCGGCGCGGAACGTGCGGGCAAGGACTGGACCACCCTCGACATGGCCGCCTGGGTCGTCCTCGCCGTCGGCAAGGACTCCGCCGCCGCGAAGCAGGCCGCCCGCAGCATGGTCGGCATCTACGCCTCCTCGATGCCGGCCGAGCAACTTCAGCGCAACGGCGTCGACCCCGACGAGCTCAAGCCGATCATCGACGCGATCGGCGGGGGCGACCTCGCCAGGGGCATCGAGCTCACCTCAGCGGAGCTGGCCGACCGGCTGTCCGTCTCCGGCACCCCGGACGAGGTGACCGAGAAGATCAAGACCGAGATCGAGCCCAGCGGCGTCAACCACATCGTGGCCGCCATCACCGACGCCTCGTTGGTGAAGGCGTTCACCGGGATGTCGCTGGACGGTGTCGCCACCGTGGACGAGCAGCTGCGCCTCCTGCACGACGAGGTGGTGCCCGCATTCACCTGAGATGATGAGTGGCCCGTCAGCGAAGCGCGCGTAGACGGAGTCCGCGGATTCGCTCGAAGTCGTGGCGGTTGCGGGTTGCGAGCATGAGGCGGTGCTCCAACGCGGTGGCGGCGATCAAGGCGTCGGGGAGACGAGTCCCCACTTCTCGCCTGATCCGCCCGGCGCGCTCGGCCACCGTGCGGTCGACGGCGAGCTCTCGAAACGGCGCCAGGAGTCGGCTCACCATGTCCGTCGCCGAACTTCCGGCGAACAACTCGGCCCTGGTCACGACGGAGTAGTGCAGCCGATGACTACCTGGCCTGAGTTCTGCGGCACCGCGCAGGTGGTCGACGAATAGATCGGTGTCGACCAGGAGGTCAGCCACGGTCCCACTCGCCCCGATCGGGGTAAGCGGCGACCGGGTCGGCGCCGAAGGTCGCGACGAGGTTCTCTTGCGCGTCGACATCGGCATGGTCAAGGTAGGCGTCGACGGCGCGGCGGACGAAGGCCGCCAGCGTCACACCCTCCGTCTGGGTGACCTCGTCAATACGCCGCCGCTGCTCCTCGCTGAGGTATATCTGCGTTCGTATCGCTGACATACAGCACAGCATACAGCTACATCATCGGTCGACACCGAGGCGCTTCAGGATGAGTTCGCGGACGCGGGCGGCGTCGGCCTGGCCGCGGGTCGCCTTCATGACTGCGCCGATCAGCGCACCGACCGCCGCGAGGTTGCCTGCGCGTACCTTCGCTGCCACATCGGGCATCGCCGCGACCGCCTCGTCGACGGCTGCGCCGAGCGCCGCGTCGTCAGACACGACGGCGAGCTCACGTTCGGCGACGACCTCGTCCGGCGAACCCTCCCCCGCCATGACACCGTCGAGCACCTGCCGGGCCAGCTTGTCGTTCAGCGACCCGGCGGCGATCAGCTCCTCGACGCGTGCCACATCCGCTGGCTCCACCCCCACCGCGTCCAGCTCGACATCGCACTCGTTGGCCACCCGGGCGATCTCGCCCAACCACCACTTCTTCGCGCCGGCGGGGTCGGACCCCGCGGCCACCGTTGCCGCGACCAGTTCGAGTGCGCCCGCGTTGACGACGTCACGCATCTCCAGATCGGTGAAGGCCCAGTTCTCCTGCAGTCGCGCCCGCCGCACTGACGGCTGCTCGGGCAGCGTCGCGCGCAGAGACCCGACCCACTCGCGTGACGGCGCCACCGGCACCAGGTCGGGCTCGGGGAAGTAGCGGTAGTCCTCGGACTCCTCCTTCCTCCGCCCCGGGGTGGTGACACCGGTGTCCTCGTGCCAGTGCCGGGTCTCCTGGACGATCGTTCCGCCCTCGGACAGGACCGCCGCCTGCCTGCGGATCTCGTAGGTGATGGCCCGCTCGACCGAGCGCAGCGAGTTGACGTTCTTGGTCTCCGTCCGGGTACCGAGGGCGGCTGCGCCGGACGGCTTGAGTGAGACGTTGGCGTCGCAGCGCATCTGGCCGAGCTCCATCCGCGCCTCCGAAACCCCGAGGGCGAGGATGAGGTCGCGGAGCTGGGTGACGTAGGCCCGCGCCACCGCAGGCGAGATGTCCGGTGGCACCTCGATCGGCTTGGTGACGATCTCGATCAGCGGAATCCCGGAGCGGTTGTAGTCGAGCAGCGAGTGGCTGGCGCCATGGATTCGGCCCGTGGTGCCGCCGACATGAAGCGACTTGCCGGTGTCTTCCTCCATGTGGGCGCGCTCGATGCCGATGCGGTAGGTGTCTCCGTCGTACGCGACGTCCATCCAGCCGTCGTATGCGATCGGTTCGTCGTACTGCGAGACCTGAAAGTTCTTCGGCATGTCCGGGTAGAAGTAGTTCTTCCGCGCGAACCGGCACCACTCGGCGATGGTGCAGTTGAGCGCGAGTCCGATCCGGATCGCCGATTCGACGGCCGTCCGGTTCATCACCGGCAGAGAGCCGGGCAGGCCGAGGCAGACCGGGCACACCTGCGAGTTGGGCTCGGCACCGAACTGCGTCGAGCAGCCGCAGAACATCTTCGTCGTCGTACCCAGCTCGACGTGGACCTCGAGCCCCATCACCGGGTCGAAGCGCGCGATCGCGTCCTCGAAGGAGGGGAGGGCCAGAGCCGTCGCCGTCACGTCAGGTTCTCGTCGAGCAGATTCTTGTCCCGCCGTCCGCGGATCTCACGGATCAGGATCGCAATGGTCGTCGCGATCGCCAGGGCGTTGACGAGCGCGTCGATTATCCGCAGTTTGTCGCCCTCGTCGCGGGCCCTGCGCAGCTCCCGGAAGGCGGCGCCCACCGCCAGCGCCTGCCCACCGAACCTGGCGATGTTCCGGATGTTCACGAGACCTCCAGCTCCGGTGCGCGTGAGAGCAACGGCCCGCGCCACTGCTGGACGTAGGCCTGTTCGACGGCCGCGCCGACACGATACAGCCGGTCGTCGGCCAGTACCGGAGCCATGACGTGCAGGCCGACCGGCAGGCCATCCTCGTCGGCCAGGCCGCACGGGAAGGACGCCGCGGCGTTGCCCGCCAGATTGCTCGGAATTGTGCACAGGTCGGCCATGTACATCTTCAGCGGGTCGTCGACGCGCTCGCCGATCGGGAACGCCGTCGTCGGCGTCGTCGGCGAGACGAGCACGTCGACCTCGCCGAAGGCCCGCTCGAAGTCCCGCGCGATCAGCGTGCGCACCTTCTGAGCCTGCCCGTAATAGGCGTCGTAGTACCCGCTGGACAGCGCGTACGTGCCGAGCATGATCCGTCGCTTCGCCTCGGCGCCGAACCCCGCCCCGCGGGTGAGCGACATGACCTCTTCGGCGTTGTGGGTGCCGTCGTCGCCGACCCGCAGGCCATAACGCATGGCGTCGAAGCGGGCCAGGTTCGACGAGACCTCGCTGGGCAGGATCAGGTAGTACGCCGGAAGTCCGTAGGTGAAGTGCGGGCACGAGACCTCGACCACCTCGGCACCGAGCTCCGCGAGCAGCTGGACAGCCTCGCGGAACCGCGACTCGACGCCGGGCTGGTAGCCCTCGCCGCCGAGCTCCTTGACAACTCCGACCCGGAGCCCGGACAGGTCGCCGTCGGCGCCCCGGCGCGCGGCGGCGACCACGGCGGGGACGGGCTCGTCGATGCTGGTGGAGTCCATCGGATCGTGCCCGGCGATCACCTCGTGCAGCAGGGCCGCGTCGAACACGGTTCGGGCGCACGGCCCGGCCTGGTCGAGGCTCGACGCACACGCCACGAGGCCGTACCGGCTGGTTCCGCCGTACGTCGGCTTCACGCCGACCGTGCCGGTCACGGCGGCCGGCTGGCGAATCGAGCCGCCGGTGTCGGTGCCGATGGCGAGCGGCGCCTGGTACGACGCGAGGGACGCCGACGACCCGCCACCCGAACCGCCCGGGATCCGATCGAGATCCCACGGGTTGTGCGTCGGCCCGAACGCCGAGTTCTCGGTGGACGAACCCATGGCGAATTCGTCGAGGTTGGTCTTGCCGAGGATGACGATCCCCGCCTCGCGCAACCGTCGCGTGATGGTCGCGTCGTACGGGGGCCGCCAGCCCTCGAGGATCTTCGAGCCACAGGTCGTCGGCATGTCGGCAGTCGTGAAGACGTCCTTGAGTGCGACCGGTACCCCGGCTAGGGGGCCGAGCTCCTCGCCGCGCGCGCGCCGGTCATCGACAGCCTCCGCCGCGTCGATCGCGCCCTCGGTGTTGACGTGCAGGAACGCGTGGACCGCAGTGTCGACCGCGCCGATCCGGTCGAGGTGGGCCTGGGCGACGTCGACCGCGCTGGTCTCGCCCGCCTTGACGGCCGCCGCGAGCTCGGCAGCGGTCATCCGGGTGAGGTCGGCCATCTCAGAGCTCCTCCTCGAGGATCCTCGGGACCCGGAAGCGGCCGTCCTCGGCCTCGGGCGCAGCGGCCAGCGCAGCCTCGGCGGTCAGACCCGGCCGCGGCTCGTCCTCGCGGAAGACGTTGGTCATCGGCAGCGAGTGTGACGTTGGAGGGATGTCGTCCGCGGCGACCTCGGAAACCCTGGCCACGTAGCCGGCGATGGCGTCGAGCTGGCCGGCGAGGTGGTCGAGCTCGTCGGGAGCGAGGTCGAGGCGTGCGAGCCGGGCCAGGTGGGCGGCCTCGTCACGGCTGATCGAGGGCATGCGGGTGCGGCTCCTCCGCGCTCGTGGACAACCCGTCGATCCTATTGCGTGTGGGGCTTTGGCATGACGGCCGTGGGTCGGGTTAGCCTCACCTCGAGTTGGCCGGTTCGCCGGATGGGATGCGACGGCACGGAACGCGAGGCTCGGAGCATGAACACCGACATGCACCCCGCCCCCATCCCCACCCCCCACGGCGTCAAGCTTCCCGGCCCGAGGTCCGGCTGGTCGCAGCTTCCGCGCGACCTCGCCTACCTGTTGCCCGGCTTCCCGATCGCGCTCGCGGCGTTCATCGTCGTCGTGACCGGGGTCACACTCGGTGTCGGACTGACCCTGATCTGGGTGGGCGTGCCGATTCTGGCCGCAACCCTGGCAGCGGCACGCGGCTTCGGCCACCTGGAGCGCCACCTGGTCACGGTCGCCGAGCGCCGCGCACTGCCGCCGACGTACTACCGGCCGGTCTCCGGGTCGTTCCCCGGGCGGCTGTGGAGCATGATCCGCGACCCACAGCATTGGCGCGACGTGCTGCACGCCGTCGTGGCGCTCCCGGTCAAGATCTTCACATGGACGATCGCGATCACATGGGTGTCCGGTGCGGCCGGCGGGCTCGGGCGCATCCTCTACGACTGGGCGCTGCCCGACTACCCGCAGAATGTCGAACTGCTCGACCTGCTGGGCATCCACTCGCGCGCGTTGACGATCGTCGTCTACACGGCGCTCGGTCTGCTGTTCCTCATCTCGATGCCGTACGTGCTGCGTTGGGCCGCGTCGCTGAACGCCTCCGTCGCCCGAGGGCTGCTGACCAACCCGGCAGCGGCCGAGAACGCGGCGTTGCGTGCTCGGGCCGAACAGCTCAGCCTGTCCCGGGCCGCCGCAGTGGAGGCGGAGGCGACCACGCTGCGCCGGGTCGAGCGCGACATCCATGACGGCCCGCAGCAGCGACTCGTCCGGCTGACGATGGACCTCGAGGCCGCCCAGCGCCGGCTCGCCGACAATCCCGACGCCGCCGGCCCGCTGGTCGAGCAGGCGCTGACCCAGACCCAGGAGGCCCTGGCTGAGCTGCGCGCGCTCTCGCGCGGCATCGCCCCGCCGATCCTGGCCGACCGCGGACTCGAAGCGGCCCTTGCCGCCGCCGCCGCCCGGTCGCCGATCCCCGTCACCCTCGACGTCACCATGGGCGGATCCGATCGACCGACGCCGGCGGTCGAGAACACCGCCTACTTTGTCGTCATGGAAGCGCTCACCAACGCGGCGAAGCACAGCGGCGCGACGACAGTGTCGGTCTCGGTGATCCGGGTCGGGGCCATGTTGCACGTCCAGGTCGGCGACGACGGGCTCGGGGGCGCCCACGTGGGTAAGGGGCATGGCCTGGCCGGCCTCGCCGACCGGCTGGCCGGCGTCGACGGCACGTTCGATGTCCACAGCCCAGAAGGAGCCGGCACGATCGTGAGCGCCGACATCCCCGTCGGCCGGGATACTTGAGATCGGCTACCAACGGCCTCGGTGCACCACGTCCTCGAACGGCCGGCGGTCGGGCCGCCGCAGAGGTGCCAGCGGCCGGTCCGCCGGATACCCGAGCGAGATGAGGTAGGCACAGTGCTTGTCGGCCGGCAGGCCGAGGACCTGCCGGGCCTTGTCCTGGTCAGCGACCGAGGCATGACTGCTACCGATGCCGAGGTCGGCCGCGGCCAGCATGATGTTCACCGTCGCCTGGCCGAGGTCGTAGGCCAGCCGCCGCTCGTTGTCGGGTACCCCGGCGACGAGCGCGATCGTCGCGGCGGAACCGGCGACATGGCCAGCACTGCGCCAGACCGTGGACAGGTCGATCAACTGGTCACGGTCGGTGACGACCACGAAGTCCCACGGCTGCGAGTTCGACGCCGACGCCGAGCGTCGGCCGGCTTCGAGGATCCGGTCGAGGTCCTCGTCCGGGATCGCCCGGTCCTCGAAGCTGCGGACGTTGCGCCGAGCCCTGATCACGTCCCAGGTCTCCATGCCGCAACGCTATCCGCTCGTGGTCGAGGTGGCACCCGGCGGCGCCCACGTCAGCCGTGGAAGGTGGCCAGGTCGAGTGCGGCCCGCTCGACCTGACGCCGCACATCACGCGGCAGTGGGTCGAACTCCGTCAGATCGATCCGCCCGTCGGCGAACCGCCACGAGCCGGCGACCGCGCCGTCGACGAGAAAGGTGGGCACCGAATGTGGATTCCGGGCGCTGAAGACCTTCGTGCGGTGTTCCTCCGGGAGGATCCGGGCGCGTCGCGCGTGGACGAGAAGGGTGGCGTCCCAGGTGGGCAGGAACCGGATCGGTGCGGGCGTTTCCGCGTCGGGCAGCGGGGCGCCCGGGAGGTCGACCAGAGCGGCCCCGTCGGCCGCCTCGTGGGTGACGTGATCGACTCGCTCCAGCGCCGCTGTCACCGCCTGCACCGGCAGGCCGGCCCAGTTGCCGATCTCGGCCTTGGTCGCGGGTCCGAAGCCGCCGAGGTAGCGGCGAACCAAGAGAACACGAGCGTCCGTGGTCGAGATGTCGGTCGACCCGACCCAGCTCTCCGCGTCGGCATGCAAATCCGCCCTGCGACGTTCCCAGGTGCCTGACGGGGGGATCCTGACGAGGTCGAGGCAGGTGTTGATGCCAGCCCTGGCCGAACGTCCGACGAGTTCGTCGATCTCGGTCTGGCGCAGCGGCCCGTCCGCCAGCGCCACCCGCACGTGCTTGGCCGCAGTCTCGAGCTCGGCGGCAGACGGGTCGCCCTTCCGGACCCGCAGGAACCACTCTCGGAGGTCATCGCGGATCGCCACCGCGAACGGCCAGTAGTCCTCGCGCGAGACGAGGTGGATGGTCGATCGCAGGAGCGTTCCCTGCACGACGGTCCGGTCCTGGAGCGCGCGGGTGAGGTCGGGCCGCTCGAAGCTGCGCATCCGCGACCACAGGCCGACGTACATCGACGGTGCGTACTGCGCCTGGATTCCGCCGACACCTTCGAGCACCCGCGGTATCGGGTCGTCGAAGGGCTCGAGCAGACCCTGCCGGGCGAGCACGGCGCGGTTGAGCTCACGCTGCGTGACCGGGCGCCTCGACATGCCCGCATCCTGCCGGACGGCACGGACACGGGCGTCACGCCCCATTCCCCGAGCTCGGGTGACTGACCCGGCCGCTAGGGTTCGGCTCCATGCGCGTCGTGCTGGCCGAGGACTCCATGCTTCTTCGGGAGGGTCTGGTGCGGCTCCTCGACGAGGCGGGCTGCACGGTGGTCGACGCGGTGGGCGACGCACAGGCACTGGTCGCATCCGTCGTCGAGCACCGCCCGGACGTCGCCGTGGTCGACGTGCGGATGCCGCCGTCGTACACCGACGAGGGACTGCGCGCGGCGATCGAGGCGCGTCGGCAAGTGCCTGGCACCGGCGTGCTTGTGCTCTCGCAGTACGTCGAGGAGTCCTACGCGGGCGACTTGCTCGCCGACGGTGCCGGCGGCGTCGGCTATCTGCTCAAGGACCGGGTCTCGGCGCTCGCCGACCTGTCCGATGCGCTGGAGCGCGTGGTGGCGGGCGGCACAGTGCTCGATCCCGAGGTCGTTGCCCAGCTGTTCGCCCGGCGCCGCCGCGACCCACTCGAGCGGCTCACGGCCCGGGAGCGGGAGGTGCTGGGCCTGATGGCCGAGGGCCGGACCAACGCGGCGATCGCCCGCACCCTCGTCGTCACCGACGGTGCCGTCGAGAAGCACATCTCGTCGATCTTCACCAAGCTCGACCTGCCACCCTCGGACGACGACCACCGTCGCGTTCTCGCCGTGCTCGCCTGGCTCAAGGCCTGACGTCGGAAGTCCCGGCGCGGCGGATGCTTCAGGAGTCGATGATCGATCCGCGCGTCGGCCCGGACGTCGAGATCGCAATGCACACGATCTCGCGGTCGTCGGGCCACGAGAGCTCGACCGGATAGAGGTAGAACAACCCGACCGACGGGTCGTCGTAGGCCTCCGGCGCCACCGAGCTCAGCCGCTCGCCACACCCGGCTTCGGCCTGGTCAAAGATCGCGGCCTCGCCCGGGTAGTCGCCTTCGGGCAGGTCGAAGACGGCGTAGACCTCACCCTCGTGCGGCTGCGTGCAGGGCACGGCCGGCAGGTTCTGGACGTCCGCGCCCTCTTCGAGCCCGTTGAGACAGTCGCCGACCTGCAAGGACATCGCCGACACCGACCCGCCCTCGGTGATCTCACCCTCGGTGTCGCGGTCTGCGCTGCGGGCCAGCAGCACGCCCAGGGCCAGCACGATGACCAGCAGCCAGACAGCAGACAGCACGAGGCCGGCGATGGCCAGGCCCGTGCCCTTCTGGCCCGTCCGGCGGATCTGGACCAGGGCGATGATCCCGAAGACGATGCCGAGCAGACCACCGAGGATGCCGAAGACCAGGGCCGCGACAGCGAAGCCGTTCGTGGAGGCTGCCGCCGGCCGCGGGAACTCGGGCCCCGGCGGGTACGCCGACGGAGGCGGGGAGCCGGACCCCGCCTGGGACGTGGGCACACCCGCGGGCTGGCCCTCAATCGGCTGCTGCGGCGGCGGGTTCGACGAGGGCTGCGCGTACGGGTCCGACATGGCGGGGCACCTTATCCCATCGATGACGGCGTCAGACGACTGATGCTGATGAGCAGACTCGCGACGTACCCGCAGGTGACCGATGCCCACCTGATCGCACTTGGGGTGACAGTTCGTAGCCGTCAGGCGTGAGCGTTCTGTGCGACGCGCCCCGCCGCCTGCGGGCCCTGGTCGAGGAGGACGCGGAAGCCGTCCTCGTCGAGCACGGGAACGCCGAGCTGGAGGGCCTTGTCGTGCTTGGAGCCCGCGTTGTCGCCCGCCACGACGAAGTCAGTCTTCTTCGAGACCGAGCCGGACGCTTTGCCCCCGCGGAGGATGATCGCCTCCTTGGCCTCGTCGCGGGAGAACGCGGACAGGGAGCCGGTGACGACGACGGTCAGGCCCTCCAGCGTGCGCTGGACGGAGGCGTCGCGCTCGTCGGCCATCCGTACGCCCGCCGCGCGCCACTTTCGGACGATCTCGCGATGCCAGTCGACGGTGAACCACTCGCGAAGGGACTCGGCGATCGTCGGGCCGACGCCGTCGGCGCCCGCCAGCCTCTCCTGCCCGCTCTCGTCCCCCTCGGCCGACTGCTCGATCGCGTCGAGCGAGCCGAACTCGGTGGCCAGCGCGCGGGCGGCGGTGGGACCGACGTGGCGGATCGAGAGGCCGACGAGGACCCGCCACAGTGGGCGGGCCTTGGCCGCGTCGAGGTTGGTCAGCAGCCGTTCGGCGTTGGCGTTGAGCACCCGGTCGGTGGCGCCGGTCTCGCTCTCGCCGCGCGTGGCGGCCCGGGTGAAGAAGGGGATCGTCCGCAGCCTGTCGGCATCGAGGGAGAACAAGTCGCCCTCGTCGACGAAGGTGCCGGAGTCGATGAGGGCCGCACCGGCCTCCCAGCCAAGTGCCTCGACGTCGAACGCCCCTCGGCCGGCTAGGTGGAACATGCGCTCACGCAACTGTGAGGGGCACGACCGTGCATTCGGGCAGCGGATGTCGACGTCGCCCTCTTTCGCAGGCGCCAGCGGCGTGTCGCACGACGGGCACCTGGTCGGCATGGCGAACGGGCGCTCGGAGCCGTCGCGCAACTCGGGCACCGGGCCGAGGATCTCGGGGATCACGTCGCCGGCCTTGCGCAGAACGACGGTGTCGCCGATCAAAACGCCCTTGCGTTCGACCTCTCGCGCGTTGTGCAGCGTGGCGTTCTCGACCGTCGAGCCGGCGACCTGCACCGGTTCCATGACGCCGTAGGGCGTGACCCGGCCGGTCCGCCCGACGTTGACCCGGATGTCGAGGAGTTTCGTGGTGACCTCCTCGGGAGGGTACTTGAACGCGATGGCCCAGCGGGGCGCTCGCGTGGTCGCCCCGAGCCGGCGTTGCAGGTCGACCTGGTCGACCTTGACCACGACACCGTCGATCTCGTACTCGATGTCGTGGCGGTGCTCGCCGTACTGGGCCACGTACGCCCTCACATCCCCGAGGTCGTCGACGACGCGCACCTGGTCGCTGACCGGCAGGCCCCACGCATTCAGCGCCTCGTAGGCCTCCGACTGGCGGGTGGCCTCGAATCCGGTGCGCCGGCCGATGCCGTGGCAGACCAGGACGAGATGGCCGAGTGACCGGCGCGCCCGGTCGAACTCGGCCTCGAGCCGCTTGAGGCTCGCCGCCGCCCGGTCGGACCGTCCCGCTCGGTCGCGTGCGGCGTCGAGCTTGTCCTGCCGCCGGTCCATCCGCTGGCGCAGCACGCCCGCGCCCGAGTTGCGGGCGTTCGCGAACAGGGGCAGCCCGAGATCAGCCCGCTCGGCGTTGATCGCCTCGAAGGCCGCGGTGAGGAAGACCACCTCGCCGCGAACCTCGAGCAGGGCCGGTGGCGGATACGTCTCAGTGGCCGCCAGCCGCTCGGGGATCGCATCGACGAACTGCGCGTTGTACGTGACGTCCTCACCGGTGCTGCCGTCGCCGCGGGTGGCCAGGCTGGCCAACCGTCCGTCGCGGTAGACGACGTCGACCGCGAGCCCGTCGACCTTGAGCTCGCACAGGTACCGCGCGCCGGTGCCGACCTCTCGCTCGACCCGCGCGGCCCAGTCGGACAGGTCAGCGTCGTTGAACGCGTTGTCGAGGCTCAGCAACCTCTCGAGGTGTTCGACCGGCGGCCACGACGCCTCGGCCAGGCCTGGCTCGGCGACGGGCGCGCCGACCTTCTGGGTCGGCGAGTCGGGTGTGCGCAGCGAGGGGTACTCGTCCTCGATCGCCTCGAGCTCGCGCAACAGCGCGTCGAACTCGCCGTCGCTGATCGTGGGCGTCGCGAAGTAGTAGCGCTGCCGGTGCGCCTCGACCTCCTCGGCCAGGGTGGCGTGGCGCTTGCGCGCGGCGACAGGCGGGCCCGCGGACTCGTTCGTCACGAACCAGACGCTACTGGTCGGCCCCGACGGACTCGGCGAAGGCCCGAGCCGTGCCTCGGGCTAGCGCATACGCCCGGCGGGACCACCAGGGATCCGCACCCGCCAGCCCGCAGGCAGGCGTCACGACCAGACCGGCGGCGAGCCGGGCCGGGTTCTGGTCGAGGCGGCGGCACAGCCGAACCACCCGCTCGGCGAGGTGGCTGTCCGACGGCGGGGAGACCGGTGCGACCGTGGGGACGACACCGGGCCACAGCATCAGTCCGTCGTCGACCGCCTCGGCCAGTTCGCCGACGACGGTGTCGTCGAGCCGGCCGACGTCCAGCGAGACGGCTCCGGCTCCGGCGCGTCGAGCAAGTGCAACCGGGACATCGCCGGCACAGCAGTGCAGCACCGGCCACTCCCCTGCCGCTGCGAAGACAGCGGCCAGCAAGGACTCCGCCTCGGCGGCTTGCACCGCCCGCAGCCGGCCGAAGCCACTGGAGGTGGGTATCGACCCGGCCAGCACGGCCGGAAGTCCGGGCTCGTCCACCTGCGCGACAACCCTCGCGCCGGGAAGCCGCCCGGCGACCTCGGCGACGTGTTCGGCGAGGCCCTCCGCCAACGAGTGGGCCAGGTCGCGGCGGGCACCGTAGTCTGCGAGCACTCGGTCGCCTCGCGTGCGGTCGAGGGCTGCGGCGAGGGTCCAGGGACCGGTGACCTGAACCTTCAGCGGGCCTTCGTACCCGTGCGCGGCGATCTCCATCGCGTCCAGATCCGCGCGCAGCATCTCGCCCGCGCGGCGCTCGTCGCGCCCGGGCCGGTCGACCAGGCGCCAACCGGACGGCTGGAGGTCGACATGCATGTCGACGAGCATCGCCGCGGCGCGGCCGATCATGTCCGCGCCGGCTCCACGGCCGGGCAGTTCCGGCAGGTGTGGGAGGTCCGGCAGCTCGCCCACGACCATCTTCACGGCCTCGTCGCGGTCGTCGTACGGCAGCGAACCGATGCCGGTCGCCACGCCGACGCCCCACGGAACCTCCACGTCGCCCGACCCTATGCCGTCGACCACAGACCGTTGCACTTACGAACGATCGTGCTATTCTCATCCTCGTGAGCAAGGGCGCGCTGACCCGCCAGGCGATCCTCCACCACGGTGTGGAGGTCGCCTATCGCGTGGGGCTCGGCGGCTTGTCCATCGGCACACTCGCAACCGGTACGGGCATGTCGAAGAGCGGCCTGTTCGCCCACTTCGGCTCGAAGGAGTCGCTGCAACTCGAGGTTCTCGCCCAGGCTCGTGCGGAATTCGTCGACACCGTCGTCCGACCAGCACTGGCCATGCCGCGTGGTGAGCCGCGAGTACGCGCGCTCTTCGAGCAGTGGTTGGCCTGCGGGCGCGCCCGGATGCCGGGCGGGTGCCTGTTCGTGAAGGCGGCCACCGAGTTCGACGAACAGGACGGTCCCGTCCGCGACCAACTCGTCCGCGACCATCGCGACCTCTACGACTCGATCGCGCAGATCTTCCGCACCGGGATTGCCGAAGGCCACTTCCGCGCCGACGCCGACCCCGACCAGTTCGCCGCCGACCTCGACGGCGTGATGCTGGCCTACTACCACGCGAACCGGCTGCTGGACGATCCGGCGGCCGAGGCGCGGGCCCGCAACGCCGTCGAGGCGTTGCTGAACTCCGCCCGCGCCTGACGACACCCAAACAGGAGCCGACGTGACCACGATGCAAGAGACCCAACCACAGAATCGCACGATCGTTCGTCCGAATCGACCGATGGGCTTGCGAGCGACGCGGGCCGCGTTCACGGCGCTCGAGCTTGTGGCGCCCGGCCTGGGAGCGAGGTGGGCGGTCCGGCTCTGGTGCACGGTGCCCCGAGGCGCCGCACGCCGCCAGGACAACCGGCCCCGGCCGGGCACGCTGTCGACAGTCGCCGTTCCCAGCGGCCGCTCGGTCGTGGTCGAGTCCTGGGGAAGCGGGCCACCGGTCTATCTCGTGCACGGCTGGGGCGGCTGGCGGGGCCAGCTCGGTGCGTTCGTCGACCCGTTGCTCGCCCGCGGCTACCGCGTCGTTGCGTTCGACGCGCCCAGCCATGGCGCCTCCGCACCGGGCAGGCTCGGCCCGCGGCGCAGCACGCTCGCCGAGTTTTCCGACGCGTTGCGAGCGGTCGTTGCCGAGCACGGACAACCGGCCGGAGTCATCGGGCACTCGCTCGGCTGCACCGCGACCGCTGTGGCAGTCCGCGACGGGCTCCGTACGCCACGGCTCGGATTCGTCGCACCGAGCGTCCAACCGCTGGCCGCGACCCGGCAGATGGCTGCGGCGCTCGGCTTCTCCGAGCGGACGCGCTCCGCCATGATCCGGCGGCTCGAAGCTCTCGTGGGCCGGCCGATGTCGGACTTCGACCTACTCGCCCTGGCCGACCGCGGGCACCTTCCTCCCACACTCGTCGTCCACGATCGCGACGACAAGGAGGTCGCCCACGACGAGGCGGACCGACTGGTCGCCACCTGGCCCCAGGCGGATCTGGTGTCGACCGAAGGCCTGGGGCACCACCGGATCCTGCGTGCAGCCGAGGTCGTCGCCCTCGTCGCCCTGTTCGTCGGTCCCTGAGGTTCAGCAGATTCCGGTGCCTCAGCGCGTTGTCGAGTGCGCCGCTCGCGCCGTCCGGTCGATCGTGGCCGAGCCGACCACCCGCGATCCGTCGTAGAGCACGACGGCCTGCCCGGGCGCTACACCCTGTTGGGGTGTGGCGAACCGCACGGTCAGCGTCTGCTGATCCCATGTCGCGGTCGCGGGAACCGGCGTGCCGTGCGCGCGATACTGCGCGAGCGCCGTCAGCTCGTGGTCCGGCGGGGCGCCGCACCAGCGGGGCGCAATGGCGATGGCATCGTCGACGGCGAGCGCCTTGGCGGGGCCCACGGTGACCCGTCGGTCCACAGGAGTGATGTCCAGTACGTAGCGCGGCTTGCCGTCGGCCGCCGGGCGCCCGAGCCGCAGGCCGCGACGCTGGCCGACGGTGAACGCAAACGCGCCGTCGTGCTCGCCGACGCGGGCACCGGTTTCGTCCACGATCTGGCCGGGCGCCGCTCCGAGCCGGCTACGCAGGAACCCTGCGGTGTCGCCGTCGGCAATAAAGCAGACGTCATGGCTGTCCGGCTTGCGCGCCACGGCCAGGCCGCGCACAGACGCCTCCTCCCGGACGTCATCCTTGATCGTGTCTCCCAGGGGGAACACCGCCCGGCTGAGCTGATCCGCCGATAAGACACCCAGAACGTACGACTGATCCTTGCCCGGGTCGACCGCCCGGTGCAGCTCACGCCCGGCCGGCCCATCGACGACCCGCGCGTAGTGCCCGGTGCATACCGCGTCGAAGCCGAGCGCGACAGCGCGGTCGAGCACTGCCGAGAACTTGATCTTCTCGTTGCAGCGCAGGCACGGGTTGGGCGTCCGGCCGGCGGCGTACTCGGCCACGAAGTCGTCGACGACGTCGGCCCGGAACCGCGCGGCCAGGTCCCACACGTAGAACGGAATGCCGAGGACGTCGGCGGCCCGGCGGGCATCGCGCGCGTCCTCGAGCGTGCAACACCCGCGGGCACCACTCCGGAACGACTGCGGGTTCGACGAGAGCGCGAGGTGGACACCTGTGACGTCGTGGCCGGCCTCGACGCACCGGGCAGCGGCCACGGCGGAGTCGACGCCACCGGACATCGCGGCCAGGACCCGCACCTCAGCGCCCCCCCGGCGCGTTGACCAGGCCGGCGGCCCGAGCACGCCCGACCACCGGGCCGATCGCCTCTGCGAGCGCCGCCACGTCGGCTTCGGTGGAGGTGTGGCCGAGCGAGAACCGCAGCGACCCGCCCGCGACCAACGGCGGGACACCCATGGCGAGCAGCACGTGCGAGGGCTCCGCGACGCCGGCCGAGCACGCGCTCCCGGTCGAGCACTCGATGCCGAGCGCATCGAGCAGCACAAGCAGTGAGTCGCCCTCGCAGGCCGGGAACGAGAAGTGGGCGATGCCCGGCAATGCGCCGGCCGGGTCGGTGTCGCCGTTCCGGACGGCGTCGGGTACCGCCGTGCGCACAGCCTCTGCCAGCGCGTTGCGGAGCCGGGCGAGCCTCGCCGCCGTCGAGGTTTGGCTGTCCACGGCAACCGCGAGGGCGGTCGCCAACCCGGCGATCGAGGCCACGTCGAGCGTTCCGGACCGCACATCGCGCTCCTGCCCGCCACCGTGCAGGACCGGGACCACGTCGGTCTCCCGCCGGACCAGCAGAGCGCCCACGCCCATCGGTCCCCCCAGCTTGTGACCGGAGACCGTCATCGCGTCGAGCCCGCTCGCGGCGAAGTCGACCGGGACCTGCCCGACCGCCTGCACCGCGTCCGAGTGCACCGGAACGCCGTGCAGCCGTGCCAACCGGACGGTCTCCGCCACCGGCTGGACCGTTCCGACCTCGTTGCTGGCCCACATGACGCTCACCAGCGCCACCGACCCGGGATCACGGTCCAGCGCTGCGCCCAGCGCCCCGACGTCGACCCGGCCGAACCGGTCGACCGGCAGCCACTCGACCCGGGCACCCTCGGCATCAGCCAGCCACTGGACCGCCTCGAGCACGGCGTGATGCTCGACCGCCGAGGCGAGCACCCGGACTCGGCGGGGGTCGGCGGCGCGGCGAGCCCAGTACAGGCCCTTGACGGCCAGGTTGTCCGCCTCGGTGCCGCCGGAGGTGAACACGACCTCGCTCGGCCGCGCCCCGAGGACGGCCGCCACGGTCTCGCGGGACTCCTCGACCGACTTTCGCGCTGCGCGGCCCGACGCATGCAGGGAGGAGGGATTGCCGAGCGCGCGCAGATGCGCCGCGACGACGTCGACCACCTCGGGCCGGACCGGTGTCGTCGCGGCGTGATCGAGGTAGACGCGCCGCCCGGCTCCGGACGACGCCGCCGTGGGACCAGCCATGACCCCACCAGGGTACGGGCGGTGGTCAGCCCTTGCGCTTTCGGATCTCCTCGGTGGCCTGCGGCAGCACCGTGTGCAGGTCGCCCACGACGCCGAAGTCGGCCATTGCGAAGATCGGCGCCTCGGCGTCCTTGTTGACCACGACGACGGTCTTCGAGGTCTGCATGCCGGCACGGTGCTGGATCGCACCGGAGATCCCGGCCGCGACGTAGAGCTGCGGCGAGACCGTCTTGCCGGTCTGGCCCACCTGGTAGGCGTGCGGGTACCACCCCGAGTCGACCGCGGCACGGGAGGCACCGACGGCGGCGCCCAGCGCGTCGGCCAGCGCCTCAACAGCCCCGAAGTCGCCGCCGGTGCCGCGTCCACCGGAGACCACGATCGCGGCCTCGGCCAGCTCGGGTCGCCCTGTCGCTGCACGCGGCTGCCGGTCGACGATCTTCGCCGTCCGGGCCGCGTCGGACACGTCCACCTCGACCTTCTCCTCGACCGGCGTCGACGGCGCGGGCTCGGGGTTGACGGCGTTCGGCTTCACGGTGATGACGGGAGTGCCGTGAGTGACCTTGGCAGTCACGGTGTAGCCGCCGGCGAACACCGATTGGATGGTGGTCAGGTCGTCGGCGACGTCGGTCGCATCGGTGATGATCCCCGACCCGAGCTTGACCGCGAGGCGGGCGGCGATCTCCTTGCCGTCCGGGCTCGACGTGACCAGCACGGCCCCCGGAGCTGCCGACGCGGCGATCTGCGCGAGCGCCTCGGCCTTTGGGGCGACCAGGTACTCCGACAGCTCCGGAGCGTCGGCGACGTAGACCTTGGCCGCACCGAACCGGGCGAGCGTGTCCTTCGCGGACTCGTAACCGGAGCCGATGAACACCGCCGACGGCTCGCCGGCCCGTCGCGCCAGGGTGAGCAGCTCGGTGGTCGTCTTGCGGACCGTCCCGTCGACGTGGTCGACGAGGATCAGGATCTCAGCCATTGTCGTATCTCCCGCGCCCGTCAGACGAACTTCTGCGCGGCCAGGAACGCGGCCAGCCGCACGCCGCCGTCGCCCTCGTCCGTGACGACCTCGCCGGCAGAACGCGGCGGACGCTTCGTGACGTCCTCGACGACCGACCAGGCGGCTCCCAAGCCGACCTCTGCCGGGTCGATCCCGAGGTCGGCCAGCGACCACGTCTCGAACGGCTTCTTCTTCGCCGCCATGATCCCCTTGAATGAGGGATACCGCGGCTCGTTGATCTGGTCGGTGACCGAGACGATCGCCGGCAGCGAGGCCTCGATGGTCTCGGACGCGGCATCGCCGTCGCGGCGTCCGGTGACGGTGTCTCCCGTGACGGTCAGCTCGCCGACGAAACCGATGTGCGGCAACCCGAGCCGCTCGCCCAGCATCGCCGGAACCACGCTCATACTGCCGTCGGTCGACGCCATCCCGGTCAGGACCAGATCTACGTCGCCGATCTTGCGGATCGCCTTCTCCAGCACCAATGACGTCGCGATCGCGTCCGAGCCGTGCAGGGCATCATCGACGACGTGCGCGGCTGACGAGGCGCCCATCTGCAGGCCCTTGCGGAGCGCGTCGGCTGCCCGCTCGGGACCCATCGTGAGGACCACGACCTCACCGTCGCCGGCCTCGGCGACCGTCAACGCCTCCTCCACCGCGTACTCGTCGAGCTCGGACAGCAGGCCGTCGACACTCACCCGGTCCGTGGTGTGGTCGGAGTTGGAGAACGTCCGGTCCGCCGTGGCGTCGGGGACGTGCTTCACCAGAACGACGATCTTCATAGCGGGCCGACGACCTCCTGAGCGAACGGGTCCGGTGGCGGGCCGGTCCCACCGGGCGAACGGTGTCAGCGTGCCACCACGGGACCGCAACGGCGCACCCGGGTCAGCGGTCGGACCGTAGCCGTCGCCGCGCCGGTCCTTGCGCACGCGCGCCGGCACGCCCGCAGCCACCGAGAAGTCGGGCACCACACCACGCACGACGGCGTGCGCGGCCACGACGCAGCCGTGCCCGATCACCGATCCACGCAACACGCTGACCCTCACCCCGAGCCAGCAGTCCGGGCCGATGCGGACCGGCGACTTGACGATGCCCTGGTCCTTGATCGGCAGGTCGAGGTCGCCGAAGCGATGGTCGAAGTCGGTGACGTAGACCGAGTCGGCGACCAGTGTCCGGGCGCCGATCTCGACGTCGAGGTAACAGTTGACCGTGACGTCGCGGCCGAAGACGACCTTGTCGCCGACCCGGAGCGTGCCCTCGTGGGCGCGCAGGCTGGTCTGGTCCCCGACGTGGACCCACCGGCCGAGCACCACCCGCCCGTAGCCCGGCCGGGCGGCGATCTCGACGTGCCGGCCCAGGAAGACCATCCCTTCGGTCACGACGTCCCGGTGCAGCATCCGTAACCGAAGTAGCCGCCAATATCGGACGAGGTACCACGGCGTACATGCCCTGTGGCGCAACACCCAGCGCAGGCTCGCGACCGTGAGGATCCGGGCCTGGCGGGGGTCGGTCACGCCGGCCGTACCCCGGTGACGGACACGTTGTAGAACAGCTCCGCGGGCACGACCTTCGCCAGGACGCGATCGACGGCGGAGAGTCGGCGCCAGCCGTGATAGGCGAACATTGCCCAGCGCCAACCGAGCCGGTCGGGGTTCACCGCGTACTCGAAGGTCCGCACCGGCCAGCCGAACCAGGCCGCGGTGAGCTCTTCCGTGATCGTGCGGACGTCCGCGGCCCCGGCCCGCTCGACAGTCCGGGCCAAGGCGTCCGGGTCGAAGGTGTGCAGGTCGACGACGGCCTCGAGGGCTGCGGCCCGCGAGGACTCGTCCAGATCCTCCTGTGGGCGTGCCCATCGATCCCGTAGCAACGGCAGCCTTGTCGCCCGGGTGGCGGCCCACCAGGTCGCCCGCGAGAGCCGCCGTGCCACGTAGTCGCCATACCGGGTGGGCTCGCCACAGACGACCAGCCGGCCGCCCGGCTTGAGGACACGCAACATTTCCCTGAACGCCTGCTCGACATCGGGTAGATGGTGGATCACGGCGTGCCCGACGACAAGGTCGAACGTCGCGTCGTCGTAGGGCAGGCGCTCCGCGTCCGCGACGCGGCCCTCGATCTCGAAGCCCAGCATGGATGCGTTGCGCTTCGCCGCCACGACCATGCCGGGAGAGATATCGGTCACGTGCACCTCGTCGACGACCCCTGCCTGGCGCAGGTTCAACGAGAAGAACCCGGTGCCGGCGCCGACCTCGAGCACCGTGTCGTACGGCCAGCCGGCGTTACCGGCGATGGCCTCGAACCGGTCGCTGGCGTACCCGACGCACCGCTCGTCGAACGAGATCGACCATTTCTCGTCGTAGGTGTCGGCTTCCCAGTCGTGGTAGAGCACCTGGGCAAGCTTGGTGTCATGCCAGGCACGCTCGATCTCGTCGGCAGTCGCCTCCGCCCTAGCGTCCAACGAAGCGTGCCTTTCCCGGGCCGTTCTCGACGAACGAGCGCATGCCGATCGTGCGGTCCTCGGTCGCGAACAGGCTGGCGAACTGCTGGCGCTCGATTTCCAGACCGGTGTCGAGATCGGCCTCGATGCCCCGGTCGATCGCCTCCTTCGCCGCGCGCAGCGCGTAGGCCGGACCCTCGGCGAACTGCGCCGCCCAGTCCCGTGCCGCCGGGTAGACGTCGACGGCGGGGACGACGCGATCGACCAGCCCGATCCGGAGCGCCTCTTCGGCGCGCACGAACCTGCCGGTGAAGATCAGCTCCTTGGCCCGTGACGCGCCGACCAGGCGAGAGAGCCGCTGCGTGCCTCCCGCCCCGGGGATGACGCCGAGCAGGATCTCCGGCTGGCCGAGCTTGGCGTCCTCGGCGGCGACACGGGTGTCGCACGCGAGCGCCAGTTCGCAGCCGCCGCCGAGCGCGTAGCCCGTGACCGCTGCGACCGTCGGCTTCGGGATCCGGGCCACCGCCGCGTACGCCGCCTGCAGAGGGCCGGACCGGTCGACCATGTCGGTGTAGGACAGGTCGGCCATCTCCTTGATGTCGGCGCCCGCGGCGAAGACCTTCTCGCCGCCGTAGACGACGACCGCACGGACATCGCTCCGCTCGGCGGCCTCCCGCGCGGTGGCCAGCAACTCGCCCTGCACCTGGGCGTCGAGAGCGTTCATGGGCGGGCGATCGAGCCGGATCGTCCCGACGCCCCCGTCGACCTCGAGCCTGATGAACTCGCCCACGTCCGCCGTCCTCCCACATCGCAGCCCGGACCCTGCGGAGGCTAGTCGACGCCCACGGGTAGTCATCGGCCGCTCCTCCAGCGAGGTAGGTTGCGAAGGGAGCGACGACGGAAGGACTGCCCATGGAGTGCCGCAGGCTCGGCCGGCTCGGGCACCAGAGTTCGGTCCTGATCTACGGGGCCGCTGCTCTCGGCGACGTGTCCCAGGACGTCGCGGACCGCTCGCTCGACGAGGCGCTCGATTCGGGGATCAACCACATCGACGTCGCAGCCAGCTACGGCGACGCCGAGCTTCGCGTCGGAGCCGCAATGCACCGACTCCGTGACCGCATCTTCCTCGCCACCAAGACCGGCGAGCGTTCCGTCGACGACGCGTGGCGGCAGATCAACGTCTCGCTCGAGCGCCTGCAGACCGATCGCGTGGACCTCCTCCAACTGCACGCAGTCGGCGACCTCGAGGATCTCGACCGGGCGACGGCAGCCGACGGCGCGCTGCACGCGGCCGTCCGCGCCCGGGAGGAGGGCCTGGTCGGAGCCGTCGGCATCACTGGCCACGGGCACGAGGCGCCGGCGACGCACCTCGAGGCGCTGCGCCGCTACCCGTTCGCGACCGTGCTCACTCCGATCAACCCCGTGCTCGCCCGCAACGCCGACTACCTGCGCGCCTACGACGCGCTCGTCGAGGAGGTTCAGCGGCAGGACGTGGGCCTGATGATCATCAAGACGGTGTCTCAGCGGAACTGGCCCGACGGCGCGGACAAGACCTACACGACGTGGTACGAACCGCTCGACGAGCAGTCCCCCATCACCGCCGCGGTGGCGTGGGTCCTCTCCCACGACGAGGTCACCGGCATCGCCACGCCGAGCGACGTCCGGCTGCTGCCACTGCTCGTTCGCGCCGAACAAGAGCGGCACAGCCTGAGCCGCGACGACGCTGCGGAAGCGCTACGAGGCGAGCCCGACTACTCCTCGCCGTTCATCACCATCCCGTTCTGATCGCTATGCCGGCAGGTAGCAGTGCAGGACGTTGCCCGAGTCGAAGACTCTGGTCTTCCGCAGCTTCAGGTTGATTGTTTCGTCAGCGGTCCGGAACAGGGATTTGCCGGCTCCGAAGACGACCGGGCTCACCATGATCCGCAGTTCGTCGACCAGCCCCAGCTTCAGCAGGCTCACCGTCAGATCGGAGCTGCCGAAAATCGCTATGTCCTTGCCGGGCTCCTGCTTGAGCCTGGTGAGCTCTTCGGTGACGCCATCGGTGATGAGCCGCGTATTGGCCCACTCGGCCGTGTCGAGCGTTCGTGAGACGACGATCTTGGAGATGCTGTTCATCCGGGCCGTGACCCTCGAGTCCTCCCCCTTCGCCGCAGGCATCGGCCAGAACGCCGCCATTCCCTCGTGGGTGACTCGCCCGAACAGGAGCGTGTCGACCTCGTCGAGTTGCTCGACCGCGAACTCGTCGAACTCGCCATCAAGGTTCGGCCAGTCGAACTCCTGGTTCGGGCCCTCGTAGTACCCGTCGACGGTGGCCATCAGGAACGCGAAGATCTTCCGCATCGCCAACCTCTGCTCTCAAGGTCTCGTCATCGGTGTTGACCAGACGGGGGACCAAGACTCACCGCTCGGCGGTGCGACGAGAGGAATCTGCGGACTTCCACGACAATCTCCAGGTGACCGACCCGCAGACCGCCTGGCCAGGCCACTGGGCACCGCTCGGCGCCACGCACGACGGCGACGCCACCAACGTCGCGCTCTGGGCACCCGAGGCAGACCGTGTCGAGGTGTGCCTTTTCGACGAATCTGGCGGCGAGACTCGCGTGCCGCTCCAGGACCGGACGTTCGACACCTGGCACGGCCGCCTCCCAGGCGTCGGACCCGGCCAACGCTACGGGTTCCGCGTGCACGGGCCGTGGGACCCGGCACGCGGGCGCCGGTTCGACCCAGCCAAGCTGCTCCTGGACCCCTACGCCCGCGCTGTGACCGGCGATGTCACCTACGGCCGCGCCGTCTTCGAGCCTGGCCAGGACTCGGCGTCGTACGTCCCCAAGGCTGTCGTCGTTGGTGACGATCGCTTCGACTGGGGCTCCGACGCCCGGCCACGGGTTCCGTGGGGCGACACGGTCGTCTACGAGCTCCACGTCCGCGGCTTCACCATGCGCCATCCGGACGTGCCCGAGCAGCTGCGCGGCACGTTCGCAGGTTTGGCCCATCCGGCCGCGATCGAGCACCTGGTGGGTCTCGGCGTCACCACGGTCGAGCTGATGCCCGTCCACCATTTCGTCAGCGAACCCCAGCAGGTCGAGCGCGGCCAGACGAACTACTGGGGATACAACACGCTCGCGTTCTTCGCCCCCCACGCGGCCTACGCGGCGGCCGGTTCGCTCGGCGCGCAGATCGGCGAGTTCAAGGCGATGGTGCGGGCCTTGCACGAAGCCGGGCTGGAGGTCGTCCTGGACGTCGTCTACAACCACACCGCCGAGCAGGGGCCCACCGGCCCGACGTTCTCCTTCCGCGGCATCGACAACCCTGCGTATTACCGCCTCGACACCGCCCACCCGGACCGCTACAGCGACTACGCGGGCACCGGTAACACCGTCAATGTCGCCCACCCGCACGTGCTGCGACTGGTAATGGACTCGCTGCGCTACTGGGTCGACGAAATGCACGTCGACGGGTTCCGCTTCGACCTCGCCGCGGCGTTGGCTCGGTCCATGCACGACGTCGACATGCTGGGATCGTTCATGACCGTCATCGAGCAGGATCCTGCCCTGCGCGAGGTCAAGCTGATCGCCGAGCCGTGGGACGTCGGCCCGGGTGGGTACCAGGTGGGCGAGTTCCCACACCTCTGGACCGAGTGGAACGACAAGTTCCGCAACACGGTGCGGGACCACTGGCGCCGGCATGCACCCGGCGTGCGCGACCTCGCGTACCGGTTGTCGGGTTCGTCGGATCTCTACGCCGACGACGGACGGCGCCCGTACGCGTCGATCAACTTCGTCACGGCGCACGACGGGTTCACGCTGCGCGACCTGGTCTCCTACGACCGCAAGCACAACGAGGCCAACGGGGAGAACAATCGCGACGGCACGGACGACAACCGCTCCTGGAACCACGGCGTCGAAGGCGAGACCTCCGACCCCGCGGTCCTCGAGCTGCGGCGGCGGCAGTTGCGGAACCTCCTCACGACGCTGCTGCTCTCGACCGGTGTGCCGATGCTCGTCGCAGGCGACGAGATGGGGCGCACCCAGCGCGGGAACAACAACGCGTACTGCATCGACGACGACACGACCTGGCTCGACTGGTCTCTGCGCGAGGAGTACGGCGACCTGCTCGCGTTCACGCGCGGGCTTCTGGCACTGCGACACGCGAACCCGGTTTTCCGGCAACGTCGCTTCTTCGAGGGCCGCCCGGTGGTCGAGGACGGGGGCAAGGACATCGCCTGGCTCTCGTCGACGGGCGAGGAGATGACCGATGATGCCTGGCACGACGAGTCAGTGCGGACGCTGGGGATGTTCCTCGCTGGCGATGGCATCCGCTCCCGCGGCCCGAACGGCGAGCGGATCACCGGCGACTCGTTCCTGCTCTGGGTGCACGCCGCCCCCGACCCGGTCGAGGTCACCCTCCCGGCCGGCGTCTGGGCCCAGCACTACGAGGTGGTGTTCGACACGGCGGCACGCGCTCACCCGGTGATCGTCGGGGATTTGGTGTCGCAGGAGCAGCACGAAAGCCCCGATGATCACGGCCAGGGTGAGCGAGATGCCCCAAACGTCCCGCCACGTCGGACGATGACCCTCGCCGGCCGTAGCTGCCTGCTCCTCCGAGCGACGTGATCGTCGGGGCTTTCGTGTCGCAGGAACAGCGCAAAAGGCCCGACGATCATTGACTCAGATGGCTCCACGCCGCGCGAGGCCCGCCCGATAGGCCGCCTCGAGCTGGCGCCGAACCGCCGCAGGGTCGCGGCGCAGCCTCATCGGCGACACGGGCACGACGATCCAGCCAAGCTGGGCGTAGATCGCGCGGCGCTCCTCGGTCTTCTCCGGTGCGTCGCCGAACCCGTGCCACGCCTTGCCGTCGACCTCGCAAACCATCCGCGCCTCCTTCCAGCACGCATCTGGCCAGACCTCCCCGTATCCGGGCAGTGGTCTGTTCCACCGTGGTTCCGGCAGGGTCCGCGACGATCGGACGACGTCACGCAGCTCACACTCCGGCGCCGATCGGCAGCCTTGCGCGATGTCGTCGACCGCCTGCCTGGCCAGTGAGGTTCCGGCTCTGGGCGCTGCGTTGAGTTCCCGGACGATGTCCTCGACCGAGCAACGCCTTCGTTGCACGGCTTCGCACATCAGGGCCCGCGTGTTCCGAAGCAGGCGCTCGCGAATGCCACGGTCGCGGGCCGTCGGCGACAGGCTCAGCCGCACGGTGTCGAGGACAGCGCGCGCCACCGGCGCCATCGGTATCTCGCCCGGCCGGGCGGTCGGTGCCAGCACGTCGGCTTCCTCCCACCACGGTGGAACAGCACCCGGATCGCCCACTGCCTGTTCGTCGAGCCAGCGGACGGGAGTCGGCAAGCGGCTGGTGCGGCAGACCTGAACGTGGTCGGTGCTAGCGGGCTGGCGCGCCATGTCGACCAACACGTGGACGACGCCGTCGGACGCAGGCAGGTAGAGCAGCCCGGCCATCTCACATGCCGCCGATCCAGTGATCATCGACCCCTCGCCAGCGTGCAGTACTGCAGCGCGAAGCCGGTGGATCCTGCCCAACGGGCCGGTGAAGGTCACGTAGAGACCGGGCGACACGCGCTGCCATGGCCCGCCGGGCCGGAGAGCGTGCCGCAACGCCGCCGGTGTCACGCCGGCGCAGAGCGCCTGCGCCCGCGTGACCAGGCCGTCCTGAAGCCTGGCGATGGCGGCGATGCGATCGTTGCGCACGACTCGACCGTGTCACTGAGAACGCGCTGCGTGATGCGCTCATCAAGCCGGCTGTGGACGACGCGGCGCCAGCCGGGCGGTCTGTGAACAGCGCGAGGGCGGCTGCCAAGCAACTTTGGCCCGCGCGGGTTTGATCCTCGGGGCTTTGGTGTCACTGGAGCCACATCGGAGCCCCGGTGATCACTGCCCCACGGGCGCGTGCACCGGAAGGACCGCCAGGCCCAGCTCCGTGGGGTCCGCCAGCCGGCGGTGGCGGGGAACGACCCGCACGGTGAAGCCGAAGGCGCCGGTGCGCTGCAGACCTACCTCGCCGTCGAAGCGGTGCCGCCCGTGCTCGTACGACTCGGCCGGCGCCAGCGACGTGACCTGCGGATCCCGCAACTGGTCGGACTCGTCGACCCGGCCGTGCACCACCTGGACCTCGACGTCGTCGTGCGAGAGCGAGCCCAACGACACGAAGGCGCGGAGGCTGAGCGACTGTCCCATCTCGAAGGCGTCAGCGTCCGACGCGCTCTCGACGTGCTCGATTGCAACCTCGGGCCAGGCCTCGCGGATGCGCGCCTTCCAGGTGGCCAGGGCGTTGGCACCGTCATAGTCGTGATTGAGAGCGCGGCTGGACTCGGCAGCCGGCCGGTAGAGGAGCTCGACGTAGTCGCGCACCATCCGGGTCGCCTGGACCCTGGGGCCCAGCGAGGTCAGCGTCTGGCGGAGCATCTCCAGCCAGCGCCGCGGAACGCCGCCCGAGTCCACGTCGTAGAAGCGCGGCACGACCTGATGCTCGACGATGTCGTAGAGGGCAGCGGCCTCGAGGTCGTCGCGGTGGTTGGCATCCTCGACGCCTTCGGCCGACGGGATGGCCCAGCCGAACTCCGGCTCGAACCACTCGTCCCACCAGCCGTCGCGGATCGAGAGGTTGAGTGCACCGTTCAACGCGGCTTTCATGCCCGACGTGCCGCAGGCCTCGTACGGGCGCAGCGGGTTGTTCAGCCAGACGTCACAGCCCGGGTAGAGCGGCTGGGCCATGGCGATGTCGTAGTCGGGCAGGAAGACGATCCGGTGCCGGACGTCGTGCTGGTCGGCGAAGCGGACCATCTCCTGGATCAGCCGCTTGCCGCCGTCGTCGGCGGGGTGGGCCTTGCCGGCGATGACAATCTGGACCGGTCGATCGGGGTCCAGCAGCAGCGCCTTGAGGCGCTCGGGGTTGCTCAGCATGAGGGTCAGCCGCTTGTAGGACGGTACGCGCCGTGCGAACCCGATGGTGAGCACGTCGGGGTCGAGCACGCCGTCGATCCAGCCCAGCTCGGCCTCGCTCGCGCCGCGCTGGCGACACGACTCGCGCAGACGCACCCGCGCCTCGGCGACCAGGCGTTCACGGAGAGCACGCTTGGTCGACCAGATGTCGGCGTCGCGCACTGAGGCGACGGCCTGCTCCCAGCCTTC
>DATHII010000098.1:0-21572 GCA_035316885.1 Jiangellaceae bacterium | reverse complement strand
TCGCTGTGACGCACCGGGTTCAGCAGCAGGGCGACCCCGTCGCGACGGCGCGCGCTGTCCACCGCGCCCGCGACGTCGTGGTGGTAGGCGACACGGTCGTCGGTGTCGGCCACGTTCCACAGCCGGGAGAGCACAAGCTCGCAGGCGATGCTCGCGTCGAGCCGTCGCCAGGTCGGAGAGCGCTCGGGTGGCAGGGCTGCGTCCACGAGTGCGGGGTCGAGTCCGGCGAGCAGCACCCACTGCCGTCCGTCGGTGAGCAGGTAGGCCGTACCCGCGCGCCCGGCGTCGGACAGAGCAGTGAGCGGGTCCGCGCCGGTCGACACCGCAGTGACAACCCGGAACGCCGCAGCGGCCTTGCCGACGGCTTCGGCGATGGGCAGCCGCGACACCGTCCGGTGGATGCTGCCGATCCGCAACGGGTGCCTGCTCGCGTCCACGAGCATGCTCAGACCACGCGCCGTCGCCGTCCCGTTCGCGGCCCGGTCGGTCGCGCCCACGCCGTCACGACGCTGGTCGTGTCCAGCATGCAGCGCGCGGTACGCCGCGTAGCGATGGTGTCCGTCGCCGATGAGCGCCTGCCGGCCGGCGAGGTCGGCCTCGATCCGGGTCAGGACGGCGGGATCGGTCAACCGCCAGATGCGGTGTGCCGCACCGTCGGCGGTGGTGGCCTCGATCAGCGGTGGCGTCCTCACCGTGCCGTCGACCGTGTCGCTGGCGAAGCCCCCGCCGTCGTAGGTCAGCAGGATCGGCTCGAGCTGCGCCCCGGTCGCCGCCATGAGTGCGGCCCGGTCGGCGACCGGTCCCTGGAGGACGTCCTCGTGCGGCAACACCACCTGCTCGGCCGGGTCGTGCAACGACACGGCTCCGACCAGTCCGAGCGCCGTCGCTGCGCCGCTCACCTGCTCGTAGACGTACAGCGCCGCTTCGTGGTCACGGCGCAGGACACCCGTCCGGAGCCAGTCCCGCAGGTCACGCGCGGCGTGCGCATACCGGTCCTCCGCCGAGCCTGGCCGCGGCAGGATGAGCCGAACGATGTTGTGCGGGTCGGCGGCCTCCCAGGCGGCTACGCCGGTCTCGCCGATGACGTCGTAGGGAGGGCAGGTCACCGCGGCGAGGTCTGCGACCTGGTCTGGCGCATAGCGCAGGGCGCGGAACGGCGCCAGCCTCAGCGGCCGTGTGCCGACGTCTCGGCGCACGGAGTCGGTCATCCGGCGAATGGTACGGCGGCGCGGACCGGCCGATGCCCGCGGCCACCCGGCTGGAAGGATCACCGCATGCCCACGCTCGCCCAGACCTACGATGTCGCCCTGGTCGACCTCGACGGGGTCGTCTACGTCGGACCGGACGCCGTCGACCACGCCGCCGCGGCACTGGCCGAGGCGCGTCAAGCGGGGATGCGCCTCGCATTCGTCACCAACAACGCGGCCCGGCCGCCCGACGCGGTGGCCGAGCACCTCCGCCTGCTCGGTATCGGCGTCGATGCGGACGAGGTGGTCACCTCCGCCCAGTCGGCCGCCCGGGTGCTGGCCGAGATCCTGCCTGACGGTGCCAGGGTGCTGGTTGTCGGTGGCGAAGGGCTGGTCGCTGCGTTGACCGAACGGGGTCTCACACCCGTGAGCAGTGCCGAGGCCGATCCGGTCGCCGTGGTGTCTGGCTTCCATCCCGACGTGGGGTGGCGATTGCTGGCCGAGGGGGCGTACGCCGTCGCGACGGGCATCCCCTGGGTGGCGTCCAACACCGACCGCACCCTCCCGACGCCACGGGGCACCGCGCCCGGCAACGGGACCCTCGTCGACGCGGTCCGGTCGGCTACCGGGCGTGACCCGGTCGTCGCGGGCAAGCCTGAGCCTCCGATGCATCGGGAGGCGGTCCTGCGCACGGGGGCCCGCCGCCCGCTGGTGGTCGGCGACCGCCTCGACACCGACATCGAAGGCGCTCAGCGGTCCGGCGTCGACAGCCTGCTGGTGCTCACCGGGGTCACCGGTGCCGCCCAGCTCGCCGATGCGACGGCGCAGCAGCGTCCGGCCTTCCTGGCCGAAGACCTGCGGGCACTGGCCGAGCCCGCCGACACTCTCACGGTTGCCCCCGGGTTGGTCCGCCGCGGCCGATACGTCGCAGCCGTCGAGAGAGGACGGGTGGTGGTAGGCCGGTCGGCGGCCGGGCCTGACGGCGGCGACATCGACGCGTTGCGCGCGATCTGCGGAGCCGTCTGGGCCGCCGCCGACCGGTGCGAGCAGGTGGTCGGCGTCGACGCGGCGTTGGCCGAAGCAGGATGGCGTCCCCGAGCCGCACCCGGTGCGTCCTAGCGACGTACTAGCGTGATCGCGACGTCTGACAGGGGAGGGGCGAGCTGGCATGACCGAGCAGGGACCACCGAGCCAGGGCGACCTCGAGTCCGATCCCGAGGCGAGCACGGGCGACCCCCGGGTCGACAGCGTGCTGGCCGCCCTCGACGAACTCGACGGCACCCCGGTCCACGATCACGCAGCGGTCGTCGAGGAGGTTCACCGGTCGCTGCAGGACGTGCTGGCCGACGAGGAGGACTGACGCAGGGTGCCACCGAGGCGGCGGCTGGACGCCGAGCTCGTCCGGCGCGGACTGGCCCGGTCACGCGAGCAGGCCGCCGCGCTGATCGCGGGCGGGCGGGTCACTGTCGCAGGCAGGGTCGCGTCGAAGTCGGCAACGGGGGTCGACGCTGCCGAGCCGATCGTCGTCACCGAGCCTGCGGGTGGTGACGACTACGCGTCGCGCGGCGGGCACAAGCTGGCCGGCGCCCTCGACGCCTTCGCCCCCCACGGTCTCCGCGTCGACGGGCGGCGGTGCCTCGATGCCGGAGCGTCCACGGGCGGCTTTACCGATGTCCTCCTACGACGTGGGGCCGCCGAGGTGGTCGCCGTGGATGTCGGGTACGGCCAGCTGGCCTGGTCGCTCCGCACCGACCCACGTGTCGTCGTCCTCGACCGCACCAACGTGCGCGATCTCTCACTCGCCCTGGTCGGGGCAGCGGTCGACGTGGTCGTCGCCGACCTGTCGTTCATCTCGCTGCGACTCGTGCTCAGCGCCCTTGCCGGCGTCACGGCGCCGGGAGGCGATCTGCTGCTCATGGTGAAGCCGCAGTTCGAGGTGGGCCGCGAGCGCGTCGGCCGGGGCGGGGTCGTCCGCGATCCGGATCTGCGGGCCGAGGCCGTACGCTCGGTCGCAGCCGCAGCCGGCGAGGTCGGCCTCGGCGTCGCCGGCGTGACGGCCAGCCCGCTACCCGGTCCGTCGGGCAACGTCGAGTACTTCCTCTGGCTGCGGGCCGGTGCACCACCGCTCGATCCGGTCGCCGTCGACCTCGCCGTCCGGGAAGGACCAGCATGACCACCGATCGTGCTGTGCTGCTGGTGGCACACACCGGCCGCCAGGAGGCTCGTGACGCGGCGAAGGAGACCGTCCACCTTCTACACAAGGCGGGCATCGCGGTACGGGTGCTCGCGCCCGAGACCGGCGAGCTCGACGTGCCCGACGCCGTCGTCGTCGTCGAGCCGGGTCCCGACGCGGCGCGGGGATGCGAGCTGGTCGTCGTCCTCGGTGGCGACGGCACCATTCTGCGCGGCGCCGAGATCGCGCGCCCGTCGGCGACTCCGGTGCTGGGTGTCAACCTCGGACACGTCGGCTTCCTCGCCGAGGCCGAACGCGACGACATCGGCGACCTGGTCGAGCACGTGGTCGCGCGCCGCTACGTGGTGGAGGAACGGATGACGATCGACGTCCTCGTGCGCCCGGACGGCGACATCACCGTGCGCGAATGGGCGGTCAACGAGGCAAGCGTCGAGAAAGTCAGCCGCGAGCGGATGATCGAGCTCGTCGCGGAGGTCGACGGCCGGCCCCTGTCGCGATGGGGATGCGACGGCGTGGTGATGGCGACCCCCACCGGGTCCACGGCCTACGCGTTCAGCGCGGGGGGTCCGGTGGTCTGGCCGGAGCTCGAGGCGCTGCTCCTGGTCCCGATCAGTGCACACGCACTGTTCGCGAGGCCGCTCGTCGTGGCGCCCACGTCGCAGCTGGCCGTCACCGTCCAGCCGATGACCGCAGGCGCGGTCCTGTGGTGCGACGGGCGCCGCGCGGTCGACCTTCCGCCCGGCGCCCGCGTCGAGGTTCGCCGGGGCGAACAGCCGGTCCGCCTGGCCCGGCTGCACCGGCCGCCGTTCACCGACCGGCTGGTGGCCAAGTTCGCGCTCCCCGTGGCGGGCTGGCGAGGTTCTCGCCACGCCGTCGCCGAGCCGGATGCCGACGGCGCCCCCGCGTAGGCTGCCGATCGTGCTCGAACAGCTCCGGATCCGCGGACTCGGTGTCATCGACGACGCCGAGCTGGAGCTGGGTCCCGGATTCACGGCCGTCACCGGCGAGACCGGTGCGGGCAAGACCATGGTGCTCACCGGCCTCGGTCTGCTCATGGGCGGGCGAGCCGATGCCGGAGCAGTGCGGTCCGGTGCCGACAAGGCGGTCGTCGAGGGGCGGGTAAGGGTCGATCCGACCGGCCCGGCAGCCAAGCGCGCCGCGGAGGCGGGCGCCGACCTCGACGACGGCGATCTGCTGCTGTCCCGGGCCGTCTCCGCCGAAGGCCGCTCGCGCGCCCACCTCGGCGGCCACTCCGTACCGGTGGGGGTCCTGGCCGAGCTGGCCGACGACCTCGTCGCCGTGCACGGGCAGAGCGACCAGCACCGGCTGCTGCGACCCACCCGCCAGCGCGACGCCCTCGACCGGTTCGCCGGCACGGCTGTGACGGAACCGCTGTCGGCATACGCCGAGCGGTACGCGCGGCTGCGCACGGTCCAGGCTGAGCTGGACGAGGTGACGACCCGCTCGCGCGAGCGGGCCCAGGAGGCCGACCTGCTCCGGCTCGGCCTGGCCGAGATCGCGCAGGTCGAGCCGCAGCCCGGCGAGGACGTCTCGTTGGGCGCCGAGGAGCAGCTCCTGGCACACTCCGACGGGTTGCGTGAGGCGGCGGCCACCGCCCATGCGTGCCTCACCGCCGACGACACCGGCCTCGACGCAGCCGACGCTCTCGGTCTGGTCGCGGCGGCGCGCCGGTCGATCGAACCACAGCAGGACCACGATCCGGCGCTCGCCGGTCTGTCCGGCCGGCTGGCGGAGGCGTCCTACCTGCTCGCCGACGTTGCAGCCGACCTCGCCTCCTATGCGGCCGACATCGACACCGATCCCGCCAGGTTGGCGGCCGTCCAGGACCGCCGCGCGGCGCTCGGGGCCCTCACCCGCAAGTACGGCGACGACGTCGACGCTGTTCTGGCCTGGGCCGACCGGGCGTCGCGGCGGCTGCTCGACCTCGACAGCGACGACGAGCGCGTCGCGAACCTCGGCACCGAGCGCGAACTGCTCCGGGCCGAGCTGGCCGACCTCGCCGCACGGGTGTCCGAGACCCGCGCCGCGGCAGCGCGGCGCTTCGGCGAGGCGGTCGGCCACGAGCTGGTCGCGCTGGCGATGCCGAACGCCCGACTCGTCGTCGAGGTCCGCAGCCGCGCCGACCCGGCCGGTCTCGCGGTCCGCGGCCAGACCGTCGCGTTCGGACCGGCGGGGATCGACGACGTCGAGATCCTGTTCGCCGCCCACGCCGGCGCGGCCCCGCGTCCACTCGAGCGCGGTGCGTCCGGGGGCGAGCTGTCCCGCCTCATGCTCGCTGTCGAGGTGGTCTTCGCCGGCGCCGACCCCGTCCCCACCTTCGTCTTCGACGAGGTCGACGCCGGTGTCGGGGGCAAGGCCGCCGTGGAGGTGGGCAGGCGGTTGGCCCGGTTGGCTGAGAACGCCCAGGTGCTGGTGGTGACGCACCTGCCGCAGGTGGCGGCGTTCGCCGACCGGCACCTGCAGGTCGTGAAGACCGAGGACGGCCGGGTCACGAGCAGCGGCATCGTCACCCTCGACGACGCCGGGCGCGTCCAGGAACTGTCCCGGATGCTCGCCGGTCTGGAGGGCTCCGCCACGGCCCGGGCGCACGCCGAGGAGCTGCTCGCGACCGCGGCCACCAGCAAGGCGGCCGCGCGCTGACCGGTGCCCGCGATACGCGCACAACCGGCGACGGCACCCTCCCGGACACCAGTACCCGGACGTGGCAGGATGCGGCCAGTGAGGATCCCCGTACTACGCCGACGCAGCTCCGCCGACCTGCCGGGAGTCAGCGGCGTCGTGCGCGTCGACCGGCGCACCAAGAACCTCACCAGACGCCTGCGCCCGGGCGAGATCGCCGTCATCGACCACGTCGACCTCGACCGCGTCAGCGCCGAGGCCCTGGTGGCGTGCGGCGCCGGGGCCGTCGTCAACGTCCGGCCGTCGGTCAGCGGGCGCTACCCCAACCTGGGTCCGGAGATCCTCGTGCAAGCGGGCATCCCGCTGCTCGACGCGGTGGGGACAGACCTGCTCTCACAGGTGCACGAGGGCGAGCGGTTGCGCGTCGACGGCAACGTCGTCTACCGCGACACGCCGACCGACAGCGTCGCGGTGGCCGAAGGGCAACTCCAGACCCAGTTCACCGTCGCCGGGCTGATGGAGGCCGCGCGCCAGGGGCTGTCGGCACAGCTGGAGGCCTTCGCTGCCAACACCATGGAGTATCTCAAGCGCGAACGCGAGCTGCTGCTCGACGGCATCGGTGTGCCGGACATCGACACCGGCCTGCGCGACCGCCACGCCCTCATCGTCGTCCGCGGCTACGACTACAAAGAGGACCTCGCGATGCTCGGCCCTTACATCCGCGAATACCGCCCCGTGCTGATCGGGGTCGACGGCGGCGCCGACGCACTGGCCGAGGCCGGGCTCAGACCCGACCTGATCGTCGGCGACATGGACTCGGTATCGGACGCCAGCTTGCGCAGTGGAGCCGAGCTGGTGGTGCACGCGTACCGGGACGGCCGTGCCCCCGGGCTCGAGCGCCTCGAGCGGCTCGGCCTACGTGGTGTACCGTTCCCAGCCGCCGGCACGAGCGAGGACGTCGCCATGCTGCTGGCCGACGACAAGGGCGCCAGCCTCATCGTGGCCGTGGGCACACATGCCACGCTGGTCGAGTTCATGGACAAGGGACGCTCCGGGATGGCCAGTACCTTCCTCACCCGGTTGCGGGTCGGTAGCAAGCTCATCGACGCCAAGGGCGTCAGCCGGCTCTACCGGAGCCGGATCCCCGCGTGGACGCTCGTCGTGCTGCTGGTGGCCGGCGTGCTCGCGGTGCTGGTGGCGATCGTCGCCACACCGACCGGCCAGGCCTATCTGGACGTGCTCGGGTCATGGTGGGACCGCTTCGTCTTCTGGCTGCGAGGGCTGTTCTGACGTGATCGACTTCCGCTACCACCTGGTCTCCATCATCGCCATCTTCTTCGCCCTCGCCACCGGTATCGTGCTCGGCGCCGGCCCCCTGGACGAGCAGGTCGACGCCACCTTGGCAGACCAGATTCCGGAGCTCCGGGAAGAGAACCAGCAACTACGCGACCAGATCGTGGCGCTGGAGGCCAGCACGGAGTACCAGGAGACCTTCATCCAGACCGTCATGCCGCAGCTGGTCGGCAACCGGCTCAGCGACCGCGAGATCCTGTTGGTCACGTTGCCGGGCGCCGACGAGGGGGAGGTCAGCGGCGTGCGCGACACCCTGGAGGCTGCCGGCGCCGCTGTCCAGGCGACCGCAGCGATCCAGCCCGCCTGGACCGATGCCGAGTCCGAGGCTGTGCTCGACGAGCTCGCGGTCCAGCTGGTGAGCTCCGGCACGACGCTGCCGGAGGACACCGACGGGTACGACCGCGCCGCCGCCGTCCTGGCCGGTGCCCTGCTCGCGCCGACCGGCGAGCAGGGCACCGTCGACGACGCGGTCACGACCGGTTTCGGCGCGGAGGAGCTGGGTCTGGTCACCATCGAGCCCGCATCCGACAGCGAACCCCTCGCCGAGGCGACGCTCGCCGTGGTGGTCGCCGGGCCGCCGCCGGAGGATGACGCCGACCGGAGCAACGGCATTCTCCGTGCGCTGGTGTCCCAGCTGGATGCCGCCGGAGCCGGTGCCGTCGTGGGCGGGGGTCCGTCCTCGAGCGGCGATGGCAGCCTGCTGGCCGCGATCCGCAGCGACACGGACGTCTCCGAGGCGGTGTCGACCGTCGACTCCATCGACCTGGCATCGGGTCGGGTGACTGTCGTGCTCGCCACCGTCGAACAGGAGCAGGGTGGCGCCGGCAGCTACGGCAAGGTCGGCACGACCGACGGCGTCCTGCCGCCCGATGTGCTGACCGAGCCTGCCGAGCCGTCCGACCAGCCCACCGGCGAGGGGGAGAGCTCCCCGTGAGCCGGAGATGGCGGGGCGCTGCAAGCGCCCTGGGTGCCGCCACGGTCGGCGCCGGCGTCGCATGGGTCGCGCTGCGGCGGCTCGGTGGCGACCCACCGGGTGGCGCACAGCGGTGGGAGCGGACCAACCATCGCGGCCGTGCGGTCACGCTGGCAGCAGGGCCGGCCGTGACCCTCGGGGTCGCCGTTGGAACCGCTCTGGCACCCGGAATCCCCCGGCCGGTACGGGTCGCGGGAGCGCTGGTCGCCGGCACCGTCGGGGCGGTAGGGCTGTACGACGACCTGGCTGGGTCGGCTGCCAGCAAGGGTCTACGGGGGCACCTGTCGGCGTTGGGTCGTGGAGAGGTCACCAGCGGCGCAGTGAAGGTCGCCGTGATCGGCGTCGCAGGGCTCGCGGGCGCTGCCGCGGTCAGCGACAACCCCCTCGACGCCCTGGTCGGGGGTGCGGCCGTCGCCGGCCACGCCAACCTGCTCAACCTGCTCGACCTGCGGCCGGGCCGTGCACTCAAGGCCGCCGCTCTGCACGCTCCAGTTGCTCTCACCGCGCCGGCCGGCGGGGTTGCAGCAGCGGCGCTCGGCGCCGGAGCCGCCGTGCTCCACGACGACCTGGCGGAGCGCACGATGCTGGGCGACGCCGGCGCCAACGCCCTCGGCGCGGCCCTCGGCCTGGCGCTGGTCGCGAGGGAGAGCCGTGCGGCGCGGCTCGTGCATCTCGGCGTCGTGACGGCGCTGACGCTGGCCAGCGAGAAGGTGAGCTTCACCCAGGTCATTGACCGGACGCCCGTGCTGCGCGAGCTGGACCGCCTCGGGCGCCGGCAGTAGCCGGCCGTGAGCCGCTACGGCAAGCTCGCACTGGGCGCGGCGGCCGGCATCGCCGGCGGTGCCGCGCTGATCGCAGTCGCCAGCCTGGTGGCGAGGTTCGTCGGGTTCGGGCGGCAACTCGTCTACCAGGGCACGGTCGGAGACACCGCGCTCGGCACCGTGTACACAACGTCCAACTTCGTCCCGGCGATCCTGTTCGAGGTGGTGGCCGGCGGTGCTCTTGCCGGGGTCGTCGTCCCGCTGGTGGTCGGGGCGGTCGACCGGGCCGACCGCGACGATGTCCGCGAGACCGCCGGAGCGCTCGTCGGATGGACACTGCTCGTGCTCGTCCCGCTCGCCGCCGTCGCGGCCCTGCTGGCGGGGCCGATCAGCAGCTACACGCTGCAGGGTGCGGGCGGCCCACAGGCTCAGGCCATGGCCGAGCGGATGTTGCGCGTCCTCGTCATCCAGATCCCGCTGTACGGCATTGCAGCCGTGACGGCCGGCGTGCTGCAGGCCCACCGGCGCTTCCTCGCCCCGGCGGTGGCCCCGATCCTGTCCAGCGTGGTCGTCGCGGGCACGTACCTGCTGTTCGAGTCGTCGTTCACCGGCGACCGCTCGGACCTTGCGACGGTGCCGCGTTCTGCCGAGCTGCTGCTCTCGGTGGGGACCGTCCTCGGAGCGGTCGCGCTGGGGCTCACCACTCTCGTCCCGCTCCACCTGCTGGGAATTCGGGCGATGCCGAGGCTGCGTTTTCCGGCCGGGCGTGGACGGACGGCCGCGCGCCTCGCTGCCGCCGGCGTGACGATGGTGGCCGCCCAGCAGATCGCGATGCTCGTGCTCATCCCGGTCGTGAACGACGAGGGTGGGGAGGGCCGCATCGTCACGTTCCAGAATTCCTGGATGGTGTACCTCCTGCCTTTCGCCGTTCTCGCCGTGCCCATCGCGACCAGCGCCTTCCCGGCGCTCGCGACCCATGCCAGCCGGGGACAGAAGACCGCGTGGGCGCGCGCCACCCTGGTGTCCACACGCGCCGTCGTGGTCGCCGCCGGCCTGGGCGTGACAGCACTGGTGGCCGCCGCGTGGCCGATCGCTCGTTTCTTCGGGATCATCGGCGGCCACGGCACGGTGCCGGACGAGGAGATGGCGCGGGCGTTGGTGGCATTCGCACCCGGGCTGTTCGGCATCTGCCTCGTCTACCACCTCAACCGGGCGCTCCTGGCGGCCGGGCGGGTCCGGCGCGTGGGTGCCGCTAACGCGGCGGGATGGATGACGGTCGTGATCCTTGCGATCGTCCTGGCCAGGCTCGTTCCGCAGGGCTGGGTCGTCGCGGCGGTCGGGCTGGCGCACACGGTGGGCATGGCCGTCGCCGGGGTTCTGCTGCTGGTCGCACTGCGGCCGGGGTCGGCCCGGGCCGGATGGCGCCCGCTGGCCAGGTCCGGCCTCGCGGCGGTCGGCGGTGCGGCGGTCGGCGGAGGAGCCGGCTGGTTCGTGGCCGGTGCGCTCGACGGTGGCGGTGCGGCTGCGACCGTCGGCGCGGGTGCGCTGGCCGCACTGGTCGGAGCGCTGGTCTTCGGTGGTGCGGTCGCGCTCGTCGATCGACGCGACCTCCGCGCGTTGGTGCGACGGTGAAGGCGGCGATCGTGCTCGCCACGAGCACGGGCGGCGTGGGCACCCACGTCAGCTCGCTGGCGGAACGGCTACTTATGCTCGGCGTCGAGGTCACGGTGGTCTGCCCCGCAGAGACCGAGCTGCGATTCGGATTCCGTGCTGCCGGCTCGGCGTTCGTTCCGGTCGAGATCGCCACCGCGCCTCGCCCCCGCGAGGACGTCACAGCAGTCCGGGCCCTCCGGGCGGTGTTCACGGGAGTCGACGTCGTCCACGCCCACGGGCTGCGCGCCGCGGCGCTCGCCGGACTCGCTCTCGGCCGGCGTCGCCGAGGTCGCAAGCCGTATGTCGCCACCTGGCACAACGCGATACTCGCCGGGGGAGCGCGGCAGCGCGTGCTCGCAATGCTGGAGAGGCTCGCCGCCCGCCGGGCAGATGTGACGCTGGGCGCATCCTCCGATCTCGTCGAGCGGGCTCGGCGGCTCGGTTCGCCCGACGCCCGGCTCGCGCCGGTCGCGGCGCCAGCGATGCCGCCGCCCCTCCGCGACCGGCACGAGGTGCGCGCCGAGCTCGGCGCAGCGGACCGGCCGCTGGTCCTGGCCGTCGGCCGACTGGCACCGCAGAAGGACTACGACACTCTGCTGGACGCAGTCGCCGACTGGGGGCGGCGCCAGCCGCAGCCGCTGGTGGTGGTCGCCGGTTCCGGACCGGAGCACGACCGGCTGCAGCGGGTCATCGATGGCCGCGCGCTGGCGGTCCGCCTGCTCGGTCATCGTGACGACGTCCCCGACCTGCTCGCTGCGGCAGACCTCTACGTGCTCACCTCCACGTGGGAGGCACGGGCGCTCGTCGTCCAGGAGGCCATGCGGGCGGGCGTGCCGGTCGTAGCCACCGCCGTCGGCGGTGTGCCGGAGCTCGTTGGCCGTGCCGCTACGCTCGTCCCGCCCGGCGACGCCGAGGCGGTCGCCCGGGAGGTCGTCCGGCTGCTGGACGACGAGCGGGGACGCGAGGAACTCGCCCGCCACGGGCTCGAGCAGGCGGCCACCTGGCCGGACGAGGACGACGTGGCCCGGCAGGTCGCAGGCGTGTACCAGGAACTCGCCGCCCGCTAGCTGTTAGGCTGGAACTCCGTGGACCACCGGTCAGACCGACACCACGGGAGCCGTTCGTTGGCGCAGACAACGCATCTGTTCGTCACAGGGGGCGTCGCCTCCTCGCTCGGCAAGGGCCTCACCGCATCGAGCCTCGGCAACCTGCTCACCGCTCGCGGCCTGCGCGTCACCATGCAGAAGCTCGACCCGTACCTCAACGTCGACCCCGGGACGATGAACCCCTTCCAGCACGGGGAGGTGTTCGTCACCGACGACGGCGCCGAGACCGACCTCGACATCGGCCACTACGAGCGCTTCCTCGATCGCGACTTGACCCGGTGGGCGAACGTTACTACCGGGCAGATCTACTCCACCGTGATCGCCAAGGAACGACGGGGTGAGTACCTCGGCGACACCGTCCAGGTGATCCCGCACATCACCAACGAGATCAAGGACCGCATGCTGGGTCTGGGCGGACCGGACGTCGACGTGGTGATCCACGAGATCGGCGGCACGGTCGGCGACATCGAGTCGCTGCCGTTCCTGGAGGCTGCCCGCCAGGTGCGCCACGAAATCGGCCGCGACCGGTGTTTCTTCCTGCACGTCTCGCTGGTGCCGTTCATCGCGCCGTCGGGTGAGCTCAAGACCAAGCCCACGCAGCACTCGGTCGCCGCGTTGCGCCAGGTGGGCATCCAGGCCGACGCGATCGTCTGCCGCTCCGACCGGCCGATCCCGCCGAGCATGAAGAAGAAGATCGCCCTGACCTGCGACGTCGACGTCGACGGGGTGGTCGCCGCGGTCGACGCTCCATCGATCTACGACATCCCGAAGGTGCTGCACGCCGAGGGTCTCGACGCCTACGTCGTGCGCCGGCTCGGGCTGTCCTTCCGCGACGTCGACTGGACCGCATGGGACGAGTTGCTGCGCCGGGTACACCACCCCCGCCACGAGGTCACGGTCGCTCTGGTCGGCAAGTACATCGACCTCCCCGACGCGTACCTGTCCGTGACGGAGGCACTACGCGCGGGCGGCTTCGCCAATGACGCCACGGTCCACGTGCGGTGGGTCCCGTCGGACGAGTGCGAGACGCCCGAGGGCGCAGCGACGCACCTGCACGGCGTCGACGCCGTCTGCGTTCCGGGCGGGTTCGGCGTGCGGGGGATCGAGGGCAAGATCGGCGCCATCACCCATGCCCGCGTGCACCGCATCCCACTGCTCGGCCTGTGCCTGGGCCTGCAGTGCATGGTGATCGAGTATGCCCGCAACGTGGCCGGCCTGGCCGACGCCAACTCCGCCGAGTTCGCTCCCGAGTCGAAGGACCCGGTCATCGCCACGATGGAGGACCAGAAGGGCATCGTGGCAGGCGAGGGTGACCTCGGAGGCACCATGCGGTTGGGGTCGTATCCGGCGCTGCTGGGTGCCGGCACGCTGGCCCGCCGGCTCTACGGTGCCGAACGTGTCGACGAGCGGCACCGACACCGGTACGAGGTCAACAACGCCTACCGCGAGCAGTTGGCGTCGGCAGGGATGGTCTTCTCCGGGTTGTCGCCGGACGGTCGCCTGGTCGAGTACGTCGAGCTGCCGCGCGACGTGCACCCGTACTTCATCGCCACCCAGGCGCACCCCGAGCTCCGGTCCCGACCGACGCGCGCGCACCCGCTGTTCGTCGGCCTGGTCGAGGTCGCCGTGGCCCGTCAGCAGGAGACCCGGCTGCCGGTCGAGGTGGAGCCGGCGATCCCCGCCGACGACGAGATCCCGGCCGAGGTCGGGGCCACCAGGTGAGCTCCGGAGCCACCTCCTCGCCGCCGAAGCTGTCCGACCGCCCGGAACGCTGGCCGGTGGCGGCGTCCGAGGCGGTGCTGGAGACCTCGCGGGTGATCTCGGTCCGGCAGGACCACGTCCGCTCGCCGGCCGACGGCGCCGAGTTCGTCCGCGACGTGGTCGTTCACCCCGGCGCGGTCGGTGTGGTCGCTCTCGACGACGACGAGCGGGTGTTGCTGGTCTCGCAGTACCGGCATCCGGTAGGACACCGGCTGCTCGAGGCGCCGGCGGGGCTGCTGGACGTTCCGGGTGAGCCATACCACAGTGCCGCCGCCCGCGAGCTGTACGAGGAGGGCCACGTCCGGGCGGCCGAGTGGCGGGTGCTGGTCGACATCTTCACCTCTCCCGGCATGACCACGGAGTCCACGCGCGTCTTCCTCGCCCGCGGGCTCACGGCGGTCGCCGACGGCGACCGGCACGTCGGTGTCCAGGAGGAGGCGGACATGCCCATCTCGTGGGCACCGCTGGCCGACCTCGTCGCCGCCGTGCTGGCCGGGCAGCTGCACAACCCGATCCTCGTCTCCGGCGTCCTCGCGGCATGGACCGCCCGCTCCCGCGGGGGCTACGACACGCTTCGCCCGGCCGACGCCCCGTGGGAGGCGCGCGACGCCCAGGCCCGGTAGCCGGGTCAGCGGCTACTCGGCGGTGATCGCCGGGGGAGCCGGCGGCCGCGCCAGCCGCGGCGGCAGCTGGATGCCGAGCCGTCCCATCTCGAGCTCGGCCAGGGCGTGGACGACCTCCTGGTCACCGCGTCGCCAGGCGGGCAGCAGGCCGTCACCGATCCTGGCCAGACGCGACAGCTTCCGGGTGGCCAGCGCCCGCAGGGCGAGCAACTCGAGCCCGTCCGGGTCGGTGAGCACCATTCGTGCGGCCTCCGCACGGCGGACCCAGAACAGGCGCGGCAGGATCCAGAACAGGACAGCCAGCAGGATGAGGAAGCCGGCCGTCGCGACACCGGCGAGGGTCGCCATCGTGGCGACGACGTCTTGGACGGTCTGGCCGGCACCGGCGACGTTGCCGGCAGCGCCCGCCGCCCCCTGGAACGGTCCAGAGACCGCGTCGCCGATCAGCGGGATTCCGGAGAGGTTGTCACCCGCACCGGACAGGTTGTCCGCGAGGCCGTTGCCCGCGTCCTCGAGCAGCCGCCCCGGGCCGGCGAGCGTGTCGATGAGGTCGTAGACGGCCTTGCCGGCGAGCACGGCCAGGATGCACCATCCCACCCCGAGCAGGTCGGCGATGATCTGGCGGAGGCGGTGTGCCGGCTGATCGGCGTAGATGCGCACGATGCGGGTCTACCGCACCGGGCACCCCGCGAGCCACCCCGGAGCCTGCGTGTCCGGCGTCCGGCGGCATCATTGGTCTGTGCGGGTTCACGAGATCCCGCTGCGCGCGCTGGCCGGCCAGCCGGCCACGCTGCCGGCCGGGACCACCCTCCTGATCGTCAACGTCGCGTCCCGATGCGGGTTCACACCGCAGTATGCGGGCCTCGAGCGGCTGCACGAGCGGTTCGCCGGCGACGGCTTCTCCGTCGTGGGGTTTCCCTCGAACCAGTTCGGCGGGCAGGAGCCGGGCACCGCCGAGCAGATCCAGCAGTTCTGCTCGACGACGTACGGCGTGACGTTCCCCCTGTTCGAGAAGATCGACGTCAACGGACCGGGCCGGCATCCGCTCTACGCGGAACTCGTCCAGACCTCCGACGGCGACGGCCTGGCCGGCGACGTGCAGTGGAACTTCGAGAAGTTCCTGGTCGACCCGGGCGGGTCGGTCGTGGCCCGTTTCCGGACCAGGACCGACCCCGAGGCACCCGAGGTCGTCGAGGCGATCCGGAGCAACCTGCCCGGACAGGTGACCTAGACTCGGCGCCGCCGCCCGAACCGGCGGCGGCCCGACAACGTGGTCGGGCAGGACTCCCGAAGGGTCGCGATCGACGTGCTGATCGGCATTCCCAGCGAGGTCAAGAACCACGAGTACCGCGTCGCGATCACCCCCGCGGGTGTCCACGAACTGGTCCGGCACGGTCACGACGTTGTGGTCCAGCACGGTGCGGGACTCGGCTCGTCGATCTCCGACGCCGAGTTCAAGGCCGCCGGTGCCCGCGTCCTCGCCACCGCCGACGACGTGTGGACGGAGGCCGAGCTCGTCCTCAAGGTCAAGGAGCCGGTGGCGGACGAGTATCACCGGATGCGCCGCGGGCAGGTGCTGTTCACCTACTTGCATCTGGCAGCGTCCCGCGAGTGCACGCAGGCGCTGCTCGACACCGGCGTGACGGCCATCGCGTACGAAACCGTCCAGATGCCCGACGGATCGCTTCCTCTCCTGGCACCGATGAGCGAGGTCGCGGGCCGGATGGCCACCCAGGTCGGCGCACATGTGCTCGAGCGTGCCCAGGGCGGCCGCGGCGTCCTCATGGGTGGCGTGCCCGGGGTCAAGGCGGCCAAGGTCGTGGTCATCGGAGCCGGGGTCTCCGGCGTGAACGCCTCCGAGATCGCCCTCGGCATGCAGGCCGACGTGTGGATCCTCGACAAGAACGTTGCGCGCCTGCGCGAGGTCGACCGCGTCTACCGGGGACACGCACAGACCATCACGTCCAATCTGTTCGAGGTCGAGAAGGCCGTGATCGATGCCGACCTCGTCATCGGGGCCGTGCTCGTACCCGGTGCGAAGGCGCCGACGCTGGTCTCAAACGACCTCGTCGCGCGGATGCGTCCCGGCAGCGTGCTCGTCGACATCGCCATCGACCAGGGCGGCTGCTTCGAGGACTCCCGCCCGACGACGCACGCCAATCCGACCTACCGGGTCCACGACTCGATCTTCTACTGCGTGACGAACATGCCAGGCGCCGTTCCCCACACCTCGACCTACGCGCTCACGAACGTCACCCTGCCCTACGCGGTCGAGCTCGCGAACCGCGGCTGGAAGGACGCGTTGCGAGCCGACCCCGCTCTCGCGCAAGGGCTGAACACCCACGACGGCCGGCTGACGTACAGGCCCGTGGCGGAGGCGCACGCGATGAAGGCGGTCGAGCTGCGCGACCTGTTGGCTTGAGAGTGGCCGAGGTGTCCCTCGCCCGCGCCGTCAGAGGTTATCTGGACCACCTGGCCGTCGAGCGGGGGCTTGCGGCCAACACGCTGGCGTCCTACCGGCGCGACCTGCGTCGGTACTCGGCGTTCCTCGACGTCCGCGGTATCACCGAGCCGGCCGCGATCGGCGAGGGCGACGTGACCGCGTTCTTGCGCAGCCTGCGCGAGGGCGATGCCGAACATCCTCCGCTGGGTGCCAGTTCGGCCGCCCGCACGGTGGTCGCGGTACGCGGCCTGCACCGTTTCCTGCACCGGGAGGCGATGGCACCCGCCGATGCGGCCAGCGCCGTCCGGCCACCGACGCCTCCACGGCGGCTGCCAAAGGCCATATCGCTTGACCAGGTCGAACGGCTGCTGGCCGCGGCCACGGCTGATGGCACCCCGTTGGCGCTGAGGGACCGGGCACTACTCGAGATGCTCTACGGCACCGGGTCACGTATCTCCGAGGCGGTCGGCCTCGACCGCGACGACCTCGATCTCGACGCCGGTACCGTGCTGCTCCGCGGCAAGGGCGGTAAGCAGCGGGTGGTGCCAGTGGGCACGTATGCCCGCGCGGCGGTGGACGCCTACCTGGTGCGGTCGCGCCCCCAGCTTGCCGCCACCGGCCTGTCTACGCCGGCGTTATTCCTGAACGCGCGTGGTGGCCGCCTCTCGCGGCAGAGTGCGTGGACCGTGCTGCGGACCGTGGCCGCGAGGGCGCGCCTGTCGCCCCACATCTCACCGCACACGCTGCGGCACTCGTTCGCCACCCATCTGCTCGACGGGGGAGCCGACGTCCGGGTCGTCCAGGAACTGCTGGGCCACGCCTCCGTCACGACCACGCAGATCTACACCCTGGTCACGGTCGACCGTCTGCGCGAGGTCTACGCCGCCGCGCACCCCCGGGCCCGCGCGCGCTAGCCGAGTCCCATGCGAATCGGCCTACGAGCGCGAGTGCGGCCGCCTCCCGCTCCCGGCCGGTGTCCACGAGGGCCAACGCCAGGAAGGCCCGCACCGCGCTCGTCATCGAGGTCGGTTGTGGGCCGCACCCGTAGGGCGCCGACGTTCGGCCGGGCGCACTCCATGCTGCTGACCGCTGAGCGTACGTCCTCGGACGTTCCGTTGTCGTCGAAGACGAACCGGAACGCGCCGCTGCGCGTAGGGCGAACGCGGAGATCACGATCTGGACGCGAACAGCGGCGGCTGCCCCCGAGTGCGCGCGAGTGCACGTGTCGGAGCCGGCAGGTATCGTCGTACACATGTTCGAATCCGGCAGCACGGCCTGTCGCGAGGCCGACGACGCCCACGACGCAGCGTGGGCGCGGCTGGCTGCCGTGTTGCCGGCGCCAACGTCGCGGGTAGCCCGAGGCCCGGTCGAACGTGCGGAGCGCATCGCGCCAGGTGTCTTCCTGGCGCCTGGACGGCGACCCGCCTCGTGCTCCGTCGACAGTGCGTCTGCTGGTGATCGGCCGAGAGCTGACGGCCACCAGTGCCACTGTCAGAGCGCCTCCAATGGTGTCGAGACGCCGCCGGGGCCCGGCTTGGCGGCGGTGTTGGATGGCGGGGAATCCGCCGTGATCTCCAGCTACGACCTGGTGGAAACCATGGCGGGCTGGGAGCGGCTGATCGCCTGGGCCCATGGCCGGCAGGCCGAGATCGTTGCGGAGTTCGCACGTCGCCGGCCCGGCCCGTACGCGCCAGACGAGGCCGGACGCAGCGTGAGTGAGTTCGCGGCCGATGAGATCGCCGCCCGGTTGCGGATCTCTCGTCGGGCAGCCGACCTGAAGCTGTCGTTGGCGGTCGACCTGGCGGATCGGCTGTCCGGCACGCGGCGGGCACTGTGTGAGGGCCGGATCGACCTGCCCAAAGCACGGGCGATCGCCGATCACACCGCCATGATGCACGACACCGAGGCTCGGCAGGCGGTCGAGGATAGGGCGCTTCGCCGGGCCGATTCCCAGACAGTGCCTGAACTACGGCGCACTCTGGCTCGCGCCGTGGCCGCCGTCGACGCGCAGGCTGCGGTGAAGCGCCGTGCCAGGGCCAGGGCGGAGCGCTTCGTGCACCTGCAGCCGCTGCCGGACGGGATGGCCGAAATCACCGCGTTGCTACCGGCCGACGACGCAGCGGTGGTCTTCACCGCCGTAGACGCGATCGCTCACTCCGCGGATCCGCGCGACCCGCGCACTGTTGAAGCCCGCCGCGCCGACGCATTGGTCGACGTCTGCCGGGCGGTGCTCGATTCAGGCTACGGACCGCCGACGGCACGTGGGTGCGGGCGGCCGGCAGATGGTGCTGCTGCCTCGCCCGCGGGTCGCCGTGGCCGGCGGCTGGCCCGGCGTCGTGGGCGTGGCCCGCACGTGCAGGTCACGGTTGCGGCGACCACCCTGCTCGGTGTCGACGACGAGCCTGGCGAGCTCGTCGGCTACGGGCCGGTACCGGCCGCGATGGCCCGCCGGATCGCCGCCGACCCCGACGCGACCTGGCGTCGGCTTCTGACCGATCCCGTCTCGGGCACCTTGCTCGACTACGGCACGAGCGTCTACCGGGCGCCGCCGGCACTGGCGCGGCACGTGATCGCGCGCGACCAAGTATGCGTGTTCCCCGGCTGCCGACAACCCGCAGAGCGTTGCGACGTCGATCATCGGGTACCGTTCCCGCACGGTCCGACCTGTGCCGCCAATCTCGGGCCGCTGTGCCGGCACCACCACCGTGCGAAGACCGCGGCCGGATGGGCCTGGCAGTGCAGCCCTGAGGGCGTCATCACCTGGACTGCCCCCACCGGGCACACCTACGTCTCGACCACACCGCCGCTGCTCGAACCAGCTCCCAACTCCGCGCTGCCTGACCCTGGACGAGCTCAACCGGGGTTGCCCGCACCGGACGATCCCTGCCCCTTCTGACCGCTCACGAGGTCGAGGCGGCGGCACCGGAACAGGTCGCTTCGGTGCGCGCACACCCCTTGCGTGAGTCGGGTTGAGCCCGCCGGGCTAGCGCCATCTAGCCAATTGCGGAACATTTTCTTCCGCATGCTCTGGAAGACTCGGTCAGGTGTTGGAGACGTCGGCACGGTTACTGCGCCTGCTGTCGCTGTTGCAGGCGCGGCGGGATTGGACCGGGCTCGATCTGGCGGACCGGCTCGGGGTCACGACGCGCACGGTGCGCACCGACATCGCTCGGTTGCGCAGTCTCGGATACCCGGTCGATGCGACCCCCGGCGTCGCGGGCGGCTACCGGCTCGGTGCCGGTGCCGCCCTTCCGCCGTTGTTGCTCGACGACGACGAGGCGGTGGCCGTCGCTGTCGGGCTGCGCACGGCCGCGGGCGGAACGGTCGCCGGAATCGAGGAGACCTCGCTGCGCGCGCTGGCCAAGCTCGAACAGGTGCTGCCCGCCCGGCTGCGCCGCCGGGTCAATGCCGTGCAGACCTTCACTGTCTCGACGCCGGTCTCGGGTCCGACCGTCGACGCGGTCGCACTCTCCGATATCGCCGGGGCGTGCCGCGACCACGAGAAGCTGCGGTTCGACTACCGAGCTCACGACGGCACCGCCGGCCGCCGTGAGGCGGAACCCCACCGGATCGTGTATGCGAGCAGGCGGTGGTACCTGGTGGCGTGGGACGTGACCCGCGGGGACTGGCGGACCTTCCGCGTCGACCGGATGGAGCTGAAGCCGCCCGCGGGTCCGCGGTTCACCCCCCGTGAGCTGCCCGACACCGATGTCGCCACGTACGTGGCCCGCGGAGCCGGAGCTGCCACGTGGCGGTACCGGGCTCGGGTGCGCGTGCACGCGCCTGCCGAGGCCGTGGCCGGTCGGCTACCGCCGGCAGTACGCGTCGAGCCCGTGGACGCGCACAGCTGCGTCATCGAGGTCGGCTCGGACACCCCGCAGATGCTCGCCCTCTACCTGGGGATGCTCGACGCCGACTTCACGGTCGAGCATCCCGGGGAGATGGCCGAGCACTTCCTCGCGCTCGCCGACCGCTACCGACGCGCGGTGACCTGAGCGTCGCCCATCGCAGGCCGGGGAGGCCGGTCGCACCTCGGCGTGGCGCGGCGCCGCCGGACTGCCGCGCCCGCGAGGTAGGCTCGCGATCCGACAGCGTCAGTTCGTCGTGGAGGAGCTCTGACGGCTCGTGGACCGCTCGACCCGCAGCAGCGGCCCCGACGTGCTGTTCGGTGGTGCGGACGAATTCGTCGGCGGAGGGGCGGGCGGTGAGTCCGCGCTCGGGCTCGGACCCACGGGCCGCCCGCGCGAGGAGTTCCTCGACCCCGTCCCACTCAAGCGGCACGGTCCCGCACGTGTGATCGCGATGTGCAACCAGAAGGGCGGCGTCGGCAAGACCACCACGACGATCAACCTCGGCGCGGCGCTGGCCGACTACGGCCGGCGGGTGCTCCTGGTCGACTTCGACCCGCAGGGCGCGCTCTCGGTGGGCCTCGGCATCGATGCGTACGACCTCGACCTGTCGGTCTACAACCTGGTGATGGAGCGCGGCGTCAAGCCAGGCGACATCCTCCAGGAGACCTCTGTCGCAGGTATGGACCTGCTGCCCAGCAACATCGACCTGTCCGCCGCCGAGATCCAGCTCGTCAGCGAGGTCGCGCGCGAGCAGGCGCTGTCCAGGGCGCTGCAACCGGTCCTTGCCGAGTACGACGTCGTCCTGGTCGACTGCCAGCCCTCGCTGGGGATGCTGACGGTCAACGCCCTCACCGCCTCTGACGGTGTGATCGTGCCGCTGGAGTGTGAGTACTTCGCGCTACGCGGGGTGGCGCTACTGCAGGAGACGATCGAGAAGGTCCGCGACCGGCTCAATCCACGGCTGGAGATCGTGGGCCTGCTGGCCACGATGTACGACTCCCGCACCGTGCACGGTCGCGAGGTGTTG
>DATHII010000097.1:0-2939 GCA_035316885.1 Jiangellaceae bacterium | reverse complement strand
GCGGCGAAGGTCAGGTAGGCGTTGCCGCACCCGAGGTCGACGACGCGCAGCGGCCCGTCACCGGCCACCGTGCGAGCATGTTCGAGCACGGGCTCGAGAGCACGGAGGAACGCCTCGACCTGGCGATACTTGTCCTGCCGGCCCGGTCTGATCCGGCCCTGGCCGTCGCTTATTCCCACCGCACGCAGGAACGGGTCGGCCGGGTGGAGCAGCCGGGGCTTGGCGCGGTCGTGGACGCGGTCCGGCTCAGCCGAGTCCGAGCCGGCGGGAGACCTGTGCACCTGCGCGTCGCCCTTCTTGGTCACCCGCACCTGCACAGTGCCGTCGACAGTCTCGACGTGCCAGTTGCCGAAAGGCTCGTCGAGCAACTGCGCGACGGCGGTCGCCGCCTCGGCGCCCCCCACGTTGCTGGTGAACGCCTGGCGGTCGTCGTAGGTCACCACCTGCAGCAGGCGACCCTGGCGCAGGTCGACCCAGCGCAGCTCGGCCCGTCGATAGGTCGGACGGCCACGCTTGCGCCTGCCGGCGGCGACGGCGCGGACCAGCCGGTCCGCGTCGAGCAGGTCAGCTCGTACGCGGTCCAGCACCGGTCCCAACGGCTCCGCCACAAGACCATTGTGACTCGTGCCGGTCACAGTGTTGGGTGGCCTCCATGGACTACACCCACCTTGGCCGATCCGGACTCCGCGTGAGCCGTCTGGTGCTCGGCACCATGAACTTCGGCCCAGTGACGCCGGAGGACGAGGCCGGGATGATCTGCGATCTCGCACTCGATCGCGGCATCAACGTCTTCGACACGGCGAACACGTACGGGTGGGGCGAGAACAAGGGCCGCACCGAGGAGATCCTCGGCCGCTGGTTCGCTCAGGGCAGTGGCCGCCGCGAAAAGGTGGTGCTCGCGACGAAGCTCTACGGCGCCATGTCCGACTGGCCGAACGACGGGCGGCTCTCCGCACGCAATATCCGACACGCCTGCGAGGCGTCGCTTCGACGGATGCACACCGACCACATCGATCTCTACCAGATGCACCACGTCGACCGGCACACACCGTGGGACGAGATCTGGCAGGCCATGGAGACGCTCGTCGGGCAGGGCAAGGTGCTCTACGTCGGATCGAGCAACTTCGGCGGCTGGCACATCGCCCAGGCCCAGGAAGCCGCCCGGACCCGCCACTTCCAGGGACTGGTGTCCGAGCAGTCGCTGTTCAACCTTGCCGAACGGTCGGTGGAGATGGAGGTGCTGCCTGCGGCACGGGAGTACGGGCTCGGCGTGATCCCGTGGAGCCCTCTGCACGGTGGAGCGCTCGGGGGCGTCCTGGCGAAGGAGCATCGCGGCCGGTCAGCCGAGGGCAGAGCCGCCGACTACCTCGCCGTCAACCGCCACCGCCTCGAGGCCTACGAACAGCTGTGCCGAGGTCTGGGCGCCGAGCCGGGCAGCGTCGCGCTCGCCTGGCTCCTGCACCAGGACGGCGTCACGGCCCCGATCGTCGGACCGCGGACGGCCGACCAGCTCGAGTCGGCGCTACCAGCCATCTCGCTGAAGCTCGACGACGCGACGCTGGAACGGCTGGACGAGATCTTCCCCGGCCCCGGACCGGCACCGGAGGCATTTGCCTGGTAACGGAACGAGCGGTCCGCGCCCGGAGGGTTTGCTAGACCACCGAGTCGCCGATGAACTCGTGGATGTCGGCGCAGAGCTCCGATTATGGTGACCGGCCGGTGAGTGGATGCCTCGACAGGGTCTCGTACCGGGCGCGCCGATTCTCGCCACCACCGAGATGAGAACGCACCAGCGCCACCGCATCTGCGGTCCACTGTGGGCCGTGATAACTGCCCAGCGCGGAAACGTAGGGCCTGAGGTCGACCGGTTTCGGGGCCCTGGCCAGGGTGACATGTGCGCGTAACCTGCGCGCTTCGTCCGCGGCCGCACCGACCCGTCGGCCGGCGGCAGCCGCCGACGCGGCGAGGCGGCGCATGGCGGCCGTGTCGCCGGTACAACCGACCCACAGCGCGCGACCGCCGAATCGCCCGGCTCCGGCCAGGTGAAGCGACATCGACAGGTGTCGTCGCCCCGCCCGCTCCAGCCGGGCCGTGAGGTCGTCCACGCGCCCGTCGGCGACCTCGCCGTAGAAAGCCAGGGTGAGGTGCCACGAGTCGGGAAGGGTCCACCGCAGTGCGTAGTCGCGAAGCGGCCCGACCACCGCTTCCAGGTGGGCGACCACCTCGGCCGGCAGGGGCACGGCGACGAACAGCCTCACTGGGTAGCGGTACGCAGCGCGGCATCAAGGTGGTCGATCGCGGCTGCGTCGCCGTCGACGGCCAGCGGATCGCGGGGGCCGCGCCCCCACAGCCACAGGTACAACGGCAGCGGATCGCCGGACACCGTGGCGTCGACCTGAAGATCGGGCCACCGGTCGAGCCAGACCGAGGCCACGACCGCCGAGGGCTCCATGACGACCCGCCAGGACGTGCCGCGGCAGGTGACTCTGACCGCTGTGGGAGGCCGGTCCGGCACGGGCTCGTCGCTCCAGTCGCCGGCCAGGAACCGGCGGAGTACCTCGTCCACACCGTCAAAGGCGAGCTGGTCGTCGATCGACGTGACATCGCCGTGCGCCAGCTCGACGTCGACGCGGTGGATCGCGGCTTCATGCGCCATCCGCCGGCCCCAGAAACCCACCGTGCGCTCGTCCCACCACCACGTGTCGGCGTACTCGTGCTCGTCGCGACTGGTCAGCTCGCTCACCAGCTGATCCGTGGATTGCCGGAGGTACGGGATGGTCGGCTCGTCGCCGCGCTCGGCCGGCCACGGGTCCGGGAACGCCTTGTCGCGGATGCAGGCGACCTTGTGCAGGAACACCACGGCTGAGTGTTCGACAGCGTCGCGTACCGTCCAGCCCGGGCAGGACGGGACCGGAGGGTCGAGCCCACGCTCGGCGACC
>DATHII010000096.1:0-24728 GCA_035316885.1 Jiangellaceae bacterium | reverse complement strand
GTCGACCGGCGGATCGGGCAGCGCCTCGAGGACCTTCCGCGCCTCGTCGAGGTAATCGGCGAGCGGCCGCTGGGTCAGTGGAGCGTGAGGATCGGGACAGGTCATGGTGCCGTCGTTGCGGTAGCTCACGTCGTGCAGGTGCAACGCGGGCCGGAGGGCGGCGTCGCGATGGCGCCACAAGCCCGTCATGGGGTCGAACGTGTAGTCGGGCAGCAGCCGGTACCCGAACGTTGCGATCAGCTGGACCGCCTCGACGATGTATCGGAAGACGTCCTCGGCGATGAAGTAGTTGAAGTTGACCCGGGACCATCCCGGCTTGATGCCCTCGCGGCCGTGCACGACCTCACGCTCGAACTCGTGTGAAACGTCCAGGTCGATGTCAAGCAAGCGGTGGCCGTAGGGCCCCGCGCATGAGCAGCCGCCGCGCGCCTGGATACCGAACAGGTCGTTGAGCACGGCAACGACGAAGTTGTGGTGCAAGCGAAGGCCGCCTGGCCGGCGGACCTCGAAGGAGATAATGGCAAGCCGCTCGGCGTCGAGGTTCCCGAGGATCTCGATGTCCGGGTGTGCCGTCCACGACCGCACCGCCCGGCGGACGAAGTCGGCCTCCCGGCTGCGTATGACCTCGACCCCGACCGCCTGCTTGAGCTGGAAGACCAGCCCGGCGCGGATCGACTCGACGATCGCCGGCGTGCCGCCCTCCTCACGGTGGGCCGGGTCGGCCAGGTAGCGGTGTTCGAAGGGGTTGACGTAGGTCACCGTGCCGCCGCCGACCACCACGGGCACCGGGTTGCCGAACAGCTCGCGCCGCGCGGCGAGCACACCGGGCGTGCCGGGGCCGCCGATGAACTTGTGCGGCGAGAGGAAGACGGCGTCGAGGTGGGCGAGGGGGTCGTCAGCGGGGTTCATGTCGATCTCGATGTACGGCGCCGCGGCGGCGAAGTCCCAGAACGACAGCGCGCCGTGCTCGTGCAGGAGCCGCGCGACGGCCCGCGTGTCGGTCAGGATCCCGGTGACGTTCGAGGCCGCCGAGAACGATCCGATCCGCAGTGGCCGGGCGGCGTACCGCCGGAGCTCGACGCGCAGGGCGGCCAGGTCGACGTGGCCTTCGCTGTCCTGGGGGATGGTGACGACGTCGGCGACCGACTCGCGCCACGGCAGTTCGTTGGAATGGTGCTCGTAGGGTCCGACGAACACCACGGGGCGCTGCTCGGCGGCAACCGGGTCGGAGCGTCGGTCACCGCGGCGCAGGTTGAGGATCCCCACCATCTTGTCGACCGCAGCCGTCGCACCGGAACCGCAGAAGACAACCACGGTGTCGTCGTCGCCGCCGAGCGCGTCGCGGACGATCCGGCGGGCATCCTCGCGCAGGCTCGTCGTCTGGAGTCCGGTGCCGCTGGATTCGGTGTGGGTGTTGGCGTACGTCGGGAGCACCCGCTCGCGGACGAAGTCCTCGATGAACGTCAGCGACCGGCCGCTCGCCGTGAAGTCCGCGTAGACGACCGGCCGGGGCCCGAACGGCCCGTCGAGTACGTGACCATCGCCGATGACGGCATCACGGACCCGCTCGAGGAGCGGGCTCGCGGGCAGTTCGTGGGGCGGTTCGAGGGTCATGGTCGCTCATCAGGTCGGTGGCGACGCAGTTTACGCCGTCGCCCGGACAGGGTCCGCCTGATTACGGCGACGACGCTGTCGGGAACTCCGTCCCAGTCGGTAGTGTTGAGACTGACAACGGACCTGCAATTGGCGGGGCCTGACGCGTGGAGGACAACGATGCAAGGCAACAACCCGGTCTTCAGCCGCACCGAGGGGTTCAGCGGCCGGCAGGCGGGGATCGACCTCGCCACGCCACGGGCCGAGCAGCTCGAGGACATGTACGCCGCGCCGTCTGCCACGCCGGTCCAGACCGGGCGCATGACCTACGACGACGTCGTGATGAAGACCGGCATCACCTTCGGCGTACTGCTCGTCGGCGCGGTCGTGGGCTGGCAGGTGCCGCAGCTCGCGTTCGTCGGCCTGATCGTCGGTCTCGGGCTCGGCCTGGTCAACGCGTTCAAGAGGGACCCGAGTCCGGCGCTGATCCTCGCGTACGCGGCCTTCGAGGGCCTGTTCGTCGGCGGCATCAGCTTCGCCTTCGAGAACATGCAGGTCGGAACCAGAGCCGACGGCACGGCGATCACGCTTGACGGCATCGTCGCCCAGGCCGTGCTCGCCACACTCGCCGTGTTCGCGGTGTCGCTGTGGGCCTACCGCAGCAAGAAGATCCGCGTGACACCGAGGTTCCAGCGCGGAGTCATGATCGCCCTCGGCGGCTACCTCGTCTTTGTCGTGGTCAACCTGCTGTTCCAGATCTTCGGCTCGTCGGACAGCCCGTTCGGCTTCCGGCAGGGCATCTTCGGCATCCTGATCGGGCTGTTCGCGGTCGGCCTGGCGGCGTTCTGCCTCATTCTCGACTTCGACTTCATCGAGCAGGGTGTCAAGAACGGTCTGCCGGCCAAGTTCGCGTGGACCGCGGCCTTCGGGCTCACGGTCACGCTGGTCTGGCTCTACATCGAGATGCTCCGTCTGCTCGCGATCCTGCGCGGCGAGTAGCCCGACTCCACCCCACGAAGGCCCCGCCCGGGAGTGCTCGGCGCGGGGCCTTCGCCGTCGTTCAGCTCATTCGAAGGAGCGTTGGGCACGCCGCAGGTCGTGCTCGTGCACGATCGCCGTGGCGTGGCCGTGGGCGAGGCCGTGCTCGTCGCGCAGCCAGCGCACGCGGTCGTCGAAGCGCAGGAACGCGGGGCCCGCTTCGAGGGTCCGGAACCACTCTGGGAGTTCTCGTCCGGTCGCTTGGGGAACTCTGGCGACCAAGTTGCGATGGGTCTCCTCGGAGTGGTTCAGGCTCATGGTGGCCTCCGTTTGTCATCGAGGGGCTCCGTCATATGAGACTGCCTGACGGCCGCTGGCGACACAAGCCCAACGACGGAGCGGATCAGTCTCACTGCAGGAAAGCGCCCCAACTCGCAAGCAGACGTGGTGCACCCGAGGCACGTGCATGCGCCGTTTCTGTTGACGCGCGCACCCCGTAGTGTTTCAGCTCAGGCGTTCGAGGACGATCGCCATTCCCTGGCCCCCACCTACGCACATGGTCTCGAGGCCGATGGTGCTATCGGTCGTCTGCAGACCGTTGAGCAGCGTCGTCATGATCCGCGCGCCTGTCATGCCGAACGGGTGGCCCAGCGCGATGGCGCCGCCGTGGACGTTGAGCTTCTCGTACGGGATGCCGAGCTGGCGCGCGCTCGGCACGACCTGCGCGGCGAACGCCTCGTTGATCTCGACCAGGTCGACGTCGTCGACGGTCATTCCGGTGCGGGCAAGCACGCGCTGGGTCGCTTCGACCGGACCGAGCCCCATGATCTCCGGCGAGAGGGCCGAGGTCGACGTCGCGACGATCCGGGCCAGCGGTGTCAGGCCGAGCTCCCGGGCCCGGACGTCGGACATGATCACGACGGCAGCGGCGCCGTCGTTGAGCGGGCAGCAGTTTCCGGCGGTGACGGTGCCGTCGGGGCGGAACACCGGCGTCAGCGAGGCGACCTTGTCGTACGTCGTACCCGGGCGCGGCCCGTCGTCGGTGTCGACGACCCGGCCGTCCGGGAGGATGATCGGCGTGATCTCGCGGGCGAAGAAGCCGTCCTTGACGGCCTGCTCGGCTCGGTTCTGCGACAGAACCGCGAACTCGTCCTGGTCGCGGCGGGCCACCCCGCACAGCGTCGCCACGTTCTCCGCGGTCTGCCCCATCTGGATGTAGATGTCGGGCAGTGCCCCGTCGGTTCGCGGGTCGTGCCAGGTCTCGTTGGTCTCCGCATAGCGGGCGGTGCGGGCCTGGGCGTCGGCGAACAGCGGGTTCTGGGTCTCGACGGGGTCGACTCCCGCACCGCCGAAGCCCGTGTAGCGGGAGACGCACTCGACGCCGGCGGAGACGAAGGCGTCACCCTCGCCGACGGTGATCGCGTGGAACGCCATCCGCGCGGTCTGTACGGAGGACGCGCAGAACCGGTTGACCGTCACCGCGGGGACGTTGTCGAGGCCCATTTGTACCGCGATCCGGCGGGCCATGTTGCCACCGTGCTGGTCACGCGGTTCGGCGCACCCGACGTAGATGTCGTCGATCGTGGCCGGGTCGAGCGCCGGGACCTTCGACATGGCGGCGCCGATGACCGTCGCCGCCATGTCGTCGGGGCGGACGTCGACCAGCGATCCCTTGGCGGCACGCCCGATCGGAGACCGCGCGGTCGCCACGATGACAGCTTTGGGCATGACGCCTCCTGGATGCGGAAGTTACCGGCGGGTAGCACCCACCGTACCCCGCCTTCTCACGCCGGTGGGACTCGGCCGATCGCCATGATGTCGGCTTCCTCACGCTCGGGCTCTGGCAGTGGCCGCCGGCGGCGGTGGCGCAGTTGCGCCCAGCGTCCGCGCGGGCCGCGGTCGTGACCACCGACCTGGGTCGCCGCGACCTCGGTACCGGACTGCTCGGCGGCTGCAGCGGCGGCGACCGCGACCGGCAGGACGTCGTCGCCGCGCAAGGCCTCGGGCTGCTCCTCGGCGTCGGACCACAGGCCGAGCGCGCTGGCCGCCGATGGAAGCACAGCGGCCGCCGCCGACGCATACCCGGCCGACGACGGGTGGAACCGGTCGACGCTGAACATGTGGCCCGGGGCCGCGGCGAACTCCGGTCCGAGGATCGAGCCCAGCGAGACGGTACGTCCGCCCGCCTCGACGACCGCCACCGTCTGTGCCGCGGCGAGCCGCCGGCTTGCCTGCCGGGCCAGCCAGCGAAGAGGACGGGGGATCGGCTCGACCGTGCCCAGGTCGGGACAGGTGCCGACGACGACGGCCGCACCGGCGTCGCGGAGCCGGCGGACGGCCTCGTCGAGCAGGCGGACCGACGTGGTCGGCCGGACCCGGTGGGTGACGTCGTTGCCGCCGACGATGACCAGGGCAAGATCGGGGCGGGCCTCGACGGCGAGCGGTACCTGCATGGCAAGGTCGCTGGTCTGCGCGCCCGAGCTCGCTAGCACGGTGAGGCGTACCGGTCGCTCGGCGATCTCGGCCAGACCGGCCGCGAGCAGTGCTCCCGGTGTCTCGTCGGCCGTGTCAACCCCGACGCCGGCGGCGGACGAGTCGCCGAGAACCACGAAGGAGATCGGTTGGCCGGGGTGGTGGCCGTACAACCCGTCGGCCTCGGGTGGGATGTCGGTAATTGTCCCGATGGCGCGGCGAGCCTGGCGGGCCTCCAACCGGAGCAGTCCGTAGAAGCCGGCGCCCATCAGGCCGAGGCTGCCACCGCCGTACGCGGCCGTGGTCGCGATGCGCCGCGCCGTCCGCGCGCTGACCCTGACCGCCATCCGGCCGACTCTATCCCGGCCCCGGTGTTCGCCTAGGCTTCGCGGCGTGCAGTACTACGACAACGTCGTCGACCTGGTCGGCAACACCCCGCTCGTCCGACTCGGCCGCGTGGGGGCCGACGTTCCGGCCACAGTGCTGGCGAAGGTGGAGTACTTCAATCCCGGCGGCTCGGTCAAGGACCGCATCGCGCTGCGCATGATCGAGCAGGCCGAGAGCGACGGCCGCATCAAGGCGGGCGGCACGATCGTCGAGCCCACTAGCGGCAACACCGGTATCGGGCTCGCCCTCGTCGCCCAGCGCAAGGGCTACCACTGCGTGTTCGTCTGCCCCGACAAGGTCAGCGAGGACAAGCGCAACGTGCTCAAGGCGTACGGCGCCGAGGTCGTGGTCTGCCCGACCGCGGTGCCCCCGGAGCACCCGGACTCGTACTACTCGGTGTCCGACCGGCTCGCCACCGAAATCGACGGCGCCTGGAAGCCCGACCAGTACGCCAACCCGGACAACCCGCTCTCGCACTACGAGACGACCGGCCCGGAAGTCTGGGAGCAGACCGACGGTCGCGTCACCCATTTCGTCGCGGGCATCGGCACCGGCGGCACCATCAGCGGGGCGGGGCGCTACCTGAAGCAGGTGTCCGACGGTGGGGTGCGCATCGTCGGCGCGGACCCGCAGGGATCGGTCTACTCCGGTGGTACGGGCCGCCCCTACCTGGTGGAAGGCGTGGGAGAGGACTTCTGGCCGCAGACGTACGACCGGGGCGTCTGCGACGAGATCGTGGCCGTCTCGGACAAGGACTCCTTCGACATGACCCGTCGGCTGGCGCGTGAGGAGGGGCTGCTCGTCGGCGGCTCATGCGGCATGGCGGTCGTGGCGGCGCTGGAGGTGGCGGCCCGGGCGATCGCCGGCGACGTGATCGTCGTGCTACTGCCCGACGGCGGCCGCGGGTACCTGTCGAAGGTCTTCAACGACGAGTGGATGTCGTCCTACGGCTTCGGGGGGCCGGCGGAGGAGGGCACGACGGTCGGCGACGTTCTGCGGCGCAAGAGCGGCGAGATGCCTGATCTGGTGCACACCCATCCCAACGAGACCGTCGCCCAGGCGGTGGCGATCCTGCGCGAGTACGGCGTGTCGCAGATGCCCGTCGTTCGCGCCGAACCACCGGTCATGGCCGCCGAGGTAGCGGGTTCAGTCGTCGACCGCGATCTGCTCGACGCCTTGTTCACGGGACGGGCGCATCTGACCGACGCGGTCGAGAGACACATGTCCGATCCGCTGCCTGCAGTCGGAGCGGGCGAGCCCGTGTTCGCTGCGATCGAGGCCGTGACCTCGTCCGACGCTGTCCTCGTGCTCGATGACGGAAAACCGGTGGGCGTGCTCACCCGCGCCGACCTGCTGGGCCACCTCGCCGGCTGACCCGGCTCAGGTGTCGGCGTTCGCGACGCCGACTGGACACGACACGCCCGTGCCGCCGATGCCGCAGTAGCCCAGCGGGTTCTTGTCCAGGTACTGCTGGTGATAGTCCTCGGCGTACCAGAGGTCGCGTAGCTGGCCGATCTCGGTGGTCACAGCCCCGAAGCCTGCACGGGAGAGCCGCTCGGCATAGACGGCGCGCGACGCCTCGGCCGCGTCGCGCTGCGCCGGCGTCGTCCAATAGATCGCCGACCTGTACTGCGTCCCGATGTCGTTGCCCTGCCGCATGCCCTGCGTCGGGTCGTGGCCCTCCCAGAAGGCCTTCAGCAGGTCGTCGAAGCTCGCCCGGGCGGGGTCGTACACGACGCGCACCGCCTCGGTGTGGCCGGTGCCCCCCGAGCAGACCTCCTCATACGTCGGGTTCGGCGTGTGGCCACCCGCGTATCCGACAGCCGTCGTCCAGACGCCGGGGAGCTTCCAGAAGATGCGCTCCGCGCCCCAGAAGCACCCCAGGCCGAAGACCGCCTCCTCGAAGCCGGTCGGCACCGGCGCCTCGATCGGGGTGCCCAGCACGGTATGGGTTCCGGCCAGGGCGAAGGGTCGGCTGCCGCGTCCGGGCAGCGCCTGCTCGGGCGAGACAAGGCGGGACTTCGCGGCACGGTCGAAGAGGAACACATGACCTCCTTGGGTTCTATCAGCGGAACGTTTCCGCCACCCAGACCTGTTCCCTGGCCCGAATAGGCTCCAGGCGTGCGTGCTGGCTGTAGGACACATCGCGTCCCGGACGGGCCGGCGATCAGAGTCCCGAAGCCCGTTCGGGCGGCACTCGGACTGGTCTGGTCGCCGCCGGACACGGATGCGCTCAGGGCCGCCGTGGACGGCCGAACGGTCCTGGTCACCGGGGGGTCGAGGGGCATCGGGGCCGCCAGCGCGCACCAGCTCGCGGCGGCGGGTGCCACGGTCCTCCTCGTCGCTCGATCCGCGGAGGGGCTCGAGGACGTGTGCGGGCGGATCGCCGCAGAGGGCGGCGAGGCGGTCGCCTACGCGGCGGACATGGCGGACCCTGCGGCGGTCGCGGAGCTGGTCGATCGGGTACAGGCGGAGCACGCGCCGGTCGACGTCGTCGTCAGCAACGCCGGCAAGTCCATCCGGCGGTCGGTCGCCGAGTCGTACGATCGCTTCCACGACGTCACCCGCACCGCGAACGTCAACTACCTCGGGCCGGTGCAACTCCTGCTCGGCCTGCTGCCGGACATGCGGGCGCGTCGGAGTGGGCACATCGTCAGTGTCGGAACGGTGAGCACCGACCTGCCGGCGCCCTTCTGGGCCGCGTACACGGGCTCGAAGTCCGCCTTCGAGGCGTGGTTGCGGTGTGTCGCTCCCGAGCTACGGGCCGACGGAATCGCGACGACGTCGATCCACTGCCCGCTCGTCCACACGGACATGAGCGCGCCGGTGCCGCTCTACCGGCACTTGCCGGGGATGACCGCCGAGGAGGCCGCCGACGCCGTGTGCCGTGCAGTTGCGTACCGGCCCCGGCTGATGAGCCCATGGTGGTCGCGGGCCGGAGGGATGGTCGCCGGCGCCGCTCAACCTCCGACTGACGCGCTGCTGACGCTGTACTACCGGAGCCTGCGTTCGGAGCGGCTGCGTGCTGCCGGAGGCGGCGCGGGACGAACGGCGCGGCGGATCGTCGGACGGGCCCGCGGCCGGGGTGGCAGGCCGTGACCGGGCGCCGCCTCGTTCGTGATGCGGTCGCCGTGGGGCGCGACGGCGTGGCGGCGGCGTTCGGCAGCGGTCTGGTGGCCCCGATGTCGCCGCGCCGGCTGGTCCGGGTCGCGCGGGCGGTCTCACGGTACGGGCTGGCGCTGGCGAGCGCCGCGGAGATGTCGGCGATCCGTCATCCGGACCGCCTCGGCGTCGTCGACGAGCGAGGCAGCCTCACCTTCGGTGAACTGGGGCGCCGGGCCACGGCGTTGGCCGACGCTCTGCACCACGGGAGGCTCCTACGGGAAGGCGGCCGGCTGGGCCTGTTGTGCCGCAACCACCGCGACTTCGTGGTGACCGCGGTCGCCGGGTCGCGCCTCGGGGCCGACCTCGTGTTCCTCAGCACCGATCTGGGGGCGCCGGCGCTGGCGGGCGTCCTCGAGCGTGAGCAGGTGACCACCCTGGTGCACGACGAGGAGTTCACACCCGTGCTCGACCGCGTGCCCTTCACCCGTCCGAGGGTCGTGTCGTGGGCCGGACCGGACGCTCCGGCGCCGACCGTCGACCTGCTGGCCGGAGTGGATTCCCCGCCGGCCCCGCGCCCGCACGGCCGTGGTCGCATCGTGGTCATGACCTCGGGGACCACGGGGACGCCGAAGGGTGCGCCTCGTGAGGTCGCTGACCTGCGCATGGGCCTTCCCGTGACGAGCCTGCTGGCGGCCATGCGGCTGCGGTCCGGTGAGGCCATGGTGATCCAGCCGCCGCTGTTCCACGGCTTCGGACTGGGCTTTCTCGCAGCAGCCCTCGCCCTCGGCTGCCCGGCGATCCTGCACAGCCGGTGCGGGCCCGAGGACGCGCTGCGCCTCGTCGCGGATCACCGGGCCGGGGTGATGGTCTGCGTACCTGTGCTGCTGCACCGGATCATGCGGCTCCCTCGCCAGACGCGGGCCGAGAACGCGACCGGCTCCCTGCGCGTGATCGTCTCGGGCGCCGCAGCGCTGCGCCCAGAGCTCGCGAGGGAGGTCATGGACGAGTTCGGCGACGTGCTGTTCGACCTGTACGGGACCACGGAGACGGGATGGGCGACGCTGGCGACCCCCGCGGACCTGCGTGCCGCTCCGGGCACGGTCGGCCGGCCGGCCCACGGTGTGGCCGTGGCCGTGCTGCACGACGACGGTTCGCGGTTACCGGAGGGCGGTGTCGGGGACGTGTATGTGGGCAGCCGGCTGGCCTTCGGGGGGTACACCGGGGGTGGCGGCAAACGGATCGTCCGCGGCCTGATGAGCACCGGTGACATCGGCTTCGTCGACGCCCAGGGGCGGCTGTTCGTCGTCGGCCGGGCAGACGACATGGTGATCTCGGGCGGTGAGAACGTGTACCCCCGAGAGGTCGAGGACCTCCTCGCCGGCCATCCCGAGGTCGCCGACGTGGTCGTGTACAGCGTGCCCGACGACGAGTTCGGGCAGCGACTGGCCGCCCGCGTGGTGCCGATGGCGGGCACGTCCGTGACAGGAGACGGGTTGGCCGCGTACGTCGCGGACACCCTGGGACGCCACAAGGTTCCGCGTGACATCGAGTTCGTCACCGGCCTGAGCCGCACCGGGTCCGGCAAGGCACGCCGGCCCTCAGGTCCACCGGGCCCGGCGACGCCGTCCGCGCCGGCGTAGTGTCACGGCGTGCACGGATTCGAGACCCTCGCCATCCACGCCGGCCAGGAGCCGGACCCGCTCACCGGTGCCGTCGTTCCGCCGATCTACGCCACCAGCACGTACGCCCAGGACGGCGTCGGCGGTCTGCGCCGCGGCTACGAGTACAGCCGCACCGCCAACCCGACCCGGACGGCGCTCGAGGAGTGCCTCGCAGCACTCGAGGGTGGCCGCCGGGCACTCGCGTTCGCCAGCGGGATGGCCGCCGAGGACACCCTTCTGAGAGCAATTCTCCAGCCGGGCGACCACATCGTGATCCCCGACGACGCCTACGGCGGGACCTTCCGACTGGTCAGCAGGGTGGCGGCGCGCTGGGGCGTCTCGTGGAGCGTCGCACACATGACCGACCCAGCAGCCGTGCGAGCCGCAATGCGGCCGGAGACGAAGGTCGTCTGGGTAGAGACTCCGACCAACCCGTTGCTGGGCATCGCCGACATCACCGCGCTGGCGGAGGTGGCTCACGCTGCCGCAGCGCTGCTCGTCGTCGACAACACCTTCGCCACGCCCTACCTGCAGCAGCCCCTCGCCCTGGGTGCCGACGCGGTCGTCCACTCGACGACCAAGTACTGCGGCGGTCACTCCGACGTCGTTGGTGGTGCGCTCGTGGTCGAGGACACCGCACTGGGTGACGAGCTGGCCTTCCACCAGAACGCGATCGGCGCGGTCGCCGGACCCTTCGACGCCTGGTTGGTGCTCCGTGGCCTGCGCACGCTCGGCGTCCGGATGGACCGTCACTGCGACAATGCGGAGCGGATCGCCGACCAGTTGGTGGCCCATCCGCGTGTGGCGGAGGTGTTCTACCCCGGGCTGGCGGCGCATCGCGGTCATGAGGTGGCGGCCAAGCAGATGCGCCGGTTCGGCGGGATGGTCGCGTTCCGCGTCGACGGCGGCGAGGCCGCGGCGCTCGAGGTGTGTCGCCGGACTCGGCTGTTCACCCTGGGCGAGTCGCTCGGCGGTGTCGAGTCGCTGATCGAGCACCCGGGGCGGATGACCCACGCCAGCGTCGTCGGCAGCCCGCTCGAGGTTCCGGCCGACCTCGTCCGCCTGTCGGTCGGCATAGAAAGTGTCGATGACCTCAGCGCCGACCTCGCCCAGGCGCTTGCTGCGTAAACCGACCACCTCACCCCTGACGGGTGCTGAGGAACGCCCGCGCCACGGCCGCGCCGCCGACGCCTTGTCACCCACCGCGGGTGATGACGCTGGCCAGCTCGCCGAGCGAGTGTCGGGGCCACGGCGAGCGGCGATGGACCTAGTGTTCTGGTCAGCGTGGTGAGGTGGGCGGGAGGTTGGACGTGGGCTGCCAGTACGGGAGTGCACTGCGCGGGACCGACTCACGGTGAGGCCATGAACGCGCCGGAGACTGCCGTCTCGGGGAGCCAACCCCAGGAGGCTGCCCAGCCTGTTCCCGCCTTCGCCGGCACGCCGAGGTGGCTCCGCGTCGCCGGTCTGACCGGGTGGCTCGCGCTCGGCGTGACCGGTGCCACTGCGGTGATCCTCTGGGCGTCGTCCTACATCAGCAACCTGGTGACGCCGTTCCTGTTCGCGGTGGTGCTGGCCATCCTCTTCACGCCGCTGGTCGACTGGCTCACCCGCCGTGGGATGCCACGCTTCGTCGCCGCAGTGCTCGTCCTGCTCGCGCTCGTGGTCGTCGCGGTCGCCTCGACCTTGGTTGTCGTCCGGGGCATCGCGCAGGAGGCGCCAGAGATCGGCGACGTGATCAGCAGCGCGGCCGACGAGGTGGAATCGTGGTTGACCAGCGCGGGGATCAGCGCGCCAACGGCCTCGGACATGACGTCGTCGGCGGTGAACGCGGGCAAGTCGGCGACGTTGAACCTGGTCAGCGGCATCTTCTCCGGGCTGGGCGCACTGTCCTCGATCCTGTTCATGGTGTTCATCGGCTCGGTCATCCTCCTGTTCATGCTGCTCCACGGGTCGCGGTACAGGACCTGGTTCGTCGCCCACAGCGGGCTGTCTACACACACGATCGAACCCGTCGTCGACGACGCGGCATCGGCGATCAGGGGATACTTCAAAGGGACCACTCTCCTGGCGGTCACCAACGCCGTCCCCGTGGGACTCGCGGCGTGGCTGCTGGGCGTGCCCCTCGTGGGTGCCATCGCCCTCGTCACGTTCATCACTGCGTACGTGCCGTTCTTCGGCGCGATCATCGCCGGAGTCTTCGCCTGTCTCATCGCGCTCGGCAGCCAGGGCCTCACGACCGCCCTGATCATGCTGGCGGTCCTGCTTCTCGTGAACAACGTGCTGCAGAACTTCTTCGCGCCAGTTGCCTATGGTTCGTCTCTGAGGCTGGACCCGCTGGTCGTGCTCCTCGTCACCACCGGTGCCGGCCTGATCGGCGGCGTCGCACTGATCGTGCTGGCCGCGCCGTTGACCGCAATCATCAGCCGGGCCGCCGGACGGCTCGCAGCCGCGCGCCGGGCCACCAGCACTCCTACCCCTCATGATCAACTGGACTCATCTGGAGACGACGCGCCGGCGAGCCACCAGAGTTGAGTCCAGTTGATTACCTGCAGGTCCAACGGCCGGGCCAGGCGCGGAGTCTGCTGAGCATCGGCGATACGCAGATGCCAACTGTTGGCCGGTTCGTATCCCAGTACTGAGGGAGTGCCGGCCCGCCAAGGGCAGGGCGACCCGGTCGATACGACCCGACGGATCACCACGTACGGATCGCGAAGCGGTCAGCTTGTCTCCCGGCCGAGGCTTCGACTGCGGCCGCGATCTGCCCGCCGCCCTGGACGCTCAGAGCGACGGTTGAGGCTGATTCAACCCTCGGATCGCTGGCGGAGCTCCGGGAGCACGTGGGTGCCGATCTGCTCGATCGTCGTGTCGGGGTCGACACAGGCGACCTGGATCGCGACGTAGTCGGCCCCGACGTCATCGACGAGGGAACGGTAGGCGCCCGCGAGCTCATCCAGGTCACGCACGACCGTGTACTGGCCGAGGATCTCCTGGCGGTCCATGTCGTCGGCCCGCTGGCGAAGGATCATCGGGTCGGCCACCTCGAGCCGGCCTGGTGCACGCAGCCCGCGCATCGGTGCCAGCGCCGCCCACGCCTCGTCGTCGTCGGCCGCCAGAACGACCCAGCGGGTCGCCATGACCGTCGTCACTGCGCCGCGTGACGCGGCCGCATCGCGGTAGGGGCCGATGACCTTCTCCACGGTCGACGCCGGCTCCTTGACGCTGGTGATCAGACCGTCGGCGTGCAGGCCTGCGAACGTGGCCGACCTTGGGCCGCCGGCGGCCATCCATACTGGCACCTCACCGAGCGGCGGGCTGTAGAGCTTGGCCGCATGGGCCGAGTAATACGTGCCCTCGACGTGGAGCTTCTCGCCGGCAAGCAGGCCGTGGATGATGTGCAGGGCCTCCTCCATCCGCGCGATGCGCTCGCCGTAGCCTGGGAAGTCGTAGCCGAGCGGGGCCTCGTTGATCGCCTCCCCGGTGCCCACCCCGAGCCGGAAGCGCCCCCCGGACAAGCGGTCGACCGTCGCCGCGGCCTGGGCGATCAGCGCCGGGTGGTAGCGGAAGAGCGGCGCGGTGACGCTGGTGGCGAGCTCGACCCGCGAGGTCGCCTGGGCGACGGCGCCGAACCAGGTCCAGACGAAACTTGCCGCCGAGTGGTCGTCGACCCATGGGTGGAAGTGGTCGGCGCCCGTGACGACGTCGAAGCCTGCCTGCTCGGCCAGGACGGCCTGCCGAACGAGGGCCTCGGGCTGGTAGGACTCGTGACTGCACAGCCAGGCGAACTTCACTTCTCGGACCCTTCGTGCTCGAGGGCGGCGCTGCCAAACCTAGCCGCTGGCGGTGCGGGTCTCGGGCATCCGGGTGGCGAGCACGCCGGCGACTCCGATGACGATCGCTCCGACGCCCAGTGCCGCCGTGTAGCTGACCTCGTCGGCGAGCCATCCGGCAAGCAGCGGCCCGACGACCGCGCCGAGGTCGGCCGCCATCTGGAAGGCCGCGACGACGCGCCCTCCCTGGCCCTCGACGACGTCACCCACGACGGCCGCCGGTGCCACCCCGAGGAAGGCGGCCGCGATCCCGTAGACCGCCATCGCGGCGAGGAAACCAGGCAGCGTCTGGACCCCGATCATCAGCGCCATCGACGCGACACCGAGCACGCTGCCAGCGACCATGGCCGGTTTACGGCCGATCTGGTCGACCATTCGCCCGGCCGGCCACAACGCCGCGGCCTGGGTCAGCGACCCGACAAGGAACCCGATGCCCACCCAGAACGCCGTCCGCCCGAGGACGTCGGCCACGAACAGCGGGATGAGCGAGGACCGGATGCCGAAGAGCACCCAGCCGTTGCCGAGGTTCGTCACCAGGGCGGCCCGGTAGGCAGGGTTGGCGAACGCGGCCCGCAGGCTGCTGCGCGCGGGCGGGTTCCCGTCGGGGGGGACGGGCCCGGCCGCCGGTCCACGCAGCGCGACCAGCGTGATGACCAGGGCGGCGCCGAGGGCGCCCGCGTAGACGAAGAACGGCGCCCGCAGCGAGATGGTCGCTAGCGCGCCGCCGAACGCCGGCCCGGTGACCCCGCCGACGAGGAAGCCGCCCTGGAACCACGCCGTCGCCCGCCCGCGCTGGTCGGGCCGGACGATTCGCAGGAGCAAGCTGACCGCAGAAACCGTGAACATCGCCGAGCCCACGCCGCCGACGCCTCGGAGCACGAGCAGTTGCACATAGGACTGGGCGAGTCCCGCCAGCACGCTCGACACGGAGACGATCGCGAGGCCGGCGGCCAGCACCGCCCGCTCCCCGAACCGGTCGACCAGCCGCCCGCCGGCAAGTGCGGAGGTCAGCCGCATCAGGGCGAACGCCGAGACGACGGCACCGGCAGCCGCATTGCCGACGCCGAACTCGCGGGCGAACAAGGGTATGACCGGCGCGACGATGCCGAAGCCCACCGCGACGGCGAACGCCACGGCTGCCAGCACGGCCACGGTCGAGGGCAGCTCCCCGAGCAGCCGCCGGGCGACGACCGAGCGGTGGTCCGGGCAGCCCGCCGGCACCGGGAGGGTCACTCCAGCGCCATGACCGCTTCGGGCTCGGTTTCGACGGGCGCTGCGCTGCGAAGCGTGAGCTCCGGAATGAAGAAGGCGATGACGAACGCGACCGCCACGATCGGCAGCGCTGTGAGGAAGACGTCGTGCAGCGACCGGACCCAGGCGTCGACCACGACGGCCTTCACGTCGGCCGGCAGGGCCTGGATGGCCTGGACGTTGTTTGCGATCTGTGACTCGTCGGCCGTCGGCGGGAGCCCGCCGGCCTCGCCCGACTCGGCGAGGTAGTGGCCGAGCCGGGTGGTGAGCACCGCCCCGAAGATCGCGGTGCCGAACGCGGCGCCCATCGACCGGAAGAACGTCACGCTCGAGGTCGCCGCGCCCATGTCGCGGCGTTCGACGGCGTTCTGGACGGCCGTGACGACGATCTGCATGGTGAACCCGAGCCCGCCGCCGAAGACGAAGAAGTAGATCGCGGTCTGCCAGTAGGGTGTGTCGACGCCGAGCGTCGAGAGCAGCAGGACGCCGACGCCGGTCACGCCGGCACCGATGATCGGGTAGATCCGGTAATGGCCGGTGCGGGTGACGAGGTGACCGGACGAGATCGAGGTGGCGAACAGCCCGGCCACCATCGGGAGCAGCGCCAGGCCCGACTCGGTCGGCGACATCCCCTGGACCACCTGGAGATAGACGGGCAGGAAGATGATGCCACCGAACATGGCCAGCCCCATGATCGCGGTGAAGATCACCGTCGGCGTGAACACGCGGTTGCGGAACAGACGCAGCGGGATGATCGGCTCCTCGGCGCGGGACTCGACGACCACGAACAGGCCGGCGAGCAGAACGCCGCCACCCAGCAGCGCCAGCGAGAACGGGTCGGTCCAGCCGTAGGTGGAACCCGCCCACGCCGTGTACAGCAGGATCGAGGTCACGGAGGCCACGATGGTGGCCGCCCCGAAGTAGTCGATCTTGTGGTCGCGGCGGACCTTCGGCATGTTGAGAGCCAGCGAGGTCACGACAAGGGCGGCGATGCCGATCGGGATGTTGATCCAGAAGATCCACTGCCACCCCGGTCCGTCGGTGAACCACCCGCCCAGCAGCGGACCGGCGACGCTGGAGACACCGAACACGACGCCGAAATACCCCTGGTAACGGCCGCGCTCACGCGGCGGGATGACGTCGCCGATGATCGACAGGGCGAGCGCCATCAGTCCGCCTGCACCCAGACCCTGGATGGCGCGGCCGCCGATGAGCACGCCCATGCTGCCGGCTGCGCCAGCGACGACTGAGCCGGCGAGGAAGACGACGATCGCTGTCTGGAAGACCGGCCGCCGCCCGTAGAGGTCGGAGATCTTGCCCCACAACGGGGTCGACGCCGTTGAGGTGAGCAGGTAGGCGGTGACGACCCAGGACAGGTGGTCGAGCCCACCCAGGTCGCTGACGATTCGCGGCAGCGCCGTACCCACGATGCTCTGGTCGAGTGCGGCGAGGAACATGCCCGCCATGAGCCCGCTGAGGACGATCAGAATCTGGCGGTGTGAGAGGTAGCTGTACTCGTCGGCGGTCGGTGCCTTGGTCGCAGCGGAGAAGGTCACGAACTCTCCAGAGCCTCGGGGTGGGTGGTGTCGGGACGGCCCGCTGCGTCGAGGGCCTGGGTCATGCGGTCGAGCAGCCCGGCGAGTTGCGCCCGGTCGTGTTCGGACCAATCGGCCGTGGCGGCCCGGAAGATCGCGCGCCGCTCGCCGATGATCGTCGTCAGCCGCTCCTGGCCGGTAGCGGTGACCGACAGCAGCGCGGCGCGGCGGTCGGCGGGATCGTCGGACCTCTCGACCAGCCCGAGGTGCTCCAGGGCGCTGACGTGTCGGCTCACAGTCGACTGGTCCAGGTGCATGGCGTCGGCAAGCACAGACACGCGAACGGGACCGGTGCAACCGAGTTCGTGCAGCACGGCGATGAGTGCAGGGTCCAGTCCGCCCATGGTCGACATTCGCTTCAGGCGCCGGAATAGGCGGGTGAACGCGCGATGGAGGTCGTCCTCCGGCGCGACGGGCATGCTGTCGGCGTCTGGTCTGGTGGCAGATCTACTTGCTTGCACCCCGCATCTATATCACAGTTTGCTTGTGCCACGCAACTTGTTCCCACCATCCGGAGGCCCAGCTGGTCGGCCGGGCCCGCCGGCGCACCGCATGGGACACTCGCGACGTGCCTACCAGCACGCCGCCGGTGACCCCGGCCGACGTCCAAGCCGCCCGTGAGCTCCTCCGCGACGTCGTCCGCCCGACGCCGCTGGAGGTGTCGCGCTGGCTGGCCGGAGTCGTCGGCGGACCGGTCCATCTCAAGTGCGAGAACCTCCAGCGCGCAGGCTCGTTCAAGATCCGCGGGGCGTACGTCCGCATCGCCCGGCTCAGCGACGAGGAGCGCGCTCGGGGGGTCGTCGCAGCCAGTGCGGGAAACCACGCGCAGGGCGTCGCCCTCGCGGCGAACATGCTCGGCGCGAAGGCGACCGTGTTCATGCCGGAAGGGGCGCCGATCGTCAAGGAGAAGGCGACCCGTGCGTACGGGGCGGATGTCCGCTTCGCCGGCGCGACAGTCGACGAATCGCTCGTGGCGGCCGCGGAGTTCGCGGCGGAGACCGGAGCAGTGCTGATCCACCCGTTCGACCACCCCGACATCGTCGCCGGCCAGGGAACCGTCGGCCTGGAGATCCTGCAGGAGTGCCCCGAGGTCCGCACGATCCTCGTGAGCACCGGTGGTGGTGGGCTGCTCGCCGGGATCGCCCTCGCGGTCAAGGACGCACGGCCGGACGTCCGGGTCGTCGGCGTCCAGGCCGGTGGGGCGGCGGCATATCCGGGATCGCTGGCGGCCGGCCGGCCGGTCACGATCGAGGCTATGACGACGATGGCCGACGGGATCGCCGTGGCCTGCCCGGGCGACGTCCCGTTCGCGCTGGTCCGAGAGTTCGTCGACGACGTCGTCACGGTCAGCGAGAACTGGCTCTCGCGAGCGCTGGTGCTGCTGCTGGAACGGGCCAAGCTCGTCGTGGAGCCGGCGGGCGCGGCCGCCGTGGCCGCTCTGCTGGCCGAGCCGACGGCGTTCGAACCGCCGGTCGTGGCCGTCCTGTCCGGCGGCAACGTCGATCCGCTGTTGCTCCTCCGGGTGATTCGGCACGGCATGGCGGCCACCGGGCGCTACCTGTCCTTCCGCGTGCGGATCCCCGACCGCCCCGGAGCGTTGGCCAGGCTGCTGGGCGAGTTGGCCGCTGTCGATGCCAACGTGCTCGACGTCGTCCACGAACGAACCGGAGCCCAGCTGCACGTCGACGAGGTCGAGGTCGCTCTCCAGGTCGAGACCCGCGGTCCCGAGCACCGCGCTCGAGTGCTGTCGTGTCTCCGCAAGGCGGGGTATCCGTTGTCGATCGAGTAGTCAAGACTTGTCGGATCAGAAAGTTCGCTTGACGGATTGGCAAATCAACACTCAGGATGGGCCCATGAGTGAACCAAGCACCCGTCAGATCCTCGAAGACGTCGCCGCCGGTCGCCTCGATCCGGCCGAGGCGGCGAGGCTGCTCGAAGCAGTGGCCGAAGACACCGCCGACGAGCCCGCCCGAGCAGCATCCGCGGCGGCTGCTGCCGGCGAGCCGTCCGGCCGCGCCGCCCCGCCCCCCGCGGTGCCCGACATCGAGCGCGTCCTGGTGCGCGCAACCTCGCGACGGGTCCGGGTCGTCGGCGACCCGTCGGTTGCCACGTACGCCGTCGACGGCCCTCACCACGTCCGGCGTGAGGGCAGCACGCTGATCATCGCCGGCGAGGTCGATCCGATCCCGACCGACGACGCCTTCACGTTGTTGTCCGGTGGCAGGTGGCGCGAGGTGGCCGACCGCGTGCAGCACGGCCTGGGACAAGCCCTCGAGATGCGCGTCCGGGTTCGCCCCGACCTCGCAGTCGGCGTCGAGGTCATCGCCGGGTCGCTGCAGGTCGAGGGCGCCAAGGCGCTCGATCACGTGCGCGTGACGGCCGGGTCGTTGCGGGTCAGGGGCGCCGAGAGCCCGTTCGACCTGCTCGTCCAGGCGGGGTCCGCGCAGGTCGAGGCGCTGCTTGACCGTGGGCGGTCGCGACTGCGCTGCGAGTCCGGCTCCCTGCAGTTGACACTGCTTCCCGGATCCGACGTGCGGGTGCGCTCGGACGTCCAGCTCGGCCGCTTCGTCACCGAGCCCGAGCGGCACGGCCGCGGCCGTAACCGCGACCTCGTGGTGGGCACCGGTGCCGGCGAGGTCGACGTCGAGGTCGTGATGGGCAGCGCCACAGTGAAGGCCGCGGCGTGAACGGCGGCGCCTCGGCGCCGCACCTCCCACCACGCAGCTGTCCAGTCTGCGGCGACGAGCTCCACATCACCCGCCTCGGCTGCCCGTCCTGCGGCAGCGAACTGTCGGGGCGGTTCGCGTCCTGCCCCTACTGCGCTCTCGGCGAACAGGATCGGCAAATCCTTCGCACCTTCCTGGTCTCCCGCGGGAATATGAGAGAGCTGGCCCGCGATCTGGGGGTCAGCTATCCGACGGCGCGCCAGCGCTTCGGGGAGATGCTCGGGCGACTGGGGCTGGAGGTGCACGCGGACCACGACGGACATGCTCACGCGGCCACGGCGAGCCGCGAAGACGTCCTACGTCGGCTGGCATCCGGAGAGCTCGACCTCGACGAGGCGAGCGCGCTGCTGAACGTCGCGGCCCCGGGGCTGTCAGATCCGGCTGCCATGCGCGCCGACGACCTCGACGAGGGAGGGAAGACACCGTGAACGCGATCATCGCCGAAGGCCTGGTCAAGACCTTCGGGTCTGGCGACAAGGCCGTCAAGGCCGTCGCCGGCATCGACCTGTTGGTGCCGAAGGGCAGTGTGGTCGGGCTGTTGGGGCCCAACGGTGCCGGGAAGACCACGACGGTGCGGATGCTGACCACGTTGCTCCGACCCGATGCGGGCAAGGCCGTGGTTGCCGGCCACGACGTCGTGGCCGAGCCGCAGGCGGTTCGCGCCCGGATCGGGCTGTCCGGGCAGTTCGCGGCGATCGACGAGAACCTCACCGGCCGCGAGAACCTGTGGCTGTTCGGGCGGCTCTACCAGCTCCCCAGCGCCGACGCAACGCAGCGGGCCGGTGAGCTGCTCGAGCAGTTCGGGCTCGCCGACGCAGCCGACCGCGTCGCCAAGACCTATTCCGGCGGCATGCGTCGCCGGCTCGACCTGGCCGGCAGCCTCATCACGCACCCCGAGGTGCTCTTCCTCGACGAACCGACCACCGGACTCGACCCGGGGAGCCGCCTCGACCTGTGGGACGTCATCCGCGAGCGGGCCCGGGAAGGCTCGACGATCCTGCTCACCACGCAGTATCTCGAGGAGGCCGACGCGCTGGCCGACCGGATCGTCGTCATCGACCGAGGAGTGATCATCGCCGAGGGCACGGCCGACGAGCTCAAGGCCCAGGTGGGCGGCGAACGGATCGAGGTCATCATCCACGACCCGGCCGGGCTCGCGCGGGCGGAGGAGATTCTCAACCGGGGCAGCGACGGCCAGTGCGTGGTGGACACCAAGATGCGCCGGCTCACGGTGCCGACCAGCCAGGGCTCCAAGGGGCTGGTGCTGGTGATCCGCGACCTGGACGAGGCCGACATCGTCATCGACGACATCGCGCTGCGCCGGCCGACCCTCGACGACGTCTTCCTCGAGTTGACCGGCCATCACGCCGAGGACGACACAGACGACGCCGCTCCTGCGGAGAAGCTCGCATCCGGGAGGACCACGTGACCAGGACCACGCTCGAGCCCACGAGTGTCGCGCCGACCGGTGGGCCGGGGTCGGCCTTCCGCGACACGATGGTCGTCGCGTGGCGGAACATCCGCGGCGGCTGGCGGGTGCCCGACACCCAGATCTACATGTTCATCCAGCCGATCATGTTCGTGCTGCTGTTCGCGTACGTCTTCGGTGGCGCCATTCCCGTGCCGGGCTTCGAGGGCGAACCATTGGCCTACCGCGAGTACCTGATGGCCGGCATCTTCGTCCAGACCATGGCCTTCGCGGTCGCACCGGCGAGCGTCGGACTCGCCGACGACATGCACAAGGGGCTGATCGACCGGTTCCGATCGTTGCCGATGGCCCGATCGGGCGTCATCGCCGGCCGGGTCGTCGCCGACATGGCCAACCAGGCGATCGTCCTGGTCATCATGATCTTGTGCGGGTTCATCGTCGGCTGGCGATTCCACAACGGGATCCCGAGCTTCCTCGCCGCCGTCGGCCTGCTCCTGCTCTTCGCCTTCTCGATGCTCTGGGTGGGCGCCCTGATCGGCCTGTCGGTGGGCAGCCCGCAGGTGGCCGCGTCGGCCGGCCTGATCTGGCTGTTCCCGGTCGTCTTCCTGTCGAACGCGTTCGTGCCGACGCCGTCAATGCCCGACTGGCTGCAGCCGGTGGCCGAGTGGAACCCGATCAGCGCGTTCGTCGCTGCATGCCGCGACCTGTTCGGCAACCCGAACCCGTTCGCGTCGGACAACTTCCCCAGCCAGAACCCGGTCCTGCTGTCGCTGATCTGGGTCGTGATCATCACCGGTATTTTCGCGCCGCTGGCGATCCGCAAGTACAAGGCCGCCACCACGAAGTGAGGTGAGCGATCCGACGGCGGCCTGCGCGACGGGCTCAGCTCATGCTCGCTGGGCCCATGGGCCTCAGACCGTGTACGGGTGGGCGCCGATGATCTCGACCTCGACGGCCTGCCCGTTCGGGGTCTCGTACGAGGCGGTGTCGCCGGCCTTCTTGCCATTGATGGCGGCACCCAGCGGCGACTGCGGCGAGTAGACCTCGATCTCGACCGACTCGTCCAAGGCCAGCAGTTCGCGCGAGCCGAGCAGGAACTTCTCGGTCTCCTCGTCACCGGCGAAGCGGATCTCCACGATCATGCCGGGCTCTACCACGCCGTCGTCGGGTGGGATCTCGCCGACCTTGGCCCGCTGGAGTAGCTGCTGGAGCTGGCGGATGCGGGCCTCCTGCTTGCCCTGCTCCTCCTTGGCGGCGTGGTAGCCGCCGTTCTCGGACAGGTCACCCTCGGAACGCGAGGCTTCGATCCGCTTGGAGATCTCGGTGCGGGCGGGGCCCATGAGGTGCTCGAGCTCGGCGCGGAGTCGGTCGTAGCCGTCCTGGGTCAGCCAGGCGACGTTGTCGCTCGTCGAGGTCACGGCATCTGCTCCTTGATACGTGGTTCATCTGGCGGCCGGCACGGGATGCGGTCGGCCACCGGACCTGCGCCCGGATGGGTGGTCGGTGGTGGAATCGACAAGGCTACCAACAGAACCGGGTGCCGAGCGATTCAGGCAGGTCAGCCGTCGTCGACCGCGACGCATCCCCGCAGTTGCGGGGCGACGGCGTCGGCCTCGAGCGGGATGTCTGCCCGGACGAGCACCCGTCGATCGCCGCCCGGCGCGACGTCGACGCTGGTCTGGCCGACCACCACCCGTCTCAGGTCCACCGCCACGAGATCGCAGGTGACGGCGACGCCGTGAGGTCGAACAACCTCGACGGTCGCGGTCAGGACACCGCCCGCGGGATCCTCCCAGCCGACCAGGCTGCCGCGTACGGGGTCGCTCGCCGCCCGCAGGATCCACCAGCTCGCAGCAACGACCACGAGCACGCCAGCGACGGTGAGCCACACCCAGCGCAGCCGACCGGGGGACCGGTCGCCGTAGCGGTCGGCCGGGCGAGCCATGGGCGTGGTCACGGTGCGGGCTCCCGGATGGAGCGGCGGACACGGTCGGGCACCATTGTCTCTCGACGCTCTGGCCCGACCCGCGGCCAGGTCGAGCGGAATCCCGGAAGAAGGTGACCGGTGCCCGGACAGCTGCGGCTCATGCACGTGCACGCCCATCCCGACGACGAGTCGAGCAAGGGCGCAGCGACGACCGCGCGCTACGTCGCCGAAGGCGTGGAGGTCCTCGTCGTCACCTGCACGGGCGGCGAGCGCGGGTCGATCCTCAACCCGAACATGGACCGTCCCGACGTGCTGGCCAACATCGCCACCATCCGCCGGCAGGAGATGGCCTCCGCGCGACGGATCCTGGGGATCGGACAGGTCTGGCTGGGCTTCGTCGACTCCGGTTTCCCCGAGGGCGATCCACCGCCTCCGCTGCCCGACGGCTGCTTCGGTCTCCAGACGGTCGACAGGGCGGCGGCCTCGCTGGTCGCGGCGATGCGGACGTTCCGCCCGCACGTCGTGACGACCTACGACGAGAACGGCGGCTACCCGCACCCTGACCACGTCATGTGTCACAACGTCACGGTGGCGGCCTTCGACGCAGCCGGCGACGGCGACGCGTACCCCGACCACGGCGAGCCCTGGCAGCCGCCCAAGCTCTACTACCACCACGCCTTCAACCGCGAACGGACGCAGGCGTTGCACGACGAGATGCTCCGCCGCGGCCTGGAGTCGCCGTACACCGACCGGCTGGCCGGGTGGGCCCCCGATCCGGCCCACGACCGGCGCATCACCACCCGGGTTCCGTGCGCCGACTACTTCCCGGTCCGCGACCGCGCGCTGCTGGCTCATGCCACCCAGATCGATCCGGAAGGACCCTGGTTCGCCGTGCCCCTCGAGGTCCACCAGAAGGCCTGGCCCACCGAGGACTATGAGAGGGCGCGGTCGCTCGTCGAGGTGGAACTGCCCGAGGACGACCTCTTCGCGGGCCTGCGCTGACCCTGACCCGGCACATCGGCGCGGTGGTGCGACGATGGGCCAGAAGGAGGCTCGGCTGATGAGCGTTGCCCAGGTCGTCCTCATGGCGGCGAGCGGCTCGGCGTCCACCGACGCCGACGGATCCGGGATCGGGCCCGGCCTGCTCGGCTTCCTGGTGTTCGCCGGCCTGTGCGCAGCGCTGATCGTGCTCTACCGCAGCCTGCGCCGCCAGTTGCGGCGGATCGACTTCGATGCCGAGGGCCAGTCCGACGCGGAGCGCATGCGGCGCGACGGCACGACCGACGACGGCCCGGCCACGTAACCATGCCTAACCGGCTACGGGACTCGACCAGCCCGTACCTCCTCCAGCATGCCGACAACCCCGTGGACTGGTGGGAGTGGGGCGACGACGCATTCGCCGAGGCGCGCCGGCGCGACGTCCCGGTGCTGCTCAGTGTCGGATACGCCGCGTGCCACTGGTGCCACGTCATGGCGCACGAGTCGTTCGAGGACGAGGCGACCGCTGCCGAACTCAACGCGAGGTTCGTGGCGGTCAAGGTCGACCGCGAGGAGCGGCCAGACGTCGACGCCGTGTACATGGAGGCGGTCCAGGCGCTGACCGGTCGGGGCGGATGGCCGATGACCGCGTTCCTCACGCCCGATGGCCGACCGTTCTACGCCGGCACCTACTTCCCACCCCGGCCGGCGCACGGTCTGGCGTCGTTCCGGCAGGTCCTGGACGCGGTCTCCCAGGCGTGGATCGACCGCCGGGGAGAGGTCGACGATGCCGCTGCCG
>DATHII010000095.1:0-16666 GCA_035316885.1 Jiangellaceae bacterium | reverse complement strand
GACGCGTACGGCCGCAGCGGCGACGCCGGGTCGGCCCCCCGCGTGTGCTCGCGCGCGACGTCGGCGGGTGAGACGAACAGGATCGAGGCCCCAGCCAGGACGGGCTGGACGGCGCGGACCACCTGGGCCGACAGGCCGCCGCCCACCGCGGCCACATTCCTCGCCGCTTGCCAACTCCGCGGCCACCTCGGCAGCCGTCCCCGCGTCGGCGCCGCCGTCGACGCCGGCGACCTCGACCGTCCAGTCGGGGATCGTGAGCCCGGCGTCGCTCACGGCCAGCCGGACGGCCGCGAGCACGGCTGCGCCCGCGTCTGCTTGCTTGCCCTCGACGGGAACCAGCACCACGATCCTCGCGCTGTGCGGGCCGCCCGCCAGTCGCAGCCGGACCGCCGGGCGCACGGCTCAGCTGTCCCGTGCGGAGTCAGCGATCACGACCTGCGCGACCTCACGCATGGACGTGCGCTTGTCCATCGCCGCCTTCTGGATCCATCGGAACGCGTCGGCCTCGGTCAGCCCGAACCGGCTCTGCAGTAGGCCCTTCGCGCGGTCGACCAGCTTGCGCGTCTCGAGGCGTTCGGTGAGGTCGGCCACCTCGCGCTCGAGCTGGGCGATCTCCTCGTGCCGGGAGAGCGCCATCTCGATCGCGGGTACCAGGTCGGCCTTCGCGAACGGCTTGACCAGGTATGCCATTGCGCCGGCGTCGCGGGCCCGTTCGACCAGCTCGCGCTGGGAGAAGGCGGTGAGGATCAACACCGGCGCGATGCGCTGGGAAACGATCCGCTGGGCCGCGGAGATCCCGTCCAGGACGGGCATCTTGACGTCCATCACGACCAGGTCCGGCCGCAGCTGCTCTGCCATCTGGACTGCCGTCGCGCCGTCGCCGGCCTCGCCCACGACCTCGTACCCCTCCTCGGCCAGCATCTCGGCCAGGTCGAGCCTGATCAGGGACTCGTCCTCGGCCACCAGGACGCGCGGTGCGGCCGCGGTCTTGGAGTCATGCGCGGCCATGGCGTCCGGAGCGGATTCCGCGGCGGGATCGGTCACGTGAGAAGCCTACTGAGCCTGCCCTGCCATCCAGCGGCCGATCGGGGACCAACACGCGGGCCGGTAAGCTGGCCCGGACGGCCCCACCATGCGAGGCCGTCAGGAGTCCTGCGCCCTGGTAGGCAAACTGGCAAAGCCGCCGCACTCAAAATGCGGTGTTGTGTGGGTTCGACTCCCACCCAGGGCACGCCTCAGCCGTAGGCGGGGGCCACCTGGCCGACGGCGTCGCCGATCACGTGCACGCGCATCGCGTTCGTGGATCCCGGGATGCCAGGGGGCGATCCGGCCACGATGACCACCAGGTCGCCCTGGCGGCACCGGTCCAGCTCCAGGAGCATCTTGTCGACCTGCAGCACCATGTCGTCGGTATGGGCGACCGGTGGCACGAGGAACGCCTCGACCCCCCAGCTGAGGGCGAGCCGGCTCCGGGTGGACTCGAGCGGTGTGAACGCCAGCAGCGGGATCGGCGAGCGCAGCCGCGACATCCGCCGGGCTGAGTCGCCGCTCTGGCTGAATGCGACCAGGAACTCGGCACCCAGGACACCCGCGACCTCGGCGGCCGCCCAGGTGATGGCTCCGCCCTTGGTACGCGGCCGCGTCCCGAGCGGCGGGATGCGCTCGAGCCCGTGCTTCTCGACGGTTTCGATGATCCGTGCCATCGTCGCGACCGCCTCCACCGGATAGGCGCCGATGCTGGTCTCGCCGGAGAGCATCACCGCGTCAGTACCGTCGAGCACGGCGTTGGCGACATCGGACGCCTCCGCCCTGGTCGGCCGCGAGCTGCTGATCATCGACTCGAGCATCTGCGTCGCGACGATGACCGGCTTGGCCCGCCGCCGGGCCAGTTCGACAGCGCGCTTCTGCACGAGTGGGACGTCCCAGAGCGGCACCTCGACGCCGAGGTCGCCGCGGGCCACCATCACGCCGTCGAAGGCTTCGACGATGTCCTCGAGATTCTCGACTGCCTGCGGCTTCTCCAGCTTGGCGATGACCGGCACCCGGACGCCCACCTCGTCCATGATCTCGTGGACGTCGCGGACGTCGTTCGCGGACCGGACGAAGGACAGGGCGACCATGTCGGCGCCGAGGTGCAGCCCCCAGCGCAGGTCCTCGACGTCCTTCTCGGTCAGAGCGGGAACGCCGACGGACGCACCGGGGAGGTTGATGCCCTTGTGGTCGGAGACCGGCCCGCCCTCGACCACGCGGGTGACGACGTCGGCACCGTGCACCTCCTCGACCTCGAGGGCGAGCCGCCCGTCGTCGACGAGAACACGGTCGCCGGGGTGCACATCATCGGGAAGGCCCGCGTAGGTCGTCGAAGCGCGGTCGGCGTCGCCGATGACGTCGTCGGTGGTGATGGTGAAATGGGAGCCGCGTTCGAGCTCGACCGGACCCTCGGCGAACCTGCCGAGCCGGATCTTCGGGCCCTGCAGGTCGACGATCACCCCGACGTTGCGCCCGAACACCTGCGCGGCCTTGCGGAGGTCGTGGTAGCGCTGCTCGTGCTCGGTGTGGCTGCCGTGGCTCAGGTTGAACCGGGCGACGTCCATGCCGGCCTGGACAAGTTCCTCGAGGCGCTCCTGGCTCGACGTGGCCGGACCCAGCGTGCACACGATCTTGGCTCTACGCACGCGTCGAGCGTAGTCCGGGCGGGATGCCCTCAGACGACGAGCGGACGGTCGGTCGGTTCGATCGGTGCCGGCAGCCGCTCCTCACCGGACAGCCAGCGGTCGACCGCGGCGGCGCAGGAGCGGCCCTCGGCGATCGCCCACACGATCAGCGACTGGCCGCGACCGGCATCGCCCGCGACGAAGACACCGGGGACGTCGGTCGCGAACGAGGCATCGCGGGCGACGTTGCCCCGGTCGTCGAACGACACGCCGAGCTGCTCGACCAGGGCCGACCGCTCCGGCCCCACGAAGCCCATCGCGAGCAACACCAGGTGGGCCGGCAGCTCACGCTCGCTGCCCTCGACCGGCTCGAAGCCACCGGCCGAGCCTCGCTTCTCCGGCGAGGACGCGGATGGCTTGTCGGAGCCTCGCACCTCGACGAGTCGCAGAGCCCGTACCCGGCCATCGGGGCTGCCGAGGAACTGCAGCGTCGACACGGAGTAGACCCGCTCACCACCCTCCTCGTGGGCCGCAGACGTGCGCAGCATCAGGGGCCAGGTGGGCCACGGGGTGGACTCGTGCCGGGTCCCCGGCGGCTCCGGCATGATCTCCAGCTGGGTCACCGAGGCGGCGCCCTGGCGGTGGGCGGTCCCCACGCAGTCGGCGCCGGTGTCGCCACCGCCGATGACGACGACGTGCCTGCCGACGGCGCTCACCAGTTCGGGCACCGTCTCACCGAGCGCCGCGCGGTTCGCCTGCGGCAGGTAGTCCATCGCCTGGTGGACGCCGTCGAGGTCGCGTCCCGGGATCGGCAGGTCGCGCCATGCGGTCGCGCCCACGGCAAGCACCACGGCGTCGTAGCGCTGGCGGAGCTGTTCGCCGGTCACGGTTCCCCCGACGTCGACGCCGGTCCGGAAGATCGTGCCCTCCGCGCGCATCTGGTCGAGGCGGCGGTCGAGGTGGCGCTTCTCCATCTTGAACTCGGGGATGCCGTAGCGCAGCAGCCCTCCCGCACGGTCCGCACGCTCGTAGACGGCGACGGTGTGGCCCACCCGGGTCAGCTGTTGGGCGACCGCCAGCCCGGCCGGCCCCGACCCGACCACGGCGACCGTCCGGTCCGAGAGCCGCTCGGGTGGCTGCGGCGCCACCCAACCCTCGTCGAAGGCACGGTCGATGATCGAGACCTCGACGTTCTTGATCGTGACCGGCTCGGCGTTGATCCCCAGAACACACGACGCCTCGCACGGCGCAGGGCAGAGCCGGCCCGTGAACTCCGGGAAGTTGTTCGTGGCGTGGAGGCGCTCGGACGCGGCCCGCCAGTCGTCGCGCCACACCAGGTCGTTCCACTCCGGGATCAGGTTGCCCAGTGGGCAGCCCTGGTGGCAGAACGGGATTCCGCAGTCCATGCACCGGCCGGCCTGCTCGCCGATCACGGGGAGTAGTACCCGGCCGACGCCGCCGCCGGCGTAGACCTCCTGCCAGTCCCGGACCCGCTCGGCGACCGGGCGGGTGGGCGCACCCCGGCGAGCGGTGGTGAGGAAGCCGCGGGGATCAGCCATGCGCCGCCTCCATGATCGCGTCGAGGACGTCGCGCCCGTCGCGCTTCGCAGCCGCCTGCGCATCCAGCACCCGCCGGTAGTCGCGGGGCATGATCTTCGAGAAGCGGGCGGCTGCCGCGTCCCAGTCGGCGAGCAGTGCGGCCGCGACCGTGGAGCCCGTCTCCTCCCCGTGCCGCCGGACCAGGTCGCGGATCTCGTCGAGCTCAGCTGTGGACGGGGTCTCGACGTCCACCATCCCGGTGTTCACCCGCGCCGGGTCGAGGTCGACGACGAAGGCGGTACCGCCCGACATGCCCGCCGCCACGTTGCGCCCGGTGGGTCCCAGCACGACGACCGTGCCGCCGGTCATGTACTCGCACCCGTGATCGCCGACGCCCTCGACCACCGCGGTGGCGCCGGAGTTGCGGACGCAGAACCGCTCCCCCACGGTCCCGCGGACGAACAGTTCTCCGCCGGTGGCGCCGTACGCCGCGACGTTGCCGGCGATGACGTTCTCCTCGGCCGCGAACTGTGCGGCCCGGTCCGGTCGCACGACGATCCGCCCGCCCGAAAGTCCCTTGGCGAGATAGTCGTTGGCGTCGCCCTCGAGGCGGAGGGTGACGCCCGCCGGGAGGAAGGCTCCGAAGGACTGCCCGGCCGACCCGATCAGGGTGAGGTCGATCGTGCCGTCGGGCAGCCCCGACCCCCCGGTGCGCCTGGTCACCTCGTGGCCGAGCATCGTGCCCACCGTCCGGTTCACGTTGCGCACGGCGAGCTGGGCGCGAACCGGAACGCCGGTCGAGATGGCGTCGTCGGCGATCGCGAGCAACTCGTTGTCCAGCGCCTTCTCGAGGGCGTGGTCCTGGCCGACCGCCTGGCGGCGCGCAGCGCCTCCGGGCAGGTCCGGCACGTGCAGCAACGGCGAGAGGTCGAGGCCAACGGCCTTCCAGTGCTCGAGCGCCGCGGCGGTGTCGAGCATCTCAGCGTGCCCGATCGCCTCGTCCAGGCTGCGGAAGCCGAGCGCGGCCAGGTGCTCGCGCACCTCCTCGGCGATGTACTCGAAGAACGTGACGACGAACTCCGGCCGACCGGTGAACCGCTCGCGAAGCGTGGGGTTCTGCGTGGCGATTCCGACCGGGCAGGTGTCGAGGTGGCAGACCCGCATCATCACGCAGCCGGATACGACCAGCGGCGCCGTGGCGAAGCCGTACTCCTCGGCGCCGAGCAGGGCGGCGATCACGACGTCCCGGCCGGTCTTGAGCTGGCCGTCGACCTGGACGACGATCCGGTCGCGCAGGCCGTTGAGCAGGAGCGTCTGCTGGGTTTCGGCGAGCCCGAGCTCCCATGGAGCGCCCGCGTGCTTGAGACTGGTCAGCGGCGCGGCGCCGGTGCCGCCGTCGTGACCGGAGATCAGCACGACGTCCGCGTGCGCCTTGGAGACCCCGGCAGCGACCGTACCGACGCCTACCTCCGCGACGAGCTTGACGTGCACGCGTGCGGACGGGTTGGCGTTCTTGAGGTCGTGTATCAGCTGGGCGAGATCCTCGATCGAGTAGATGTCGTGATGCGGCGGTGGCGAGATCAGCCCGACACCGGGCGTCGAGTACCGGGTCTCCGCGATCCAGGGGTACACCTTGGCCCCCGGCAGCTGACCACCCTCACCCGGCTTCGCTCCCTGGGCCATCTTGATCTGCAGGTCGGTGGCATACGTCAGGTACTCGGACGTGACGCCGAACCGGCCGCTGGCGACCTGCTTGACCGCGCTGCGGCGCTCCGGGTCGTGCAGCCGGTCGGCGTCCTCGCCACCCTCGCCGGTGTTGGAGCGCCCACCGAGGCGGTTCATGGCCACCGCCAGCGTCTCGTGGGCCTCCTGGCTGATCGACCCGTAGGACATCGCCCCGGTCGAGAACCTGCGCACGATCGCCGAGACCGGCTCGACCTCGTCGACCGGCACGGGCTCGCGCCTTCCCGGCGCGAAGCGGAACATCCCGCGCAGCGTCATCAGCCGCCGGGCCTGCTCGTCGACCCGGCCCGTGTACTGCTTGAACACGTCGTAGCGACCGGTCCGGGTGGAGTGCTGCAGTCGGAACACGGTTTCGGGATCGAACAGGTGCGGCTCACCCTCTCGGCGCCACTGGTACTCCCCGCCGGTGTCGAGTGGCCGGTGCGCCGTGGCCACTCCGCCGGGGGGGTATGCCCCGACATGGCGGCGACGGACTTCCTCCGCGAGGACGTCGAGGCCGACGCCGCCCAGGCGCGAGGTCGTGCCGGTGAAGTACCGCTGTACGAGGTCGCCGGCCAGCCCGATCGCCTCGAAGATCTGCGCACCCGTGTAGGAGGCGACGGTCGAGACCCCCATCTTGCTCATGACCTTGAGGACACCCTTGCCGAGTGCCTTGATCAGCCCGGCGACGGCATGCTCGGGCTCGACGTCCCCGAGCAGCACCCCACGCCGGGCCAGGTCCTCCACGCTCTCCATCGCCAGGTAGGCGTTGACTGCCGCGGCGCCGTACCCGATCAGCAGCGCGACGTGGTGGACCTCGCGGACGTCGCCCGCCTCGACGACCAGGCCGACCTGGGTACGGGTCTTCTCCCGGATCAGGTGGTGATGGACGGCGCCGGTGAGCAGCAAGGACGGGATCGGTGCGTAGGTCGCGTCGGAGTTGCGGTCGGAGAGCACGACGATGCGCGCACCGCCCGCGATCGCCGCCGAGACCTCGAGGCAGATCTCGTCCAGCCGCCGGGCGAGTTCGCTACCGCCGCCGGCCACCCGGTAGAGCCCCCGCACGACGTGGGTGCCATAGCCGGGCAGGTCGCCGTCGCGGTTGATGTGGATGATCCGCGCCAGCTGGTCGTTGTCGATCACCGGGAACGGCAGCACGACCTGCCGGCACGACGCCGGCGCCGCCGCGAGCAGGTTGTGTTCCGGACCGATCGTGCCGGCGAGAGAGGTCACCAGCTCCTCACGGATCGCGTCCAGCGGCGGGTTCGTGACCTGGGCGAACAGCTGGGCGAAGTAGTCGAAGATGAGCCGCGGCCGGTCGGAGAGCGTCGCGATGGGCGTGTCGGTGCCCATCGAGCCGATCGGCTCGGCGCCGGCACGCGCCATCGGCGCCAGCAGGACCCGGAGCTCTTCTTCGGTGTAGCCGAACGTCTGCTGGCGGCGGGTGACGCTGGCGTGCGTGTGCACGACGTGCTCGCGCTCGGGCAGGTCGTCGAGGCGGATCAGCCCCGCATGCAGCCACTCGTCGTAGGGCGCTGCCGCGGCCAGTGTCGACTTGATCTCGTCGTCCTCGACGACCCGGTGCTCGTCGAGATCGACGAGGAACATCCGGCCCGGCTGTAGACGGCCCTTGCGCACGACGGTCGCCGGGTCGAGATCGAGTACACCCGCCTCCGAGGCGAGCACCACCAGGCCGTCCTCCGTCAGCCAGAACCGGCCGGGGCGCAGCCCGTTGCGGTCGAGCAGCGCGCCGACCCGGGAGCCGTCGGTGAACACCACGCACGCCGGGCCGTCCCAAGGCTCCATCACCGCGCTGTGGAACTCGTAGAACGCCCGTCGCCTGGCGTCCATCTCGGTGTGGTTCTCCCACGCCTCCGGGATCATCATGAGCATCGCGTGTGCGAGGCTTCTCCCGCCGAGATGGAGTAGCTCGAGCACCTCGTCGAAGCTGGCCGAGTCGCTGGCGCCCGGCGTGCAGACCGGGAAGAGCCGGGACAGGTCACCGGGAACCAGGTCGCTCACGAGCTGCGACTCACGCGCGCGCATCCAGTTGCGGTTGCCCATGACGGTGTTGATCTCGCCGTTGTGCGCGACGAAGCGGTACGGGTGGGCGAGCGGCCAGCTCGGGAAGGTGTTCGTCGAGAACCGCGAGTGCACGACGGCGAGCGCGGAGGCGAACCGGCGGTCGGACAGGTCCGGGAAGAACGGCTCCAGCTGCCCGGTCGTGAGCATGCCCTTGTAGACCAGGGTGCGGGCGGACAGGCTCGGGAAGTAGACCGGTGTCTCCTGCTCGACCCTCTTGCGCAGGCAGAAGGCACGCCGGTCGAGGGCGATCCCCGTCACGGCACCGGCGTCATCCTCGCGCGTACCGTCCGCGGCGACGAACAGCTGGCGGAACCGTGGCATGGTCGAACGTGCGGTGGCACCGAGCAGTGCCGGCGCGGTGGGAACCTCGCGCCAGCCGACGACCGCAAGTCCCTCCTCGGCAGCGAGCTCGCCGACCCGGGCGACCGCGGCCCGCTCGGCGGCGTCGTCGTCGGGGAGGAAGGCGAGCCCGACCGCGTAGCTTCCCGTTGCCGGCAGCTCGAAGTCGACGGCCCCGCGGAGAAAGGCGTCGGGTACCTGGACGAGCAGTCCGGCGCCGTCGCCGGACTCCGGCTCGGCCCCGGAGGCACCACGGTGCTCGAGGTTTCGCAGCGCGGCCAGGCCCTGGTCGACGATCTGGTGGCTCGCCAGGCCGGTGAGGGTGGCCACGAAGGCCACCCCGCAGGCGTCGTGTTCGTGGCGCGGGTCGTAGAGCCCCTGAGCAGCAGGCTGGTGGCGCATGGGCGCTCCCGTCGTCGGTTCCTGGCGGCGGGTGCGAGGGACTGCGTTGGCCCTGCGCGGTTGGGGAGACTGTCAGACCGGGCGCGTCAGCTGAGCCCGGTTCCGACCAAGCTGCCGAAAGCATACGTCAGGGCGGCGGCGGCGGCCCCCAGGACGAGCTGGCGCAGGCCGCCAAACCACCACGGCCGCGACGTCACCTGCGTCACCACGGCGCCGCACACAAAGAGCCCGAGCAGCGCGATGATCGCCGCCGGCCACAGTGCATCAACGCCGAGGACGTAGGGGAGCACCGGCAGCAGGGCGCCCACCGCGAAGGACAGGAACGACGACGTCGCCGCCAGTCGCGCCGAGGGCAGGTCGCCGGGGGTCACCCCGAGCTCCTCGCGGGCGTGCACGTCCAATGCGGTCTCCGGGTCGCGGTGGAGCTGGCGCGCGACCTCGGCCGCCAGCTCGGGCTCCAGGCCACGGGCGACGTATAGGTCCGCCAGTTCCTGTTCCTCGGCCTCCGGTTTGGTCCGCAGCGCCTCGCGCTCGACCTCGATCTCGGCCTCCGCGAGCTCGGCCTGAGCGGCGACCGAGGTGTACTCGCCCGCAGCCATGCTGAAGGCCCCTGCGGCCAGGCCGGCCAGCCCGGCCAGGACGATCACACCGCTGTCGCCGCTGCCCCCGGCGACTCCGGCAATGAGGGCGAAGTTCGACACCAACCCGTCCATGGCGCCGAATACGGCCGGGCGCAACCACCCGCCGGTGACGTCTGCATGCTCGTGGCCCACTGCCGCCATCTCGCCGGTCATGACCCGAGGCTACGAGACCCGTCACCACCGAACAACGATGATGAGCCTTACCTGACCGTGCCGTGTGAAGATCGCCGTGCAACCTCCCCACGCGGGGTCACCCGCACCGTCCTTCACGACGATCTTCACGACTCGAAGCACCGACCCGGCCCGAAGTCCGCCGCCTGCTGTCAGATCGCTGCGCCCGCCTGCTCCGCGTTCTCGGGCGAGTACGGGCCAGTTGCCGCGGAGGTACCGCGCGCAGCGGTGTGAACATTCCTAGTCGGAGCTGTGGTCTGGACTCTCCAGGGCTGACTCGTTGCTCGACGGTCCGGACCGGTCGGCGGCATCGGGACCACCACCGGGTGCGAAGACCGTCGCGCCGGACTCGGCCGCTGGTTCGTCCGGTGCCCCGCCGAGTTCGGCAGGTGTCTCACGGCCGGGGTGCCGCCGGGCGGACATGACGATGTAGAGGACCGCCCCCGCGAAGACCAGGATCGAGGTCCAGACGTTGAAGCGCAGGCCCAGGATCTCGCGGGCGGGATCGACCCGCAGGTACTCGATCCATACCCGCCCGAGCGTGTAGAGGGCCACGTACAGGGCGAACACCCGCCCGTGGCCCATCCGGAACCGCCGGTCCGCCCAGATCAGGACCAGTGCGACTCCGATGCACCACAGCGACTCGTAGAGGAAGGTCGGGTGGAAGGTCTCGACGTCGGCGAACTGCTCCGGGCGGAACTGCGGGTCGATCTCCACCGCCCACGGCAGGTCGGTCGGGCCGCCGAACAACTCCTGGTTGAACCAGTTGCCCCACCGGCCGATCGCCTGGGCCAGGACGATCCCGGGCGCCAGCGCGTCGGCGAGCGCGGGCAGAGGCACACCACGGCGGCGCGCCCCGATCCACGCTCCGACGGCGCCGAGCGCGATGCCGCCCCAGATTCCGAGGCCACCCTGCCAGATCTGCAGCGCCTCCAGCGGATCGCCGCCCTCGCTGAAGTACATCTCCCAGTCCGTAGCGACGTGGTAGAGCCGTGCTCCGACGATCCCGAACGGCACGGCCCAGATGGAGATGTCCCCGACGACGCCCGGTGCGCCGCCGCGCGCAATCCACCGTCGGTTGCCCAGCCAGATCGCCACCAGGATGCCGGCGAGGATGCACAGCGCGTAGGCACGCAGCGGCACGGGCCCGAGGTGCCAGACCGACTCCGACGGGCTGGGTATCGACGCGGGCAGGGCTACGGGAACCGACGCCATGGCTGAGGTGAGCACGGCCAGACGGTACCCGGTCCGGTGGTAGCGCTCAGGCCGCGGCCTGCTCGACCGCGGCGCGTACACCCTCGGGCGTCAGCTGTTCGGCGTCGAGGGTCTGCCCGTCGACGACCACGGTCGGAGTCGAGGTCACCCCGGCGTCCTGCTGACGCGCCGCGACGTTGGAGACCCACGCGTCGTAGGTGCCGTCGTTCACGCAGGTCTCGAAGTCGCCGCCGGTCACACCTGCCGACTCGCCCAACGCCACGAGGTCCTCGTTGGTGAAGCCGCCGGTCCCCTCGGCTGGCTGGTTCTCGAACAGGACGCGCACGTACTCCGACGGCCTGCCCTCGTCGACCGAGCAGCCGAACGCATTGGCCGCCCGCTCGGACTCCTCGCCCAGGAACGACAGCGGGTGGTAGACGAGCCTGGCGCTGGCGTCGGCCACCAGTTCGTCGAGGGTCGGTCCGGAGGCCTGCTCGAAGTCGCGGCAGAACGGGCACTGGAAGTCGATCCACAGGTCGATCGTCACCGGAGCCGACTCGTCACCCACGACCACACCCCCATCCGACGCGGAGACGCCGGTGGGCATGGCCGCCGAGTCGTCAGCGGAGGGACGGCTGGCGAATACCGCGACGGCTACCGCGAGCACGACCACGACGACACCGGAGATCACGCCGAACCGGATCAGCTGCTCGCGCCGGCGCTGCCGGCGGGCCTCGGCCTCGCGCAGTTCCCTGGCTCGGGCACGCAGTGCCGCCTTGTCACGGCTCATCTGGACGGCTCCTCAGCGTGATCGCGTCTCATCCGTACAACTCGGCTTCCGGCCGAGCGGTACGACCCCCGCCGCACGCCGCCGGCGAGTTCGGCCGCCACTGCGGCGGCGGCTGAGGCGCCCGAAGCCACGTCGTCGGCGTCGAGCAGGCACCGCACGAACGCCGAACCGACGATGACCCCGTCGGCGAAGCCGGCCACCTCGGCGGCCTGGTCGCCTGTCGACACTCCGAGCCCGACGGCGACCGGCAGGTCGGTGGCCATGCGCGTGCGGGCAACCAGCGCGGCCGCGGCGTCGCCCACTTCGGCGCGGGCACCCGTGACGCCCATGGTCGAGGCGGCGTAGACGAATCCGCGGCAGGCCTCGACGGTCAGCGCGATCCGCTCGTCGGTGGACGACGGTGCCACCAGGAACACCGTGTCCAAGCGGTGGTCGCGGGCGGGGGGCAGCCAGTCGTCGGCCTCGTCGGGGATCAGGTCGGGTGTGATGACACCGGATCCGCCGGCCGCGGCGAGATCGCGTGCGAAGCGGTGGGTGCCGTAGCGGGCGATCGGGTTCCAGTAGGACATCACCACGGCCGGTGTGCCGGCTGACGCCACGGCCTCGACCGTCCGCAGCACGTCAGCGGTGGTCGTCCCAGCGCGCAAGGCGGCGTCGACGGCCTGCTGGATGGTGGGCCCGTCCATCAGCGGATCGCTGTAGGGCAGCCCGACCTCGACCACGTCGACGCCTGCGTCGACCATCGCCTGCAACGCGGCGACGGCTCCGGCGACGGTCGGGTAGCCGGCGGGGAGGTATCCCACCAAGGCCGCCCGGCGCTCGGACCGAGCCCGCTCGAACGCCGCGGCCACTGGCGAGCCGGTGCCCACCGTCACTCCCCTGTCACCAGCCCGAACCACCGGGCCGCGGTGTCGACGTCCTTGTCACCTCGGCCGGACAGGTTGACCAGGACGATCGTGCCCGCGCCCAGCCGCCGGCCGAGCCGCCGCGTGCCGGCCAGCGCGTGCGCGCTCTCGATCGCCGGGATGATCCCCTCAGTGCGACACAGCAGGCCGAAGGCCTCCATCGCCTCGGCATCGGGGATCGCCTCGTAGCTCGCCCGGCCGGTGTCGTGCAGCCAGGCGTGCTCGGGCCCCACCCCGGGATAGTCGAGGCCGGCCGAGATCGAGTGCGACTCGACGGTCTGACCCATCTCGTCCTGCAGCAGGTACGACCGAGCGCCGTGCAGCACACCGGGGGAGCCACCGGTGATGGTCGCGGCATGCCGGCCCGTATCGATCCCGTCACCGCCGGCCTCGAAGCCGAACAACCGCACGCCCTCGTCGTCGATGAACGGGTGGAAGATGCCGATCGCGTTGGACCCGCCGCCCACGCATGCCACCACGGCGTCGGGCAGCCGACCGGTGAGCTCGCGCACCTGGTCGCGCGCTTCGAGGCCGATCACTGCCTGGAAGTCGCGCACCATGACAGGGAACGGATGCGGACCGGCCACAGTGCCCAGCAGGTAGTGCGTGCACTCGACGGTGGTGACCCAGTCGCGCATCGCCTCGTTGATGGCGTCCTTCAGGGTGCGCGAGCCGGTACCGACGGGGACCACCTCAGCGCCGAGCAGGCGCATCCGGGCGACGTTGAGCGCCTGCCGGCGAGTGTCTTCCTCTCCCATGTACACGACGCACTCGAGGCCGAGCAGCGCGGCGGCGGTTGCGGTGGCGACACCGTGCTGGCCGGCACCGGTCTCGGCGATGACGCGATGCTTGCCCATGCGCCGGGTCAGCAGGGCCTGTCCGAGGACGTTGTTGATCTTGTGCGAACCAGTGTGGTTCAGGTCTTCGCGCTTGAGCAGCACGCGGGCGCCGCCAGCGGCCTCCACGCCGAACCGGTGCGCCTCGGTCAAGGGGGTCGGCCGGCCGTTGTACCGCCTCGACAGCACGTCGAGCTCGGCGGTGAAGCCGGGATCGGATCGCGCGGCGCGGTACTCACGGCCGAGCTGGTCGAGCGCCGCAACCAGGGCCTCGGGCACGAACCGGCCGCCGTAGGGTCCGAACCGGCCGCGGGCGTCGGGAACCGTCGTGCTCGGGCCCGCCGCCCGGGTGGTCACGACCGCCCCTGGCGCAGCGCCGGATGGGCGCCGGCAGCGACCAGGTCGGCGACGGCCGTCCGCGGCTCCTTGCCGGTGACGAGGCTCTCGCCCACGAGGACCGCGTGAGCACCGGCGCGGGCGAGCTCGATGACGTCGCGGGGCCCGCGGACGCCGGACTCGGCCACCGCGACGATGCCGTCCGGGATCAGCGGCGCGAGGCGTTCGAAGGTGCCCATGTCGACGTTGAGCGTGGTGAGGTCGCGGGCGTTGATGCCGATCAGGCGGGCACCGGCGTCGACGGCGCGGTCGATCTCGTCGGCGGTGTGGCACTCGACCAGCGGCGTCAGGCCCATCGACCCGGCCCTCTCGACCAGTGCGACGAGGGCGTTCTGCTCGAGCGCCACGACCAGCAGCAGTGCCAGGTCGGCGCCGCAGGCGCGCGCCTCCCACAGCTGATAGCTGGTGAGGATGAAGTCCTTGCACAGCACCGGAGCCTCGACGGCGTCACAGACGGCCTTGAGGTCGTCGAGAGTGCCACCGAAACGGTGCCGCTCGGTGAGCACGCTGATCGCCGCAGCGCCCCCAGCCTCGTAGTCACGCGCCAGAGACGCCGGGTCACTGATCTCGGCGAGCTGACCCCGCGACGGGCTGGAGCGCTTGACCTCGGCGATCACCGACACGCCGGGCGACCGGAGCATGGGCATGGGGTCGCGCGCAGGCGGCTGGCGGGCCGCCTTGGCCTTGAGGTCGTCCAGGGAGACCTGCTGCTGGCGTTCGGCGAGGTCGGCTCTGACGCCGTCGAGGATCTCGTCGAGAACGCTCACGCTCCCCCTCCGCCATCAGGATTGGCCCGGTCCGGGCGCACCGGTCGCACCAGAGTAGCCACGGCACCGGTCCCGGTCCCTCGGGCCCCCGGATGCTGACCCCCGCCCAGCGTGCGGCGACCGGTCGGCTCAGTGTGGCCGGCTGGGTTCCTCGACGCCGTACCCCACGCCGCGCACGGTCCGGATCCGTAGCGCCTCACCCAGCTTCGCGCGCAACTCGGCGACGTGGACGTCGACCGTCCGCGTGCCCGTGGCCGCTGGATAGCCCCAGACCTCGCTCATCAGCTCCTCGCGGCTGCAGACCCGGCCCGGGCGCCCCATCAGGTGGGCCAGCAGTGCTGACTGGAGGGCGGTGAGCCGGACCTCGCGGCCCGCGGCCACGGCGCGCCCACGGGCGACGTCGAGGGTCACGCCGCCGACGGTGACCGGCGGGTGGTCCTGACCGGGCCGCCCGGCGCCCATGACCTACCCGTCGCGGTCCGGAACCGTCGTGGAGGACGCCCGCCCGGCGGGAAGCGGCTGACCCATGCCCATCATCTGCATGACCTTGCCGACGATCGCACCGAGCACGAGGAGGCCGACGCCACCGATCCAGAACAGCGGCCAGTTGAGCTGGACCACCGCCACGGCACCCACCACGAACCCGATCACCATGATGATGACGGCGGTCCACCCGGCCGGCGTGTTGCCATGGTCGTTGCGGACGCTGTTCTCGGCCATCTTGCTCCTTCTGCCGGGGTTGGGCTTTAGCCCATTGTGCCCGCTCCGCCGCTCCCGCGGGCCGGGGATCAGGAGGTGGGATCCTCTCCGCGGTCGAGCGCGTCCCAGGTCTCGCGCCCCGCCCCGGAGCCGGACGGGTCCTTCGCGACCCCGTTGGGCGCATCGCCGGCGAGCGTTCCGCGTTCGTAACGCCGACCCATTCCGGGCCATCGCGACCCCCGGACGGCGACCGCCACGCCGGCGACGGCGACCAGCAGGCCTCCGAGACTGGTGAGCAGTGCCCAGTTGGACTCGGCGGACGCCTCGAAGACCATGCTGGTGACCTCCGGCGTCGGTTCGAGCCAGGTGGACACGTGGGTGGTCAGCTCCAACGCGAGGCCGTACGCCCCGATCGCCGTGGCAAGGCCGGCGAAGGCCAGCAGCACCCCGACGATTCGACGGCCGGTCCGCCGTGACGCCGGGACCGCGATGACCGCCGCAAGCGCGACCAGCCCGACGGCCGGGCCGAGCGGGAACAGGTCGCGGCCGGTCACCTGCTGCACCGTCGTCGACAAGCCGTCATCGACCAGACCCTCACCCCAGACACGGCTGCCCGCTACAACGCAGAGCACACCGCCGGCAACGAGAAGCACCAAGGCGACGACGAGCTCGCGCCGGTACCGCCTGTTCATTGCCCGAGGCTCCCCGAGACGGGACGGATCGACCCCGCCACTGCGATGGCCCGCAGGACCGCGGCCGCCTTGTTCCGGCTCTCGGCGTCCTCGGCCTGCGGATCGGAGTCGGCGACGACACCCCCACCCGCTTGTACGTACGCAATGCCGGCCCTCACGACGGCCGTCCGGATCGCGATCGCGACGTCGAGGTCGCCCGCGAAGTCGAGGTAGCCGACCACGCCGCCGTAGAGGCCACGCCGGGTCGGTTCGAGCTCCTCGATGATCTCCATCGCCCGCGGCTTGGGTGCTCCGGACAGTGTCCCTGCCGGGAAGCACGCGGCGAGGACGTCGAGTGCCGACCGGTCGGGCGCGACCCGGCCCACCACCGTGGACTCGATGTGCATGACGTGGCTGTATCGGCGCACGGTCATGAAGTCGACGACCTCGACGCTGCCGGGTTCGCAGACGCGTCCCAGGTCGTTGCGGGACAGGTCGACGAGCATGAGGTGCTCGGCACGCTCTTTCGGGTCGGCGAGCAGTTCCGTAGCCAGCGCGGCGTCGATCTCGGGCGTCTCGCCGCGCCATCGGGTGCCGGCGATGGGGTGGGTCATCGCGCGGTCACCGGTCACCTTGACGAGGGCCTCCGGGCTGGAGCCGACGACGTCGTAGGCCCCCGGCGTACCACCGTCGGGACCGGGCATGCGCAGCAGGTACATGTACGGGCTCGGGTTCTCGCGGCGCAGCACCCGGTACACGTCCAGGGCGTCGGCGGAGGTCCGCGCCTCGAACCGCTGGGAGACCACGATCTGGAACGCCTCGCCCGCCCGGATCTCCTCCTTGGCCTGCTCGACC
>DATHII010000094.1:0-16047 GCA_035316885.1 Jiangellaceae bacterium | reverse complement strand
GTGACGAGCCCACGGCGACGCGCCAGCTCACCGTCGACCCGGTCGGTGACCAGGGCTACCGAGAAGGTCACGAACGCCGCGACCCGGGAGGGATCGTCCTCCCCGCCGTCGCGGAGCAGCAGCCAGGCCAGCAGCGGCACGAGCAGGAGTCGCAGAACAGTGAGAGCGTTGGCCACGTTCCACGCACTCGGCTGACGCTCCCTCTCCAGAGGCACTCCGTCAGCGTACGGGTGCGGGTCCCCGGTGCGCCGACACGGCATCTCGAGCAAGGGCCGCGATCAGGTCCGCGCCGTCGCTCCCCGTGACCCGGGCCGCCACGATGTCGCCGACCCGGGCTCGTGCGCCGGTCACGGTCGTCGTCCCGTCCACCTCGGGGCCCTGGTGCGCGGCGCGACCCTCTGCCAGGCCGCCGTCGACGGACTCGACCAGCACCTCGACGGTGTCGCCGACCCGGTCCTCGGCCCGCTGTGCCACCAGCTCGTCGACCAACGCGCTGACCCGTCCGACCCGGTCGGCTACCTCGTCCGGCGAGAGCTTCGCTTCGAAGCCCGCTGCCTCGGTGCCGTCTTCGTCGGAGTATCCGAAGACGCCCACCACGTCCAGGCGCGCCTGCCCGAGGAACGACTCGAGCGCCACGAGGTCGTCCTCCGTCTCGCCCGGGAACCCGACGATGACGTTGGAGCGGATTCCCGCTGCGGGCGCGCGATCGCGGATCGATGCGACCAGGTCGAGGAAGGACGGGCCCGAGCCGAACCTGCGCATCCGGCGCAGCAGTTGCCCGCTGGCGTGCTGGAAGGACAGGTCGAAGTACGGAACCACACCGTGCGCCGACGTCATCACAGCGACCAGGGAGGGACGCATCTCCGCGGGCTGCAGGTATGAAACGCGCACCCGGTCTATCCCGTCGACCGCGGCCAGCTCGGGCAGCAGAGCCTCGAGCAGCCGTGGGTCGCCGAGGTCCTTTCCGTATGAGGTGGAGTTCTCGCTCACCAGGAACAGCTCGCGGACACCCTGACCGGCCAGCCAGCGGGCCTCGTCGAGCACTTCGGACGGGCGGCGCGACGAGAACGCTCCCCGGAAGCTGGGAATCGCGCAGAACGAACAGCGACGGTCGCACCCGCTCGCCAGCTTCAGCGGCGCCACCGGACCACCGTCGAGACGACGCCGAACGGGCCGCGGGCCCGACGCCGGTCCACGCCCGGCCGGCAGGTCCGGCACCACGTGCCCCGGGATCGGCAAGCCCGCGCCAGCCCGGTCGGCCGGCGTCACCGGGAGCAGGCGGCGCCGGTCCCGCGGCACGTGTGGCACGTGCGGCCTGCCGTCGAGGACCGCGCGTAGGCGGTCGCCGATCGCGGCGTAGTCATCGAACCCGAGGACGGCGTCAGCCTCGGGCAGTTCGGCGGCCAATTCCGCGCCGTACCGCTCGGCCAGGCAGCCGACGGCCACGACCGACCGGGCGTGACCGGCCGTCCGCAGGTCAGCCGCGTCGAGCAGCGCGTCGATGGAGTCCTTCTTGGCCTGCTCGACGAAGCCGCAGGTGTTGACGACCACGGTCTCCGCCGTCGCCGGGTCGTCGACCAGCTCGAAGCCCTCGGCATGCAACCGCCCGGCGAGCTCCTCCGAGTCGACCTCGTTGCGAGCGCACCCAAGCGTCACGATCGCCACCGAGTCCGCCTTCATGACCTCGCAGCCTCGCATAGTTTCGGTAGCGTCATTGGCCGGCGTGCAGATGTCAGGCGGCATCGCCGCTGTTACAGGCGAACGTCGAGAGTGGAGACTCACCATGATCGAACTGGCCGAGCCTGTTCGTGCCCAGTTCGACGGTCCCAACTACGCCCACCTCGCCACGCTGCTACCCGACGGCGCACCGCACAGCGCGCCGCTGTGGGTGGGACTGGAGCAGGATGGCCGCATCGCCACCCTGCATATCACCGCAGACCTTCGCGCCAACCAGATCGCCTGCCACTGCGACATCGAGGCGCCCCGGCAAGGCCGGTCACGCACACGCGTCAACTGGCTGGTCCGACAACTCAGGGACGCCCCAAGTTCCCTTGCGTATCGAAGCCTTCGTCGTCCACGGCCGCGGCGCTGGCACCGCGGAGCTGCTCCACGCAGTCCGAGAGGCACCCGACCTGCTTATCGACGGCGGCTCTATTGAACTTCGCAGCTTCCGGATCACCCAGATGACCGCCATGGGCACCAAACGGGGAATCGGGCGCGGCTCCTTCATCGACTCCGTCGTCGACGCAATCGACGCGTTCTACAGGGATGTCCTCCAGAACCTACGAGCCTGGAGCCCCACAGCACCCAAGCTCCGAGAGGAACCCGAGAGCCCAGACATCCTCCCCGCGCTCGTGTCGACCGCTCTGTCCTCCCAAGACGAACGCGACCGGACACAGCCGCCCGCACCGACACAGTCCACGGCGCCCGAGTGACCACGAGAACGGGGCTTTCGTGTCGCGGGAACAGCACAAAAGCCCCGACGATCATGGACCATTCGGTCTGTCGCATCATCCAACCGCGGGGACCCGCTCCAGCAGGCCGATGGCGTCGAAGGGCGCCCGGACCTTGACGTCGTTGTCGAAGTACACGTACACGTCGAGCCCCGCCGCCAGCCACGACACGCACCGGCAGGCCCATTCGTCCAGGGCCTCCGGCGTGTACCCGCTCACATAGATCTCCTCGGCGCCGTGCAGGCGCACGTACACGAATCCCGCCGTGACCTCCCCGAACGACGGGAACCGGCCGGCCGAGTCGGCGACGACCAGGCCGATGTCGTGGTCCCGGAGCAGGTCGACGAACGACCGCGTCTCGAAGCTGCGGTGCCGCACCTCGACGGCGTGCCGTAGCGGCCGGTCAGTCGCCGTTGTCGTCACCGCGCCGTGCCGCAGCCGGTTGTCGTGGCCTTCGGCGAGCGACGCGGCCTGACCTGTCGTCCGCGGGAGCCTGTCGAAGAAGGCCGCCAGCCGGTTCGGGTGGAAACCGAGGGTCGGTGGGAGTTGCCAGAGCAGGGGGCCCAGCTTGTGCTCGAGCGCCAGCACGCCGGAGGCGAAGAAGTTCGCGAGCGGCGTCTCGACCTCGACGAGCTTCTTCATGTGCGTGATGAACCGGCCGCCTTTCACGGCGAACACGAAATCGTCCGGCGCTCGGGAGAACCAGTCGCGGAAGCTCGACGGCCTCTGCAGCGCGTAGAAGGAGCCGTTGATCTCGACGCTGTTCATGCGTGACGCAACGAACTCCAATTCCTGCCGGTGCGGAAGGCCGGCCGGGTAGAACACCCCGCGCCACGGCGGGTAGGTCCAACCGGAGATTCCGACCCGTGCCTGCGCCACACCCCTGGTTCTACCCGCCGCGGAGGGTGTCGAGAACCTCGTCCAGCTCGTCGGGCTTGATCAGGACGTCGCGTGCCTTGGAGCCTTCCGACGGCCCGACGATTCCGCGGCTCTCCATCAAGTCCATCAGCCGGCCGGCCTTTGCGAAACCCACGCGGAGCTTGCGCTGCAACATGGACGTGGACCCGAACTGGGTCGTGATGACGAGTTCGGCGGCCTGGCAGAGCAGGTCGAGGTCGTCGCCTATGTCGTCGTCGATCTCGCGCCGGTTGGTCTGCGGCGCGGTGACGTCGTCGCGGTAGGAGGGTCCGAGCTGCTCCTTGCAGTGCCGGACGACGGTGTGGATCTCGGACTCGGTGACCCACGCACCCTGGATCCGAACCGGCTTGCTGGCGCCCATCGGCAGGAACAGCCCGTCCCCCTGGCCGACCAGCTTCTCCGCCCCGTTCTGGTCGAGGATGACGCGGGAGTCGGCCAGCGACGATGTGGCGAACGCGAGCCGGGACGGCACGTTGGCCTTGATCAGGCCGGTGACGACGTCGACCGACGGCCGCTGGGTGGCCAGCACCAGGTGGATGCCGGCGGCACGGGCCAGCTGGGTGATCCGCACGATCGCGTCCTCGACGTCACGCGGGGCGACCATCATCAGGTCGGCAAGCTCGTCGACGATGATCAGCAGGTAGGGATACGGCGCGATGGTCCGTTCACTGCCCGGTGGTGGCTTGAGCCGCCCCGACCGGGCCGCCTTGTTGAAGTCGTCGAGGTGGCGGAAGCCGAACTGGGCCAGGTCGTCGTAGCGCATGTCCATCTCGCGCACGACCCATTGCAACGCCTCGGCGGCCTTCTTGGGGTTGGTGATGATCGGCGTGATCAGGTGCGGGATGCCGTCATACGCAGTCAGTTCGACCCGCTTGGGGTCGACCAGGATCATCCGCACCTCGTCCGGGGTCGAGCGCATGAGCACCGAGGTGATCAGCGAGTTGATGCAGCTCGACTTGCCCGAGCCGGTGGCGCCGGCGATGAGCACGTGCGGCATCTTCGCCAGGTTGGCCACGACGAAGCCGCCTTCGACGTCCTTGCCGAGCCCGGCCACCATCGGATGGTGGTCCTTTCGGGCGACTGGTGCCCGCAGCACGTCGCCGAGGCTCACCGTCTCCTTGTCCGAGTTCGGGATCTCGATGCCGATCGCCGACTTGCCCGGGATCGGGGACAGGATCCGCACCTCTGCGCTGGCCACCGCGTAGGAGATGTTCTTGGACAGCGCGGTGACGCGCTCGACCTTGACCGCCGTCCCGAGCTCGACCTCGTACCTAGTGACCGTCGGGCCGCGGGTGTAGCCGGTGACCTGGGCATCGATCTCGAACTGCTCGAGCACCTCCGTGAGGGCCTCGACGACCTGGTCTGACGCGGCTGAGCGGGCCCGGTGCGGGCTGCCCTGGCGCAGGGCGTCGCTGGAGGGCAACGTGTAGGTGATGTCGCCGGACAGTGCCAGCTGCTCGACCCGCTGCGGCAGTGGAGTGTGCGGCGGCGGTTCGCCGACGCGGTCGTCGTCGCCCCGACGAGCTGCGACCACGATCCTCGTCGGCTGGTCCCCGCCCTCGTCGTCGGCATCCTCGCCCGCCACGACCTTGCGCGCGAGTGCGCGTTCGCGGAGGAGCGGGCTGTCGTAGGGCCGGCCGTCCTCGGGAACGTCCGTGGCCCTGCCCCGCCGGCGCAGCAGCGATCGCCGTGGCGCGGCCGGCCCGTCCTCGTCGCCGTCGGTGGCCGGCGTCGTGCCGGTCACCCAGTTGCGGATCGCCTGCGCGCGGGCCGGTAGCTCGTGGACCGGGGTCCCGGTCACGACGAGCAGGCCATAGGCCGAGAGCAGCGAGAGCAACGGGGTCGCGACCACCACGGTGAGCAGGTCGGCCGGCACGGTGGAGGCGACGAAGCCGACCGCACCGCCCGCGTTCTGCATCGCGGCCGGGCCATCGACGGGGCGCGGCATGCCGGCCGCGATGTGGATCAGGCCCAGAACGCCGAGGGCCAGCGCCGTCCAGCCCACAAGCTGCCGTCCCCCCGGGCCGTTGCGGTCGGGGTGGCGCAGTGCGCGCCATGCCAACAGGCCCAGCAGTACCGGGACGGCCACGGCCGTGGCCCCGACCGTGCCGGCCACAGTGGTCCGGATGGTGTTCGCCACGCTGCTGTCGATGTTCCACCACGTCGCAGCGGCGATGACTATTGCGGCTCCGATCAGAGCCAGGCCGACGCCGTCGCGTCGGTGGGCGGGATCGAGCTCGCGTGCGGTCGATCCGATCCGGCGCACCGTGCCACCCACGAGGTGTGCCAAGGCCATCCAGACCGCGCCGAAGAGCCGGCCGATGCCGTGGGCCCCGCGTGTCGTCGCACCGGGCCGGCGCGTCGCGGGGCGACGCTGCGCCGTGCGGCGCTTCGCCGAACCGCGGCCGGTCGCGCGCTTGTCGCCCGTCGTCGCGGCTGACTTGCGCGACCGGGTCGCCGTGGACGTACGGGTCGCCATGATGGGCAGGCTACCCGTGAAGCACTCCCGTACCACGCGTCACACGCCGTGTCCGTTGATCACGAGATCTGCACCACCGGGTCATCCGGGTCGTCAATGCCGTCATGGCACACTGGCCGGCTCCACATTTCACGCAAATCACCCACGGTTGCAACCAGCCCCTGTGCCACGTGGGCCACGGAGCATGCCACCTGAGAAGCAGCCTGGGTGAGACTCTGGCCCCGCGTCTGAAGTTCAGTGCCGACCAGCCGCTCGCGCTGCACGAGGCATCTCGGGTCAGCGGGCGGCTCAGGATTCGACGACGACCGGGATGATCATCGGCCGCCGGCGGTAGCGCCCACTCACCCAGCGGCCGATCGTGCGCCGGATCGTCTGCTGGAGCTGGTAGGTGTCGGCGCCGCCGCCCGCGGCGGCCTTCTCGAGCGCCTCCGCGATCTGGGGCCGCACCTCGTCGAAGACACTGTCGTCCTCGGCGAAGCCCCGCGCGTGGATCTCGGGCCCGCCGGTGACCTTGCCCGTGACGGAGTCGACCACCACGACGACGGAGATGAACCCCTCCTCGCCGAGGATCCGCCGGTCCTTCAGCGACGCCTCGGCGACGCCGCCGACGTTCGACCCGTCGACGTAGACGTACCCGCACGGCACCGCACCCGCGACCCGCGCCACGCCGCCCACGAGGTCGACCACCACGCCGTCCTCGGCCAGGACGACGCGGTCGCGTGGAACGCCGGAGCTGATGGCGACGCCTGCGTTGGCGTGCAGGTGCCTCGTCTCGCCGTGGATCGGGAGCACGTTTCGTGGCTTGACCAGGTTGTAGGCGTACAGCAACTCGCCCGCGCTGGCGTGACCGGACGTGTGCACCATCGCGTTACCCCTGTGCACGACGGTGGCGCCCCACCGGGTCAGACCGTTGATGACACGGGAAACGGCGTTCTCGTTGCCAGGGATCAACGACGAGGCCAGGACGACGACGTCGCCGGGCTCGATCCGGATCGCCGGGTGGTCGCGGTTCGCGATCCGCGACAGCGCCGCCATCGGCTCGCCCTGCGACCCGGTCGACATCAGCACGACCTCCTCGGGGGCGAGGTCGTCGATGCTCTTGACGTCGACCAGCGTGCCGCCGGGGATGTCGAGGTAACCCAGATCGCGGGCGATGCCCATGTTGCGGACCATCGAGCGCCCGACGAACGCGACCTTGCGCCGGTGCGCCACGGCCACGTCGAGCACCTGTTGGACGCGGTGGATGTGGCTGGCGAACGACGCGACGATGACCCGGCGCGGCGCCTCCGCGAACACCCGGTCGAGAACCGGCGCGATGTCGCGCTCGTGCGCGTTGTAGCCCGGCACCTCGGCGTTGGTCGAGTCGACCATGAACAGGTCGACGCCGGCGTCGCCGAGCCGGGCGAAGCCGTTCAGGTCGGTGAGCCGCCCGTCGAGGGGAAGCTGGTCCATCTTGAAGTCGCCGGTGTGCAGCACCACTCCGGCCGGGGTGCGGATCGCCAGCGCCAGAGCGTCGGGGATCGAGTGGTTGACCGCGAGGAACTCGACCTCGAACGGCCCGAAGTTCTCGGTGCGGCCCTCGGCGACCTCGAGCTGGTAGGCGTCGAGGCGGTGCTCGGTGAGCTTCGCATCGACGAGGGCGAGGGTGAGCCGCGATCCGACGATCGGGATGTCGGACTTCTCGCGAAGCAGGAACGGCACCGCCCCTATGTGGTCCTCGTGTCCATGGGTGAGGACGACGGCCTCGATGTCCTCGAGGCGGTCTCTGATGTAGTCGAAGTCGGGCAGGATCAGGTCGACTCCGGGCTGGTGGTCCTCGGGGAACAAAACGCCGCAGTCGACCACCAGCAGGCGCCCGGAATGCTCGAACACCGTCATGTTGCGCCCGACCTCGCCGAGCCCGCCGAGGGGCACGATGCGCAGACCCCCCTCGGCCAGCGGCGGGGGGGTCGTGAGCTCCGGGTGGGGGTGGCTCACAGCAAGCCAGCCTCCGCGAGGTCGGTCCGCAGGAGTTCGACCTGCTCGTCTGTGGCAGCGAGGAGCGGCAGGCGCATCGCCCGGCTCTGCAGCACACCCGCGAGCTGCAAGGCGGCCTTGGCCATGATCGCTCCCTGGGTCCGGGTCATGATTCCCCGCACCGCAGGCAGCAGCGACCTGTGCACCCGGATCGCCTCGGTGAGGTCGCCGGCGTCGAGGGCGCGGACCATGGCCGCATACTCGGCCGCCGCGGCGTGCGCGACCACGCTGACCATGCCGACCGCGCCCTGGGTCAGGTGCGCCAGGTTGAGCGCATCGGTGCCGCAGTAGTAGGCCAGGTCGGTGCGGGCGAGCACCCACGACGACTCGTAGAGGTCGTCCTTGGCGTCCTTGACCGCCACTATCCGGTCGTGCTCGGCCAGCCGGACCAGCGTCTCGGTCATGATCGGAACGCCGGAGCGGCCAGGGATGTCGTAGAGCATCACCGGCAGCGCGGTCGCGTCCGCGACGGAGGTGAAGTGCTGGACCAGGCCTTCCTGTGGTGGCCGGTTGTAGAACGGCGTGACGACGAGCAGGCCATGGGCGCCGGCCTTCTCGGCCTGCTGCGTGAGCTCGAGCGTATGCCGGGTGTCGTAGGTGCCGACGCCGGCGACGACGGCAGCTCGGTCGCCCACCGCGTCGAGCACGACCCGGATCAGCTGTTCCTTCTCGGCCTCCGTCGTCGTCGGGCTCTCCCCTGTCGTGCCGCTGACGACGAGCCCGTCGCACCCCCGGTCGACGAGGTGGGTGGCCAACCGAGCGGCGCCGTCGAAGTCGAGGCGGCCGTTGTCGTCGAAGGGGGTGACCATGGCGGTCAGCACTCGACCGAACGGAGCCGCGGAACCGGTGGTGGGATCGTCAGCCATGTTCGGAAGGCTACCGCCCGCAACCCTGCCCTTGGCTCCGGTCGCCCGTCACGGCGCGACCCTGCCGTTGGCCTCGAACGCGGCGTGGGTCAGCGGCATCAACCGGGCCCACTCGGCCTCCATCTTCTCTGCGACCATCTCGATCTCGCGCTGCGGGAACGACGGGAACCGGGAGTCCTCGCGCTTGGTCCGCAGCGAGAGGAAGTTCATCAGGGACCGGGCGTTGAAGGTGACGTACATCGAGGAGTAGATCGTCACGGGCAGCACGATCCGGGCGACCTCGCGTGCGACCCCGGCGTCGAGCATGCGCCGGTAGGCGGCGTACGCCTCGGCGCACACCCGCCGGGTCTCAGAGTCGACCAGCGCATGCTGCTCTGCGGTGCCGTCGACGAACGTGTAGTGGCCCGGCTTGCCTTCCTGGACCAGCTTGCGCTCCGGCCCGGGGACATAGAACACGGGCCGAAGCTCGCGGTACCGTCCGCTCTCCTCGTTGTAGCTTGCCATCCGGTGCCGCATGTGCTCTCGAAAGACGAAGATCGGCGCATGAACGTAGAAGGTCATCGAATTGTGTTCGAATGGGCTGTTCCCGCACCATACAGCCTTGCCTGCTCGCCGCACGTACAACGTTCCATTTGGCACCGTGACGCAGTGGACAGTCCCACGATAGTGCTCCAGCACTACCTCCCGGCGCCGATTGGCTTGCGTCCATCCGACGCGAGGAAAGGCGTTCCTCGGGCGGAATATCGTCACGTTGTGAACCGGCTTGGTGCCGAAGTGCCCCCTACCGTGCGAATAACGAGTCCGGATCCGCGCCGTGGTACCGATCTTGAGCGCGATCTCCTGTACCTGGCCGGCAAGACGGCGGCTGGTGGTCGTGTAGACCTGTTTGCCGGTGGCTGACACGGATCCGTCGGATGCGATGAGCCCTGCGAGGAGCGCCCGTAACGCGTCGGGTCCGCATTCCAAGATCTCACCCGGGACGACTTTCTCCCGGCCGGTGTCGTAGCACCTCTTCGCGAACAGCCGGAAGTCCTCGTCCGCTACCAGGGTGTAATTGTCGCCACGGCACTTCACCGTGTAGCCGAGCTCGGCGGCCCACCTGAGCAGTGCGTTGATCTCGCGTTCCTTGCGGAGCCGGAACGTCGGTGCTCCGCCTCGGCTGTGACCGTCACCGATGAAGAACCCGAGCAGCGAGAACCAGGCTGCGGGGAAGTCGAGCGGGAACTCGGCGTTCCACTTTCCACCGCCTAGCGCCAAACGATGGGACGCCTCGAACAGATCTGTGGCGGGGACGAGGCCCCACCGCTCATGATCAGCTTGGCGGCGACGCTTGGCCCACATGCGGTGCTCGGGCGTGACGAGCAAGTCGACATGACACGTCGTGATCCGCACCATCGGCCCGTCGTGACTCCTGCGAATGAGTCGGTTTGCGCGCCGGTACTCGATCCGGCCGTCGGCTGCGAGTGTCGCAAACCGCTCCAGACCCGTGACCTGTGGCCATGGGACCCAGCCGTGCGACGTCAGGACATCGGTCTCGTCGTCGTAGCAACCGTGTCGATCTCGCATGAGGAAGTTGAGCAGGCCCTTCGACTGACCGGCGTCGGCTTCGACGTCTTCCAGCGACTGCTCTCCCTTGGTCGAGACCCGGGCGGCGAACAGAACGTCGGAGTCGCGCGCGCTGGACCGGACGAGTTCGACGGTCATCTCGCTGCGGAACTCGAACTCTGGGCTGTCGTCGGCCTCGGACCCGGCTCTGCTCTCCGTCACGGTCACGGTGTGCGCCCTCTCGATGCGTCCTTGCTGGCAGCCTAGTGACGGCAGGCGACACGCGGCGCGACGACATCGGATCGCGGCCACCGGGCTCGCCGTCACCGGAGTCCTGCTCGCCCTCACCGTCATGGTCGCCTGGGGCCCGGTTCGGCCCCTACTCGTTCTGACGGTCTGCCTCCCGGCGATCAGCGCGATGACATGACCGGAACCTGTACATCAGGTCACAGATCGGCTGCGACACGCGGATTGACGTGCACGAACGGAGCCGACGGGTGCACTCTATGACTCATGGTCATGCGGGGGACCATCCGGCGCTTCGCGCACTGGGGGTTGACACACGGCCCGGCGTGGGGCGTGCTGGCAGCGCTGGTCGGCGGCATTCCCCTGGCCATGGTTCACGGCACCGGCGCCGGCGAGCTACAAATCGTCGGGCTCGGCCTGCTCGGCGGTATCGTCGTCGGCCCGCTCCTCGGTGCGGCGGTCGGGCTGGCCTGCGCCGCCGCGGACCGGGCACCCAAGTGGATCCTCGACGCTCCCGACTACGTCGCCGTCGTCACGGTCACCGCGCTCGTCGGCGCCGTCACCTGGCCGCTACTCGACCTCGGCCGCTCGGGCCTGCCGGTCGGAGCCCTCGGCATCGTCCTGCTCGCCGGGGCTCCCGCCATCGACGCCGCGCGCAGCGCGCCCTGGCTGCTCCACCCACAGCTGCCGGCCACCGCGGCGCCTGCGCTGGAAGTCGCGCCACCGCGTCAGGCGTCGTAGTCGAGCGACACCACGGGTGTGGCCGGATGCGACTGGCAGGTGAGCACATAGCCGGCGCCCACCTCGGAGTCCTCCAACGCGAAGTTGCGGTCCATGTCGACCTTTCCGTCGAGGAGCTTCGCCCGGCAGGTGCCGCACACGCCGCCTTTGCAGGCGAACGGCGCGTCGTTGCGAACCCGTAACACCGCCTCCAGCACGCTCTCGTCCGGGTCGGAGATCTCGACCGTGCTCCGGCGCCCGTCGAGCACCACGGTGACCTCGCTGGCCGCGGCGCTGCGAGACGCTGCCTCCGCGGCCGGACGTGGTGGCGGGTCGCCCACGTGGAACAGTTCGGCGTGCACGGTGGCACGGTCGACCCCCCGGCGGGCCAGGACCTCTCGCGCGCTGGTCACGAGCTCGTGCGGCCCGCACAGGTACCACTCGTCGACGGTCTCCGGCGGTATCAGTGTGTCGAGGAAGCGCTGCAGCCGTTCCGCGTCGATCCGGCCCGAGAGGAGCTCGGCCTCCTGGTCCTCGCGGGACAGCACGTGCACCAGGTGAAGCCGTTCGGGATGGCGGTCCTTGAGATCGGCCAGCTCGTCGAGGAACATCACCGACTGGCTCGTCCGGTTGCCGTAGACGAGTGTGACGCGGCTGCCGGGCTCGCCGTCGAGGACGGTCGTGATGATCGAGAGCACCGGGGTGATGCCGCTCCCCGCGGCGATTGCCACGTAGTGCTTGGCGTGCGCCGGATCAAGAGCGGGTGTGAACCGGCCGGCGGGCGTCATGACGTCGAGCTCGTCACCCGGCGCCAGCCGCTCCATGGCGTGCGAGGAGAACACGCCGTCGGGGATCCGCTTGACCGCGATCCGCAGCCGCCCCGACCCCGCCGGTGAGCAGATGGAGTAGCTGCGGCGCACCTCGTCGCCGTCCGGCATCGAGACGTTGACGTGCTGGCCGGCGGCGTACGCGTACGCGTCGCGCAGGTCTGGTGGTACCTCGAACGTGACCGCCACCGCGTCGTCGGTGAGGCGCTCGACCGCCGACACCCGCAGCCGGTGGAAGACCGAGTGCCGCCTGCTCGCCGGTGCGGCCCGCGTGTCGGTGGTCAACTCAGAGCGCCTTGACGTGGTCGAAGGGCTCGAGGCAGGCCCGGCATTTCCACAGCGACTTGCATGCCGTCGAGCCGAAGCGGCTGACCTCGCGGGTGTCGGGCGAGCCGCACCGGGGGCAGCGGACGGACAGGGTGAGGGCCACCGGTCCGGCAGGGTGAGGCGGCGCGATCCCGTGCTCGCGCAGGGCCTCGCGACCGGCGGCGGTGATCCAGTCGGTGGACCACGCGGGCGCGAGCACGAGGTACACCTCGGCGTCGTGGTGGCCGTGCCGGCGCAGGCGGGCCAGCACGTCGTCGCGTATCGCGTCCATCGCCGGGCAGCCCGAGTAGGTGGGCGTGATCTCGACGACGACGTGTCCCGTGGCGTCGGCGCGGACGTCGCGCAGGACACCGAGGTCGCCGATCGTGACGACGGGCAACTCCGGGTCGGGCACCGCCGCCACCAGCGCGTGGAGATCGGGCACTGCGACGGTTGCGGTCACCACGTCGCCCCCGGGTGGGCACGGTGCAAGTGCTGCATCTCGGCCAGCAGAAAGCCCAGAGCCTCGGTGTGCAGGCCACGACGGCCGCCACGGCCGGCGAACGCGGGCTCGGGGACGGCGAGCGTCGCCTGCGCGAGGACGGGGTGGACGTATGCGTCCCACGGTTCGCGCAACGCCGCCGGGTTGGTTGCGACACCCCGGGTGACAAGGTCGGCCAGGGACGGGTCGGGATCGAACATCTCCCCGACGTAGGGCCAGATCTCCTCGAGTCCGGCCTGCATGCGCAGGTGGCTCTCGTCGGTGCCGTCGCCCAGGCGCAGCACCCATTGCGTCGCATGGTCGCGGTGGTAGGCGACCTCCTTGACCGCCTTCGCGGCCACGGCGGCGAGCGTCTGGTCGGTGCTGTGGCGCAGCCGGTCGTAGAGCTCGTACTGGTACGCGGAGAGGGCCAGTTGCCGGGCGATCGTCACGGCGAAGTCGCCGTTCGGGCGCTCGACAATCTGCAGGTTGCGGAAGTCGCGCTCGTCGCGCAGGTAGGCCAGCGCATCCTCGTCGCGGCCCGCGCCCTCGAGCTCGCCGGCGTAGCTCAGCAGATTTCGCGCCTGCCCGAGCAGGTCGAGGCCGATATTGGCCAGCGCGATGTCCTCCTCGATCTGCGGAGCGGCGGCGATCCACTCACCCAACCGCTGAGCGAGCACGAGGGCGTCGTCGCCGAGGCCGAGTACGTACCCGACCAGCGGCTCCAGCGCCGTCGCGCCACTGGAGCCGCCGTCCCAGGTGCCCCTGGGGACCAGCTGCCCGGTCACAGGTGCCGCACCTCGTCGGGAATGTCGTAGAACGTGGGATGCCGATAGACCTTGTCGCCGGCCGGGTCGAAGAAGGAGTCCTTCTCGTCTGGGCTGCTGGCCGTGATCGCGCCGGCCGGCACGACCCAGATCGAGACGCCCTCCTGCCGGCGCGTGTATACGTCGCGGGCGTTGCGCACCGCCATCGTGGCGTCGGGCGCGTGCAGGCTGCCGACATGGATGTGCGAGAGGCCGCGGCGACTGCGGACGAACACCTCCCACAGCGGCTCGGTGCTCACGCCGCCACCTCCGCCGCGCCGTGCTTGGCGGCGTAGGCCGCGGCAGCCTCCCGCACCCAGCCTCCCCCGGTGTGGGCGGCGACGCGGTGTTCGACCCGCTGGCGGTTGCAGGGCCCGTCGCCGGTGATGACCCGGCGGAGCTCGTCCCAGTCCGGAGGGGTGAAGTCGTAGTGGCCGCGTTCCTCGTTCCACTGCAGCTCGGGGTCGGGAACCGTGATACCCAGGACATGCGACTGCGGCACTGTCATGTCGACGAACTTCTGCCGCAACTCGTCGTTGCTGAACCGCTTGATGCCCCAGGCCATCGACTTGCCGGTGTGGGTGGACTCGCCGTCCGGCGGCCCGAACATGGCCAGGCTCGGGTACCACCAGCGGTCCAGCGCATCCTGGGCCATCGCCTTCTGTTCGGGCGTGCCCCGGCAGAGCGTCAGCAGCGATTCGAAGCCCTGCCGCTGGTGGAACGACTCCTCCTTGCAGATCCGCACCATCGCCCGCGCGTACGGCCCATAGGAGCAGCGGCACAGCGGCACCTGGTTGGTGATCGCGGCACCGTCGACCAGCCAGCCGATGGCCCCCATGTCGGCCCAGGTCAGCGTCGGGTAGTTGAAGATCGACGAATACTTCTGCTTGCCGGCGTGCAACAGGTCGAGGAGGTCGTCCCGGGACACTCCGAGGGTCTCGGCGGCGGCATAGAGGTAGAGACCGTGCCCGGCCTCGTCCTGGACCTTGGCCATCAGGATGGCCTTGCGCCGCAGGCTCGGCGCACGGGTGATCCAGTTGCCTTCGGGCTGCATGCCGATGATCTCGGAGTGGGCGTGCTGGGCGATCTGTCGAACCAGCGAGCGCCGGTAGTCGTCGGGCATCCAGTCGCGTGGCTCGACCCGGCCGTCGGCGTCGACGAGCGCCTGAAATGCCGTCTCACGAGGGTCGGCCGCGGTGGACTCCATGAATCCAGCCTAGAACTCCGATGTTACACATGTCCAGCAGATCGGTAGTCTCCGTGTCACATCACAGTCGCCGCCGAGCCGCCTGGAACCCGACTTGTGGCGGGTTCGCAACCCCTCCACGGCGCTGGACACGTCCCAAACCCGCCACATGATGGCAGGTGGGGCCGATGGGCTGGGGCCGGCACGTAGTGTGCTGGGGTGCTGTTCCCGAAGCGGTTCTGGCCTGGGATCGCCGACGGTTCGATCACGCTGACGTACCGCCGTTGGCACCGCGCGCAGGTGGTGGCCGGGCGGCCGTACCGCACGCCCGCCGGCATCGTCGAGGTGACGTCAGTCGCGGCGGCCGACACTGCGGCGATCACCGACGACGAGGCTCACCGAACCGGGCACCCGGACGCCCGCGCGCTGGTCGCCGACCTTCCGGTCCGTACCGGGGCAACGCTGTACCGGGTCGAGTTCCACCGCGCCGCCGGCCGTGACCCGCGGGCGGAGCTGGCCGCCGACGCCGACCTCGACGAGTCCGACGTCATCGCCATCTCCGCACGGCTGGACCGATTCGACCGGGCCAGTCGGCACGGGCCGTGGACTCGGACCACGCTCCAGCTCGTCCGGGACCGCCCGGCGATCCGCGCGGCCGATCTCGCCGCCTCCCTCGACCGCGAGATGCAGCCGTTCAAGATGGACGTACGCAAGCTGAAGAACCTCGGGCTGACCGAGAGCCTCGACGTCGGCTATCGGCTCTCACCCCGCGGCCGCGCTTACCTGGCGGCGACGACCTCCTCGTGATCATGTCGAGGAGGATCCTCTCGCAGGTCGGTGTGCATCCGGAGCTGGCGGAGGGTGGCGCTGGCGTCGCCGGTGAGGTCGAGCTCGCGGTGCGCACCGTCGGCGGCCCAGCCGGCCGACTCGAGGAAGCCTCGCACGGCGTCGTCGCCGACGACCACCCAGACGCGTGCGTGGCTGAAGCCGTCGGCGCGCATCGTGTCGACCGCGGCGGCCAACAACCGGGAGCCATGGCCGGCCCCGAGAGCACTCGGGTCGACGTGGAAGGCGACCATCTCGGCGTCGTTCGGACCGGCGTCCGCATCCTCGGAGGGTGCGATCGCTGCGAGTCCGACCACGGTGTTCCGCTCCAACGCGACCAGCACGCGATGGCGGGCGGTCGGCGGCCTGGTGA
>DATHII010000093.1:0-3336 GCA_035316885.1 Jiangellaceae bacterium | reverse complement strand
ACTCGCCGGTAATGGCCGACTCGTCGACGCTCGCGACACCCTCGATCACGTCACCGTCGCCCGGAATCACCTCGCCGGCCTCGACGACGACCAGGTCGCCCGGCTTCAGGCTCCCACCCGGAACAACGTCTTCAACGCCGCCCACGAGCTTGCGGGCTGGGGTGTCCTGCTTGGTGGCGCGCAGCGTCGCGGCCTGCGCCCGCCCGCGACCCTCGGCCACGGCCTCGGCCAGGTTCGCGAAGATCACCGTGAACCACAGCCACGCGACCACCCACCACGAGAATGTGCTCGGGTCGGCAATAGCAAGGACGGTGGTCAGCACGGCGCCGACCTCGACGACTAACATGACAGGCGACTTGATCATGTGCCGCGGGTCGAGCTTCCTGACCGCGCCGGGAAGGGAGGCCACGAGCTGGCGCGGGTCGAACAGGCCCGCGCCGATCCGGCCGGGCAACTGCGCAGCATCCGCGCCGACAGTGGTAGTGGTAGTCACCGAACTCTCCGTCGTAGGACGTGGGGTGCTCATATCAGGGCCTCGGCAATCGGCCCGAGTGCGAGCGCGGGGAAGAAGGTCAGGCCGGCGACGACGACGATCGTCGCGACGTGCAGGCCGACGAACAGCGGTTTGTGGGTCGGCAGCGTGCCCGCCGTCACCGGCGTCGGCCGCTGCTGGGCCAGCGACCCGGCGAGCGCCAGGACGAACGCGATCGGCAGGAACCGGCCGATCAGCATCGCCAGCCCGAGCGCGGTGTTGTAGAAGTCGGTGCCGACCCCTATGCCGGCGAAAGCACTGCCGTTGTTGTTGGCAGCCGAGGTGAAGGCGTACAACACCTCGGAGAAGCCGTGCGGCCCGGTGTTGAGGATCGTCTCCTGCGGTCCGTCTAACGACACCGCCAGAGCCGCGCCGATGAGCAGGGCGAACGGCACGGCGAGCACGTAGAGCGCGACCAGTGTGATCTCCCGCCGGCCGATCTTCTTTCCGAGGTACTCGGGCGTGCGACCCACCATGAGACCGGCCAGGAATACGGCCAGGATCGCGAGGACGACGATGCCGTACAGGCCGGCGCCGACACCTCCCGGCGAAACCTCGCCGAGCATCATGTTGAACATCACGACACCGCCGCCGGCGGCGGTGAGGCTGTCGTGCGTCGCGTTGACAGCGCCGGTCGAGGTCCCCGTGGTCGACGCCGCGAACAACGCGGAAGCCCAGGTGTCGAACCGGACTTCCTTGCCCTCCATCGCGGCACCGACGACCTGGGGGACGGTGCCCGGGTGGGCGACCTCGGCCGCCGTCATCGCGACCACGGACCCGGCCCACAGCAGTGCGGCCGCGGCCAGGATCGCGTAGCCCTGACGCCTGTTACCGACCATCCGGCCGTACGTGCGGGGCAGGGCGGACGGGATGAGCAGTATCAGGAAGATCTCGACCAGGTTGGTCCACGAGTTCGGGTTCTCGAACGGGTGCGCGGAGTTCGCGTTGAAGAAACCGCCACCGTTGGTGCCGAGCTCCTTGATCGCCTCCTGCGAGGCCACCGGGCCACCCATGATCGACTGGGAGCCGCCGGTGAGCGTCGCGATCTCGTCCGCGCCGGTCAAGTTCTGAATCGCACCGCCGATCACCAGCACGAGGGCGAAGACGAACGCGAGCGGCAGGAGGATACGGAAGGTCCCGCGAGTCAGATCGACCCAGAAGTTGCCGAGCCGATCCGTCCTGGAGCGGACCAGGCCCCGGATCAGCGCGACGGCGACCGCCAGGCCGACCGCGGCGGACAAGAAGTTCTGCACGGCGAGACCCGCCATCTGGACCAGGTGGCCCATGATGGACTCACCGGAGTACCACTGCCAGTTGGTGTTCGTGACGAACGAGACCGCGGTGTTGAAGGCACCGGCGGCGGGCACGTTCTCCATCCCCACCGAGAGCGGCAGGTTGCTCTGCAGCCTCTGGAAGCCGAACAGGAAGAGCACCGACACCAGCGAAAAGCCGAGCAGCGAGAGCAGGTAGGTGCTCCACCGCTGGTCGGCCTCGGGGTCCACACGGACGACGCGGTAGAAGCCGCGCTCGACAGCGAGGTGCCTCGTACTTGTGAATACCCGCGCCATGTAATCGCCGAGCGGCTTGTGGACGACGGCGAGCAGGGCGATCAACACAAGGAGCTGGATGATGCCCGCGGCCGTGGAGCTCATCAGAACTTCTCCGGAAAGAGGAGGGCGACCAGCAAGTAGCCAATCAAGATCACGGCCAGCACGAGGCCGGCCACGTTCTCAGCGGTCACAGCCGTTCCAGCCCCTTCACCAGCAGGGCGACAACGGCGAAGAATGCCAGGGTCACACCGATGAAGATCACATCCTGCATTGACCTCTCCAGTCAGTCGGAAGTGTCGGGGCCCGATGGGGCCGCCGATGCAGTCAATACTGTCCAGGCGTCGGGTCGAGTCCACGTTGACGACTCGCTAGCGTCTAAGAACCCTGTCTTGACGGTTTCTTGACGGCTGGGATCGGCTACGTGCCTGCGGCCGGTTCGGCGCTCGGTTCGAACCCCTCGACGGGCGTGCGTACGACTCACGCGCGCTGCGGGACATCCGACTCTCGTGCAGCCATTCGCCGGCAAGAAAGAAACACCCGCAGTTTGCGTTAAGGACCAGGGATATCACGTTGGTCGTATCGGGGTCTGGTGTTGCGTCGGGCGATTTGGTCGGGGTCGATCCAGGGTGGGGGTGTGAGTTCGGGGTGTCGGTCGGCGGCCATTCGCACGTGCCAGCCGTGGTGGTGGATGACGCGGTGGTGGCTGCGCAGAGCAGGACCAGGTTGTCCAGGTCGGTGGGTCCGCCGTCGGCCCAGTGCACGATGTGGTGGGCGATGCACCACTCGGCTGGCCTGGTGCAGCCGGCGAAGGCGCAGCCGCGGTCGCGGGCGATCAGGGCGGTCCATTGACCGGGGGTGACGGTGCGGGATTCCCGTCCGACATCCAGTGGCACGCCGGCGGGGTCGGTGATGACCCGGCTGATCCCGGCGTCGCAGCCGATGCGGCGGACGGCTTGGGCCGATGGTGGCCCGCCCCAGCCGAGTTCGCCGGGTGCCACCGCGGTGTCGGCGGTCGTGGCCAGCAGGCTGTCCAGGGTGATGATCACACTCAGGTGTGGGCGGACGCCGTGCCCGGCCGGCAGCGTGCCTTCGTTGTTGGCGCGGCGGGCCAGTTCGACCAGGGCGTCGGCGGTGCGTTGGCCGGCGGTGCGCGGGTCCTGGGTGCCGTCGGCGGCCGGGTTCGGCGCGGCCAGCGGATCCAGCGCGGAGCGCAGCACCGCGGCGTTCTCGGTGTCGAGCTGCCCGCAGATCCGG
>DATHII010000092.1:0-3047 GCA_035316885.1 Jiangellaceae bacterium | reverse complement strand
GTCTTCCAGGACTTCAACCTGCTCGCCGGTCTCACCGCAATCGAGAACGCCGCCCTTCCTCTGGAACTCGACGGCGTCGGCGTGAGGACTGCACGCAAGGCCGGCCTGCGAGCGCTGGATGCACTTGGCGTCGCCGATCGGGCCGGACGCTATCCCGACGATCTCTCCGGCGGCGAGCGGCAGCGTGTCGCGATCGCGAGGGCCGTTGTCGGTGACCGACAGGTACTACTGGCGGACGAGCCGACGGGCGCCCTCGACTCCGTGAACGGCGAGGCGGTCATGCGTATGGTGCGCACCGCGTGCAAGCAGGGAGTGGCGGGCGTCGTGGTGACGCATGACGCCCAACTCGCCTCGTGGGCCGACCGGGTGGTCTTCCTGCGCGACGGACGGGTGGTAGACCAGACCGCAGCCCTCCCCGGGCCCGAGTCGCTCCTTGCCCCAGGCCCGAGACCGTGACGACGGACGTCCGCATCCGGCCGGCGATCACGCGCCCACCCGACGGCGGCACCATCGCAAGGCGTGCCGTCGTGCGCTGGGCATGGCGGCTGTTCCGCCGCGAGTGGCGCCAACAGGCCCTGGTCTTGGCGCTCCTCACGGTCGTGGTCGGTTCAGCGATCGGATTTGCGGCGGCCGCGTACAACACGACCGGCGTGGGGGACGACGCCGAGTTCGGCACCGCGAACCACCTGATCAGAGCCGACGGGATCGACGCCGATACAGCGCGGCGCGGTGCCGCGGCCGCCGCGGAGTGGTTTGGCGACGTCGACGTCATCGCCAGTTGGGAGTGGCCGGTCCCGGGTTCGGTCGAGATGGTCGAGTTCCGGGCCCAAGACCCGGACGGGCCCTTCGCCGCACCGATGCTGGCCCTGCAGCAGGGGCGATACCCGAGCGACGACGACGAGATCGCGGTGACCGACGGAGTCGCGGAGACCTTCCAGATCCAGGTCGGCGACACGTTCGATCTCGACGGCCCGGAGCGAACCGTCGTCGGCCTGGTCGAGAACCCCAGCGACCTCGACGCGGAGTTCGCTCTGGTGGCGCCGACCGACGACGAGTCGCTCGAGTCGGTGACGATCCTCGTCGGCGGCAGCGCCGAACGCTTCGAGCTGTTCCCGGCGTCGAACGAGCTGCAGGCCGACGACGTGACGCAGGGATCCCGGTCGATCGTCGACAACGTGGTGGCCGCCGCGGCCATCCTCGGCATTGCGCAGGTGGGCCTCGTGCTCGTGGCGCTCGTCGCCGCCGCCAGTTTCGTCGCCGTGGCGCAGCGCCGCCTACGGCAGCTGGGCATGCTCGCTTCGATCGGCGCGACGCAGAAGCATCTGCGTCTGGTCGTCGTGGCCAACGGTGCCGTCCTCGGAATCGTGGCCGCACTGCTCGGTGGCCTGCTGGGCGTGGCCGGGTGGATAGCCGTCGCGCCGCGAATGGAGAGCGCCGTCGGGCATCGGATCGACCCGCTCAACGTGCCGTGGTGGCTGGTCGTGACCGCGATGGGGCTCGTGGTCGTCGCGGCGACGGCGGCGGCCTGGTGGCCGGCCCGGGCCGTGGCGCGGGTTCCGATCACGTATGCGCTGTCCGGCCGGCCGCAGGGGCCGCAGCCGGCTCGTCAATCGGCCGGGCTGGCAGCGTTCTTCGTCGCGATCGGTGTGGTCTGTCTGGCGCAAGCCGACCGGACCAGCTCTCTGCTCCTCGGCACCGGTGCGGTCGCGATCGTGGTCGGCGTGCTGCTCGTCAGCCCGTTGGCGATCAGGTTGCTCTCGCCGACCACGGGACGCCTCCCGATCGCGATGCGCCTGGCCCTGCGCGACCTGAGCCGGTACCAGGCCCGAGCGGCCGCCGCACTCGCCGGGATCAGTCTGTCGCTGGGCATCCCCGTGGCTATCGTGATCACCGCCAGCGCCGCCGAGCAAACGGCGGACAAGGGCAACCTGTCCGACAGCCAGATGGTGGTCTGGACCCGCGATCGGGACCAGCCGGAAGGCATCTCGCCGTACTACACGGAAGACCCCAACGACTCCGGCTTCTCGCCGTACCTCCCGAGACTTACGTCCGCCGAGCTCGAGGATCATGCGGCCGAGGTCGACGGGATGGCTGCCCACCTCGACGACCCCCGGGTGACCGGCCTGGACCTCGCCGTCGATCCCACCGTCGAACCGACTCCGGACGGACGAATCGCGGTCACCCTTGCCCAACCAACTGATCTCAATGGCGGCGGTCTGCTCGACATCGCGCTGCTGTACGTCGGCGAGCCGGAGCTGCTCGAGCATTACGGCATCGACCTCGAAGCGGTCGACCCGGACACGGACGTCATCACGGTCGAGACCGGCGAGCTCTGGTTCCCACAGGTCGGATCGGCGCCTGAGCGCGTGACAAACGCGGAGACGATCGACGTCGGCTACTCATCGCTGCCAGGCTCGTTCATCACGCCCGACGCGCTTCGCCAACGGGGTTGGGACTCGACGAGGGTCGGTTGGCTCGTCGAGACGGACGAGCCGCTCACCGGCGCGCAGGTCAATGCGGCCCGCGAAGCCGCCGCGGACGCCGGCCTGCTCGTCGAGACCAGAGACCATCAGGAGGGGCTCGTGGCCCTGCGCTGGCAGGCGACCGCCGCCGGGACACTCCTGGCGCTCTGCGTCCTCGCCATGACCGTCGGCTTGATCCGCAGTGCAGCGGAACGCGACCTCCGCACGCTCACGGCGACCGGGGCGACAAGCGGAATCCGCCGCACTCTCACCGCGGCAACGGCAGGCGGGCTCGCATTTCTCGGCGCGGCTTTGGGTACGGCGGGTGCCTACGTCGGACTGGCGGCCGGGTATCGCGACGACATCGGCGCGCTGAGTGCCGTCCCCGTCGTCCATCTCGTGGCGATCGTCGTCGGCGTCCCCCTCCTTGCGGCCGGTGCCGGCTGGCTCCTCGCCGGGCGGGAACCATCAGGCCTCGCCCGGCTGGCGATCGAGTGACGGTCCACAGCTCGAAGTGGAACACCCGGGGTCACCCCGATGCTGTCCACCCATGGACATCGACCAAGCCAGGGAGTTCCTCAGGTC
>DATHII010000091.1:0-11576 GCA_035316885.1 Jiangellaceae bacterium | reverse complement strand
TGCTGGCCGCTTTCGATCCGGGAGATCACCGAGGCGGTGGTGCCCATGCGCTCGGCGAGATCCTGCTGGGAGAGCCCGAGCCGGGCCCTGCGCATGATCACGACCCGCGCGATCTGTTCGAAGGGTCGAAGGCGTTCGTGTGGGTCGCGGTAGCGCCGGCTCCGCGTCCGTTTGCGTTCGATGTGGTCGTCGACGCTGGTCCCGATCGGGCTGGCGTTTGTGGCCATGTCGCCCTCCCTGTCCGGCGAACCCCTAGGTTAGCAGATTTGCTAACCTAACCCGAGGATGACCGTACTAGGGCGCGTCGCGACCGGCCGCGCGCGGTGGTACCCGGGGCGTGGCGTTCATCCGAGCCTTGAAGTCCGCCCACCGGTGCTGGGCGAGATCGATGTCAGCCGCGGGATCTTCGCCGAACGCTACTGGTAGGGAAGACGTGGAGCAGGATCACCGAGTCGCCCCGGAGCGTCGGTAGAGGATCCGGTGGAGGAGCCGCCCGTGCTGGCAGCGCACCTCACGCAGCTCTCCCTTGATCTGAGAGCTGTGGGAAGGGGCGAACCCGCGGTCATGCGTGGCCGCGCCGCGCAGCCACAAAGGGACCAAACGAAGAGCCATCCTCACGATGACGGGGCGGGCGTGACATCATTCGTGACGCGAAATGGAGTCAACCCGTGCGGTTTCAGGCACACGCTGGGGACGGCGGCGTAACCACCCAGCGTCGCTGGTAGGGGGCCAGATGAGGCGGTGTCCACCCGCCTTGTAATCGGGCGGTTCCGGGTTCGAGTCCCGGCGCCGGCTGTGTGACCTGCGCAAACGCGAGACAGGCTCCGCGTGATCTTCACCCTGGTCACTCTGGTCGACGGCATTTCGCGTCACGAGTGATGTCACGGCCTCCTGGGCGAACGGTTGGTCGCTCGGGCCGTTCGGCGGCCTTCGGGTGTCCTCTTTCCCTTGGATGGCCGGAGCATCCATCGCTCGTCCACAGCGGGTAGCGATGAACCTGCGCACGACGACCAGTCAAGCGTTACGGGCCGCCTTCGCGCGTGCCCTCTCGACGCCTGCCCGGGCGAGCAGGTACACGATGACGACGGCGCCGACCGTTCCGAGTAGCCGGTTCACGTCGACCGCGGGGCGCCACATTACCTTGCCCTCCTTGATGACGTAGGCCCCCGTCGGCCGGGCGCTCAGGCCGAACCCGCCGCCTTCACCTTCCTGGCCGCGGTCGTCGTGCCCGCCACCGCCGCCCCCGCCGCCCGCCAAGGTAGCGGCGGTGATGATCGTGACCCCCTCCTTCTCGTAGGGCTCGGCGAACACCCTCTTGACCGTGATCGCATCGCGTGCGGTTGTGATCAGCTGATCGAGCTTCACGGCACCTCCGTCGTGGGTCGTTTCCTGGTCGGACCGTCCGAACGGCACGCCCGGAGCCGTCGTCTGGGGCCCCGAGGCGATTTGCCCCCTACATCGGTCACCTACGGGCACGGAGGAGCCGACCGGTTCGCTGGTCAAGCTTACGGGGGCCATCGCTCCGCGGACGATGAACCGGACCCGGGATCCCGGGCCAACCCGGCGACCTCCGCTCTGGCCTCACGGTCAAGTGAAGACGTATGCCGGCGCCACTTTCGCACGGGTGAGGTGCTGGATGATGGCACGCGGGTACGCTCAGCCCGGAGTGAGGTGCGCGCGGTCAATAGTCGCATGGCCCGCTACGGGCGGCAGCTGGGCCCCGACCCGCCAGCGGCGACGTTCTCCCAGCGGAGCTCGAGCAGCAGCACTACCGTCAGAACACCCGGTTAGCCATCGACACGTGGTGCCGGCATAACTATAAAGGGCCGCTGAACACGAGGCCGTTTTGTGAAGGGGGAGCAGATGCGTGCACGGGATCCGTCGCAGGGTTGGGTGCGGTTGCTGGTCCAGCTGCCCGCCGGTATGACCCGGAAGGCCGAGTCCGAGCGGCATCTGCGTCAGGCGGTGCGGCGGCAGTTGGGGCCCGGGGACATGGCGGGCGACGCCTGGGGCCTGGAGCGGCTGTTTGGTAACGCGAGGCCCGCCGAGCTCAGGCGCTGGTGGGTGGTGAGCGGCGCGATCCCCTCGGTGTCGGCATATGACCCGAGCCGCGTCGCCTACGACCTGGCTACCAGGCTGACCCGCGAGACCGATCTGGTGGTCGAGCCCGACGTCCCGTCGACCGCGTTCGGTCCCGAGTCTGTCACCGTCACACCGACGCAACCGCTGCTCGAGGCCGCGGACGGTGACCGCGAGGACCTTGCGTGCTCGCAGGCGAAGACCTGGGCGCTGGACCATGTGCGTGCCCGCGAGGCGTGGGCACTGCCGGCCGAGCCAGGCGGGCGCAGCCGTGGTGAGGGCATCCGCATCGGGCATATCGACACGGGTTATAGCGATCATCCCGAGTTGGAACGCGCTGCGCTGGACCTCAGCTCGGACTACGACGTCATCGATGACGACGAGGACGCACGTGATCCGTTGCGGCGCGCGTTCTTTGCCGTGCTGGACTCGCCCGGTCACGGCACCCAGACGGGCAGCGTCATCGCCGGACGCGAGCGGGGCAAGATCAGCGGCGTCGCTCCACTGGCGACCCTCGTCCCCATCCGGGCGATCAAGAGCGTGGTCCAGGTGTTGGACGGCGACGTCGCGCGAGCGGTCAACAAGGCCCGCGAACGCGACTGCCACATCATCTCGATGTCGCTGGGTGGTCGAGGGTTCATCGGGTTGCAGGAAGCACTCCGCTCGGCCGTGGCCGACGGCATGATCGTGATGGCGGCAGCCGGCAACAAGGTCACGTTCGTCGTTGCGCCCGCGTCGTATCCCGAATGCCTCGCCGTGGCCGCCACCAACTGCAATAGCAAGCCCTGGCCCGATTCGTCACGCGGCGAATTGGTGGACATCTCCGCACCGGGTGAGAGTGTCTGGGCGGCGCGGGTCGACCTGGACACCACACCACCCAGATTCGTCGAATCGCGCAGCGACGGCACCTCGTACGCGGTCGCGACGCTGGCCGGTGTCGCCGCGCTGTGGCTGGCCCACCACGGTCCTGAACGCATCCGCCGGCGGTACGGCAGGGCAAACGTCCAGGGTGCGTTCCTGGCGTTGCTGCGCAGTCACGGTCGCCGGATTCCGCCCGACTGGATCAGCAACGGTTGGCAGCGCAAGTACGGCGTGGGTATCGTCGACGCCGTCGCGCTGCTCGAGGCCGGCTTGCCGGATCTGCCCGAGGCCGCCGCCCTACCCGAGGCCGTGTCGGAGGCCGCGCAGCAGCCTGTGTCCCGGTTGCACGCCGCCCTCGGAGAGTTGACCGGCGACCAAGTCCGGGCGGTGGTCGGCAACCTGCTCGGCATCGACGCCGGCCGGGTCGACGAACTGTCACCGGTCGTCGTGAGCGAGCTGGTCTACCGCCTCGGCGAGGACGACCAGTTCCGCGAGGCCGTCCTGGCCGAGGCCGCCTCCGAGCGGCCAGAAGCAGTACCGGCACTGGGCGCGAGGGCGCTGCTGGATCGCACCTCGTCGGTGTCGTTGCGCAGCACGATGCCCCGCTGAACCGGGGACTGTTCGGCGGGCTCCAACGTGATGTCGATGTCGGGCTACCGGTCGGCTTCGACGACGACAGTGACCGACGACGCGGCGTAGCCCTCAATCGTCGAGCCCAGTGTGTAGCGGCCGGTGGCGGGGGCGATGTTGTCGAACACGAACCGCTTGATTCGGGTCGCGGAGTTCACGCGCACGCCGCCCCAGGCGTGGATGCCGAACGCCGTCCGCTGACCGTTGAGGATCCGGTAAACGGCCCCCAGCGAGCGACCTCTCCGACGGGCTCCGAGCGGTGGCGTCGGCGGAGGTGCCCGCGACGCGCTTGGTGACGGCCAGAGGCCTGGCCTTTCAGCGCGCCGCGGGCAACGGCTTCGTCAGTCTGTGACGTAGCTGAGGTCCTGTGCCGACGGCGTCCGGTCAGGCGATCCCGGGCCGCGACCAAGTCCGCAGGCACTGTCAGGCAGTTGGGCCCGTGGATTCGCCGGCGGACCGTACAGTCGCGCTGCGTCGACCCAGGGCTCTGCGGCCTGACCGTCGAGGAGAAGCGGGATGAGACCCCGTTCGGGCTGGGTCAGGGGGACCATGTACCCACTCGGTCTCGTCTGGACTCTCCAGCCGTGGGCCTCGATGCGCTCGGCCAGCGTGGTAGTCAGCCCTGCCGGACCGTCCGCGCGCGGCCCGTTGTACTGCTCCTCGGTGAGGAGGTACCCGCACGGCGGATCTTCGAGGATCTGATCCGTGGTCGGAATCTCCGGAGGCGGTGGGCTCTCACCTGGGTGGGGAGGCGGAAACGCCGGGACGTCATACGAACCCCTGAACACGATCCGACCCACGTTCAAGGTTTGGAGCTCGGCCCCGGCCTCGGTTGACTGAATGATCTCGGACTGATTCGCCCGGAAATAGTCCAGGAACTCATGGTAGTTGTTAAGAGCCGAGTATCCCTTGCGCTTTCGGCTGTTCGGCGTGTTGGCGCCACCGTCTGATGGCCGTGTCGCCCCGCCCGCACTGCGGGCCTCCAGCAGCGCACCAACCACATTCTTGAGTCCCAAGGTGTTGCGCAGGATAGTCTCCTGGCTGAGACCGACGGCGCCGCCGCCCTGGCAGCCGTACGGGCAGTACCACCAGCCGTCGACGGAGCCCTGCTCATAGAGCCAACCCTCGATCAGGTCCTTCGCCTGGGTGAAGACCGGCTCGGGCACGTTGAGGTGCCGGGGGAAGAGCACCGGCAGATCTCCGGCCTCGTTGTTGCCGAACTCGTGGCCGTCGAATGCTGCCTCGGGCTGATAGTCGCTCAGCATATTGACGAACGCAAACGTCTCTGGTTCGCGAATCAGCGAAAAGTCCCGGTTCAGGTCCTGACCAGTGGAGTTGCCCCGAGTGTTCGCAGCACGGCCGTCCCCGTTTATCGCGGGAACGATCAGAACGGTGGTTTTCGACAGGATGTCAATGGTCCGGGCATCGTCGCCGAACGCCAGCTGCCGTGCCAAGATCAGGCACGCCTCTCGCGAGGACGGCTCGTTGCCGTGCACATTGCAGTTGACGAGCGCGGCCGAGGAATCGGCGATGTCATCCGCGGTTCCCGGCGGTGTCGGGTAGCCGATGATGAACATGTTGATCGGGCGGCCGAGGACAGTCCGCCCCAGCTCCACGACCCGCACCCGATCGCTCGCTGCGTCGAGCGCAGCCGTGTACGCGTACTCGTTCACGTCGCTGGTGAACTGCGCCGCCTGGGTCATCTCCCACTGGGTGCGGAGGTTCTCCCCCGGCACGCCTGGATCGCCCCACTGCGGCAGGGTGGTGTCGTACACGGGATCGGAGAACGGCTCTCCGGGCACGGCGACGCGCCAGCGGAACCGATCGCCTGGGTTGAAGTTGGCATCGGCGAAGGCCGGCGAATCCTGGTTCACTTGCCTGTTGGGTCGCCAGACACCTGTGATCACCGGATCTCCGGTGAGATTGTTGTCGTCATCTACGGAGGCGCGTTCTATTTGATACTCGGTCGCGCCCACCACGAGATTCCAACTCAGCGTGGCAAATCCCTGCTGCTGCTCCACGGTGAGGGCAGTAACTTGACCCTGCTCCTGTGCCCGGGAAGTTCCCGTGGAAATCAGTGAAACGATGAGCACAACCCCGACACTGGCCGCCAGCAGTACCCGGCTCCGGTGACCTCTGCCCCCCCACCAAGCAATGGCTTCCTCTGTCTGCATGGGTATCGTCCTTTTCTCCTCGGTACTTGTCATCACCGTGGACGGGGACAGTTCGCCTAGCTCACCTCCTGATTCCATCGCGGACGCCGAGGTACTCAGGGTCGCTGTGCCCGTGTTCCTCTCATGCCCGGGCATGGTAGTCCGTGGGCGGCGAGCGCGTGGTCCCAGGCGGCCAGCTCGACGACGGCTTTGATCTCGACGGCGAAGCGGGCGACGCGGGACAGGTCGCCCACTGCGGCCTTCACGGTGGCCAACAGGTTCAGCATCACCGCCGCCGCTGCCACGGTGCCTTCGGCCGTCGAGAGCTGTTCGCCCAGCCGACCGGTGTGGATGGGGTTGCCATAGTCGAAGGCGCCGTGACCGGACACGAAGAGCAGTGATGCGGTGCGCGCTGCCGTGGCGTAGGTGCCCACGGCTGGATGCGGCGTTGGCAGCAAGATGCCGTCGCGCTCGAGGGTCGCTTCGGGTGTCATGGCTACACCGGGATCGAGTCGTAGCGGGCCGAGATCGCCGCACGCGCAGTCGGGTCTCGGATCGCGTTCGGCGGCAGCCGTCCGAGCTCGAAGAACATCTCCTCGAGCCCACCCGGCACCATCAGGGTAAGGAACCGGCCTCCGCCTGCGGCTGCGCTGATCGTGTGTGAGGTGTCCCGCGGGACGAGGATGTACATCCCTGGGCTCGCCGCGATGGCTTCCCCGCCCACGGTGAACGTGAACAGGCCGTCCAGGATGAAGAATGACTCCTCGAAGCTGCGATGCAGATGCAGGACCGTCCAGGCTCCCTCGCCGGTGCCCGAGAACTCTGTCAATGCGAATGCGCCGCTGTATGTGGCGTCGCCGCTGGCGAGCACCCGCATCTGCGCGACGCCGAGGTCCACGGTGCGTCCTTGTCCCGACGTCACTACATGAGCGTGTCCCGGCAGAATCATGCTGCCCACCACCATCCATGGAAGGTCACGACGCAGACCCACTGGTTTGAGGCTCCCGCCGATCCTGCGCACTGGCAATATCAGAATCTGAAGTTGCCACCACGAGGCCCGAGCGGGACGCTTGAGGGGTGCGCGACTATGGCCAGTTCTGCCCCATCGCCCGGAGCTCCGAGCTGCTGGCGGAGCGTTGGACGCCGATCATCGTCCGCAACCTGCTGAACGGCTGCCGCACCTTCAACGAGATCCGGCAGGGGGCGCCCGGCATCTCGACGGCGTTGCTGGCTCAGCGTCTCGAGGCGCTGGAGCGGCACGGAGTCCTGGTGCGCACGGTGAACTCGTCCGGCCGTGGCGCGACGTATGGGCTGACCGAGATGGGTCTGGCGCTGAGGACGGTCATGGACGCCATGGGGCAGTGGGGTGCCCATTGGCTCGAGATCGAGCCTCGCCATGTGGACCCCGCTTACGTACTCTGGGCCACCTTGAAGCTCATCGACGTCGACCGGATCCCTGCGCAGACCACGGTGGTCCGGTTCGAGCTGCGCGACCGACCCGCGGTTGGCTACTGGCTGATCCTGCGGCGCCCGCAGCCGGAGCTGTGCACGCGCCCTAATGGGTATACGGAGGACATCGTGTGCCGGACCGACTCGGTGACGCTCATCGACCTGCACCTGAAGCGGCTGGGCTACGCCGCCGCGATCCGGGAAGGCCGTGTCGATCTCATCGGCCCGCCGCGGCTCGCCCGCCAGTTCCGGAGCTGGTTCCGTACGAGCCCGTTCGCTGACTTCATCCCCGCCGAGCCGGCCGTCAGCGCCCCAAAAATGGGCGGGCGGTAAGTGGCCTGCCACGGCGTTCATCAGTCAGCCAGCAGGTCACGCACGCGGCAAAAGGAGGGAATGCGCATAGTGAGTACTTTTGTGTTGATTCACGGCGCGGGAGATGTTGGTTGGTACTGGCATTTGGTGGAGGCCGAGGTGCGTACACGGGGGCACGACGTGGTGGCCCCCGACCTTCCGGGCGATGACGACTCGGCGGGGCTGATCGATTACGCCGACGTGGTGGTCGACGCCGTCGGTGACCGGAAGGATCTGGTTGTCGTGGGTCAGTCGTTCGGCGCGTTCACCGCACCCTTGGTTGCCGACCGGCTCCCGGTTGATGCCCTGGTTCTGGTGGCCGGGATGATCCCGTCCCCCGGTGAGGCTCCAGGGGACTGGTGGGAGAACACGGGCTATGGAAGCGCGGTGCAGGAGCAAGCCGCGCGTGATGGCGGCAAGACCGGTAACGAGGACCCGTATGTCAGCTTCTATCACGACGTGCCACGTAGGCTGGCCGAAGAAGCGATGAGCAAAGAGCGCGCGCATCCGTCAGAGGCTTCCATGCGTTCGCCGTGGCCACTCGACGCGTGGCCGGACGTGCCAACGAAGTTCGTGCTGTGCACTGAGGATCGCTTCTTCCCGCCCGACTTCCTTCGCCCGCTGGTAGCCGAGCGGCTGGACATCACCCCCGACGAGATTGTGAGCGGCCACTGCGTCGCGCTCAGTCGCCCACGGGAACTGGCCGACGTCCTGGAGGGCTACGCGGCCAGACCAGTCGGCGAGGCCGGCCGCGCAGCGCGTCGATCCGCTCGTGGTGCTGATCACGGGTAGGCCAGGGGCGAAGCGTCAACGAACCGTAAACGCCACCTCGGTGAGCGTCTGGTTTCCCCCGTTCTCGATTGCCAACACCTCGGTCTTGTACCCACCAGGTTGCAGGAACTCGGCAGGAATGGGCAGCCGGGTCGCGTCCGCGGGCAGCATCACGTCGAGCACTCGTACCGGGTTCCCCTTTGCGGGTTCGTCAGCCACAACGAGCACCTGGTATGCCACGACCTTGACTCCGTCGGGCGACGTGACCGGATCCCACGAGACGACCAGCTGGTCCGGTGCCACGTCGGACTCATCGGCGGGCGTCACGATGTTCGGTGCGTCGGGCACCTTGTGCGTGAACCTGAAGACACTCGTCAGCTGCTGACCGTCGATCGTTGTCCCGCTGAATGTGTAGCGGCCCTCGGGGAACAGTTGCTTGAACTGCTCGAACGGAAACTCATCGAATGGCGGCTCGCTGCTCTCCGAGAACAGTTCGGTCAGGCCGAAATCCTTGATGACGTCCTCAGACTTGAACCGGGCCACCTCCCGACCGCGCGGGTCGGTGATGGTGACAGTGCGCCAGGGTTCGGCGTCGACAAAGATCTGGAGGCCGGCATCACCGTCGGTGGCGTTGAACTCGATCTTCAGCCGGGCGTCGTCGAACGGTATGGCCTTCTGGGCCGAGGACTGCACGTCTCCGGAGCTGCTACCGCCGGCTACCTGGGCCAGTCCGAGGCCGAGCAGCGGCACCAACCCCAGCACGACGAGACCAGTCGTGCGCTTGCGCTTCGGACGTTCCATGATCCGGCCTCTCTCGCGGCGCTATGGACGCCTGGGACCGTAGAAGGGAGGGCCTGAATCCCGGCTGAACCCGGCTGCATCGCGGCTGAACCACCCTGCGCATGACCCGCGCGTGGTCGCGTTACACCGCGCGACGTGGTTACGTCACGTGCCGCCGCCCCCGAGGGTCGTGTTTTGCCAGACAGGCGGCCTTTCCGAGTCGCCCTTTACTTGGTCCGGAAGGAGCTGGGCCAGGAGTCCAGGTTCCCGGCCGCGTCGTGGCTGAGGATCTGGAAGTGGTAGGTGGTCTTACGGGCGAGGCCGGTGATGGTGACGCTGTGTTGAGTGCTCAGTTCCCGGTCCAGTGGTGTGGCACTCCCGTACGCGGGCGTCAGGCCGTACTCGACCTGGGCGTCGGTGGGCTCGTTTGTCGACCACGAGATCGTCACTCGTGCGGGGCCCGGTCGTGCGACGGCATTGGAGATGACCGGCACGGTGGTGTCGACGGCGAAGGTGGCGGTGTAGGTCGTCGGGCCCGTGGCGACGACGGTGTGGGTTTGGGCGCCGCCGTCGGACCAGGCGACGAACTGGTAGGTCTGACCACCCAACGGCTGCGGCGAGTTGGCGCTGACGGAGACCGTGGAGCCGGTGATGACGGTGCGGCTGAACGGGGTGGGCTGGCTGGTTGATCCTACGGTGAGGGCCAGCCCGGACGGCTGGGCGGCGAAGGCGAGTTGGACGGTCTGGGGGTGCAGTGTGGTGCTGGCCGTGTCGGCGAGCCCGCCCGAGTCGGTGGCGGTCAGCCGTAGCTCCAGATGCGACGGGTATTCGTGGTCGGGCGCGACGAAGCTGCCGCTACTTATGCCGGTGAAGGTCTGCAGCGGATGCTCGTGGCAGGTCGACGGACAGTGGTGCAAGATCAGCGACCAGCTCAGCGCCGACGCGGGCAATGATCCGTCCTGATCGTCCACGGCATGGCCGGCGAACGAGATCGTGTCGCCGACGCGCCAGGTCGTGCTCGCGGCTGGGCTGTCGATCGTCGTGAGCGGAGGCGTGTTCCCCGCGGTGATCGTGACCGACGAGACTCCGGTGGCACCGGAGGGGTCGGTGACCTGCAGCGCCGGTGTGTAGGTGCCGGCCTGGGTGTAGGTGAACGACGGCGTCGGGTCGGTGGAGTCGTCGAAGGCGCCGTCGTCGTCGAGATCCCACGCGTAGGTGATCGGGTCGCCGTCCGGGTCGGTGGAGGCGGTGCCGTCGAAGGCCACGGACAGCGGCGCAGCGCCGCTGGTCGGCTGCGCGGTGATCACGGCGACGGGTGGCTGGTTGGCGCTGAAGTAGCGGATGCGGCGGATGGTGCCGCCCAGGTCGACGTAGAACAGGTCGCCGCCGGGGCCTATCTGTACGTCGACGGGTTGGGCCGCGCCGGCGACGAAGGTGCGGCGCTTGGCCAGGTCGGGAAGTCCGTCCGATCCGGCCTCGATCGACCAGATGCAGCGGCGGGTGTAGTCGGCGAAGAACAGCGCACCCTGGTATTGCGGCGGGTAGTTTCCGCCCTGATTGAACGCGAATGACACGCCGGCGACCGACGAGCCTCCCTTGGGGCACACATCGGCCGGGTGCACCAGGTCGTTGTGGTGGTAGCGGAAATACGGCGCGACGACCGCGCCGCTGCCGGCGTCGTAGAGGTCTTCGCACAGGTTGAGGTTGGCAGCGTCGTAGCCGCCCTGGCGGCCGTCACCCTCGTAGCACGGCCAGCCGAAGTTGTCGGCGGTGCTGTCGGTGGGGTCGCTCAGCCGGTTTATCTCCTCCCAGTCGTTCCAGCCGACGTCGCCCGCCCACACCTCGTCGGTGCCGGGCCGCAGCGTGATCCGGAACGGGTTCCGCAGCCCGTAGCCAACGATGCGGCGCATGTTCGCGTCGGCGCTGCCCGCGTACGGGTTGTCCGGCAGCCCGGCGCCGGTCGCCGGGTCGACCCGCAGGATGGCCCCATCGAGGCTGACGGGGTCGCCGGCCGTGCGCACGTCCTGGCTGCGCAACGCACCACCCTCGGCGGTCGGCGGGCTCTGCGTCCCCCCGACACCCACAGGTGGGTCACCGCACGGATTGACCGGCGACCCATCTTGGCCGTAGTCGACGAAGTTGAAGCTGGCGCCGTCGCCGCCGCTGACGTAGAGGGCTCCATCGGGTCCGAAGGCGAGACTGCCGATCGAATGGCTGGGGTACTGCTGGCACCAGTCCTCGATCAGCACCTGCTCCGAGCCGACCATCACGTTGCCGGATGCCTGCAGGCGGGACAGCCGACCACTGACCACGCAGCCGTCGGCGGTGGCCCCCGGCGGTGTGGGGCAGCCGTCCGAAGTCTTCGGTGCCGTCCGGAGGTTTGGGGCTAGGGCGTCAAACGGCTGAAGTACTGGCTGGCGTCGTTCTGGGCGAACGCCTGACCGAACAGGGCGGCGGCGTCGTCACCGGCGTTGTCGAGGCCCATGTAGTCGCCGAGGAAGT
>DATHII010000090.1:0-2441 GCA_035316885.1 Jiangellaceae bacterium | reverse complement strand
TCGAGCTGGTCGCCGCGTTGCAGGAGGGTGGACACGAACCCACGGATGCAGGCCAGCGGCGTGTTCAGCTTGTGGGCGGCCAGCCCGAACAGGTCACGACCGTCCTCTTCGAGCCCCAGCAGCGAAGGCGCCGTCGTCTGGCTCTGGGTCATAGGCTTGTTGTCCCCTCCGGTCGAGCGGCCAAAACTGCTTGCGGACACAACCGGTCACACGTGTGTGCCGATTCTCATACAGACGCAGTCTGCATTCCACCATACCGACAGTGAACCCCTCGGTATGACTAGGACAGACGTAGCCGACATGGGCCATGAAGCTCGCGGCTCCGTCACGCGGTCGTCGGGGCGCCGACCAGCAGCGGCTGGGTCGTCGGCTTCTCGCTCCCGGCGGGACCGGGCTCCTCGGTGATCGCGAACACCGTGCCCGGCTGGATCGGCACCCGGAACTCCAGCGTCTGCACGCGCCGCAAGGGGATGAACACCGTCGCCTTCTGGGCCTTCCCGATCTTGCCCTCGGGCACGCCCCAGAGCTCGTAGACGCGGTCCCGCTGCAGGGGCGGCAGGTTCTCGACCACCAGCACACCCCGGTCCTGCCGCGTCGAGGCGATCACCGTTGCCTGCGCCCCCGACGGACCGGCCGCGTCGTCGAGCCGCACCAGGGTGGCGTTGGGCTCGTTGACCAGCTGGGCCGCCTGTTCCAGGGCGGCCACGCGCTCCTGATAGACCTCGTTCTGGCTGCGCAGGTTCAGGTTCCAGGCCGACAGCGCCACCACCAGGAGGATCGCGGCCGCGGCGGCCAGCCCGGCGACCAGCCGCGAGCCGCGGCCCCAGGCCCGGGCGACCGGGCTGGGGCGGGCGGCGTCCGGCCCGATCTCGCGCCGGATGCCCGCCCACACGGTGTCCGGCGGCTCGACCGGCGGCACGGCGTAGGCCAGCTTGCCGACCAGCTCCTCCAGCTCGCGCACGTTGGATTCGCAGGTCGAGCAGCCGCCCAGGTGGCGCTGGAAGACGTGCTCGTCGTCCGGTTCCAGCGCCCCGAGCACGTAACCGGCAGCGAGCTGCTCGTACTCGCTGTGGTTCATTGGCGTGTCCACGGGTGCTGCTCCTCGCGACCGGCGTCCTGCAACGCCTCTTTCAGTTTGCGCATGCCGGCCGCCATCCTCGTCTTCACCGTGCCCAACGGCACTCCGACGAGGGCGGCGACCTCCCGCTGGGTGTAGCCGCCGAAGTAGGCCAGCAGCAGCGCCTCCCGCTGGGCGGGTGGCAGCACCGCGAGCGCCGCCCGGACCTCGGCCCGGCGTTCGGCCGACTCGACCTCGTCCTCGACGCTGTTCGCCTTGGGGTCGGGCTCGAGCTCCAGCGCCTCGTCCGTGGTCCGCCAGCGGCGCAGGTTCTCCTCGCGCCGCACCGCGTCCACAGCCCGGTGGTGGGTCATCGAGAGCAGGTAGGTGGCAACCGTCCCCCGCCCGGCGTCGAACCGTCGCGCATCACGCCACAGCGAAAGGAACACCTCCTGCACGACGTCCTGCGCCAACGTTCCGTCGGTCAGGATCCGGCGCGCGAGCGAGTACGCGGCCCGCCCATACCGGTCGTACAGGGCTTCGAGGGCGTCCGCGTCCTTCTCGGCGACGAGCCCGACCAGCTGATCGTCGCGAAGACCTCGATAGGCCTTTCCTCGCACGCGCTCAGGACCTTTCCTGCTAGGTCTTCGTTCGGAAGCGCCAGTTGGATTGCCTGGGTCCCGAGGTCGCCGCTCGCCGCGCTCATGGCCTGACCACCGTGCCGACCTTCGTCGCACCAGGCGGGCGGCAGCCGACCGCGCCGAAGCCCGCAGGGAAGCTAGCATTGGCCTTCGACGCCGGGCAACGCTCGCCCAGGTAGAATGGTTGAGGGAGCCGTTGCGGCGTTGCTATAGTGCTCGCCTCGCGCGGATGTGGCTCAGTTGGTAGAGCATCACCTTGCCAAGGTGAGGGTCGCGGGTTCGAGTCCCGTCATCCGCTCTCCACCCTCGGGAGCCTCATGGCTCCGGACGGGTCGACGCCCTCCAGCACCCTCCGGAGGGCGGCTCCGCGAGGGGCGGCACGGCGGTGTGGCCGAGTGGTTCAGGCAAGGGTCTGCAAAACCCTGTACCCCGGTTCAATTCCGGGCACCGCCTCCACCCGGTCGCAGCGGCACCACCACCGCCGTATGATCGGGCAGCACGGGCGCGTAGCTCAGCGGGAGAGCGCTTCCCTGACACGGAAGAAGTCGCAGGTTCAAACCCTGCCGCGCCCACCATCAAGGCGCTGACCAGCGGAAACGCTGGTCAGTTCGCTGTCTGGGGCCGGTTCGGCGGGCCGTGTACCGGATGGGGACCACTTAACCTGTTTACCGTTTGGGGTCATGGACACGACCCCTGCCATCCCGCTGGTTCGCTCGTTCGAGCGGCACCTGCGCGCCGCCAAC
>DATHII010000089.1:0-7484 GCA_035316885.1 Jiangellaceae bacterium | reverse complement strand
TTTGCCGAGTTTGGCGGCACCGATCGCCGCCTTCTGACCTCCAGGTCCAGACCCGATGACGAGCAGGTCGTAGTCGTACGCGCTGCCCTCCACGGCCGCCCCCTTCCGGTGGTCGCCTTCCTCCAGCGTGGAGGTGCCGCCGGTCGACGACAAGGGCGGATGCGACGATCGTGCCAAATTCCGGCGGAATCGCGCAGACATTGAACCCGTGCGTAACCGCGGCTCGTTGGCTACGGGACGCGATCTGGCAGTGTGTCGCCGACGGCCACCAGTTGCCCGGCCACGCCGTAACGGAGGTCAACGGCGCGCCGGCGTCCCGCCGCTGTCGCGTCAGATCGATGCGGCCGCTCGCAGCTCCTGGAGGCTCCCGGTCCTCGGCGAGGCCGTGTAGTCCGTTCTTGCCCGCGACGCCGTCGACGTTCTCGGCAGCGCCTCGGCCGATCGGATCCGGCGGTGCGCCGGACTGGACTGCCCGCTGATCTTCGTCGACACGTCCCGGCCCGGCAGCCGCCGCCGGTGTTCGACGCAGCGCTGCGGCCATCGAGCCAAGGTCCATGTCTTCCGCCACCGTGAGCACGAGGAGAGCCCAGCATGACCGTGCACACCCGCGTCGAGCACATCAACCCCGCCGGCCTCCCGCAGAATCCGGCATTCACCCAGGTCGTCGCCGTGAGCGGTCCGGCGAAGACGGTCTACGTAGGCGCCAGAGCGCAGTGACAGCGACCGGCGAGATCGTCGGCAAGGGCGACCTGGGACGCCAGGCAGAACAGGTTCTGGTGAACCTCGAGACGGCGCTGGGGGCCGCCGGGGCCGAGCTGACCGACGTGATCAAGTGGAACTTCGCCGACGTCGCGATCTGAGGCTCAGGTCGAAAGCTGGCGGACGCGGTAACCGACGGCCCGGCGCCACTTGGTCAGAACCCCTGGGTCGAAGGGCAGGTCCGCGAGCTCTGGCAACCATGCGTCGACGCGGGCGACGACGTCGTCGATCACCTTCGTGGCCGCGCGGTCAGGCACCCGCAGGGCATCCGCGAGCGCGACCAGGTCGCGGCGCGCGATGTCCTCCCGACGCTTGCCGTTGACCGGCAGTGCCATGGTGAGGTCACCGTACGGGTAGCTGGCGGGCAGGTCGTACGCCGGCGTCACCCGGTAGCTACCGTCGGGTCGCTCACCGACAGCGAGGTTCTTCGCGTGCAGGTCGCCGTTGCAGGTGACGTATGCGACGGCGACCCAGCGCAGCAGCACCCGACCGGCGACCACGGGTGCGTCGGTGGCCGCGGCCAGCCCGGCACACACCGCCTCCGTCGTCAGGGCGTACTTGGCTGCCGGGTACCGCCCGAGCACCTGGCAGCCGTCTTCGACGGCGAGCAAGCTGCCCCCGGCAGCCCGGTCGAAGCGCCGGACCAGCAGCCCGCTGGCGCCGTCGCGGTCGGTGACGACCTCGGCCTCGACGGTCTGCAACCCGCTTCGCCCCGCCGCCGTCAGCATGAACGCCTCGTTCTCGACCAGGTGGGGGAACTCCGGCGGGTTCAGCTTGAGAATGTAGCTCCCGGCGGTCGCAGCCACCGGAAAGGCGATCATCGAGGCTGAGACCTTGTCCTGGACGCCGGGCAGGCCCACCCGGTCGACGCCGGGACCTCCCCCGATCTCGGCGACGAACAGGTCGGCGAACGACGTCTCCGCCCAGTCGACGACCGTCACGCGTGGCTCGACGGCGCCGGGGTCGACGCCCTCGGGCAGGATCTGGACGTCGCCCACCGTGTCTCCGCCGACCGCGAGAAGAAGGCTGAGCTCGTCGTCGCCGCTGGTCTTCACCGCTGCCCGCAGAGCCGACAACCGTCGGCCCTCCGGGAGCAGCCCGGCGAAGAAGGGCGGCACGGCACCGGCCGACCGAAACTCGGACTCGCCGGTCACCGGCAGGGTGGACGCGACCGGCGGACCCGCGTCGCCGATGTACGCGGGGAGATAGGAGAACTCGACGCCGTCGGCGCTGCGGGTCAGCAGTGCAGCCGGGAGGCCCTTCTTGAAGACGACCGCCCGGTCGACTCCTGTGAGCTCCTGCAGGTCGACGGTCACCGCGGCACCGCTTCGACGGTGAGGCGCAGGCCCAGAACCTCGAGCACGGCCTCGACGCGGTCGAGCTGCACAGTCGCCTTGCCGGCCTCGAGTGCCTGAACGAAGCGCAGCGAGACACCAGCCAGGTCGGCGAGATCCTCTTGGCGCAGGTCGAGCCGCCGTCGTCGCTCACGGACCACCGCGGCAAGACCCGTGCGTTCGTGCGGTTCCCGGCCTGTCGTCGGCATCTGGACACACTCCCGGATGTGGATACGCACGATCATACGTATTCCGTCAGTGTGGCACCCATTGAACCGCGTGTCCAGCCTAATCCGCACGAACGCGCGTGTCGATCTCGATCTGGGCTCGGTCAGGTTCGGCAGAGCTCGACGAGGTGAGCCACGGCGTCGCCCACCGGGACGTCGACTCGCTCCCCTGTCCGCCGGTCCTTGACCTCGATGGTGCCGTCGACCAGGCCGCGGCCGACCACGACGATCGTCGGCACACCCACCAGCTCGGAGTCCTTGAACTTCACCCCCGGCGAGACTCCCGTGCGGTCGTCGTAGAGCACCCGGACGCCGGCCTCGTCGAGCTCCGTGGCGAGCCGGTCCGCTGCATCGAACACCGCGGCTTCCTTGCCCGTCGCTACGACATGGACGTCAGCCGGCGCGACCTCGCGCGGCCAGGCGAGCCCGGCCTCGTCGTGCGTCTGCTCGGCGATGGCAGCGACCGCTCGTGAGACTCCGATGCCGTACGAGCCCATCGTGACGGTGACCAGCGTGCCGTTCTCGTCGAGCACCCTCAGCCCGAGAGCCTCGGCGAACCAGCGGCCCAGCTGGAAGATGTGCCCGATCTCGATGCCGCGAGCCAGCTCGACGGGTCCGGAGCCGTCCGGGGCAGGGTCACCGTCGCGCACCTCGGCCGCCTCGATCGTCCCGTCACCGGTGAAGTCGCGCCCGGCGACGAGGTCGAACACGTGCCGGCCCTCGGCGTTCGCACCGGTGACCCAGCGTGTGCCCTCCACGACGCGAGGATCGAGCAGGTACCGCACCTTGGCCGCAGCCTCGGCGCCGAGGTACTGGCTGGGCCCGCCGCCATCGAAGGCCGCCGGCCCGATGTAGCCGCGGACCAGCATCGGATAGCCGGCGAAATCGGCCTCGGTGAAGGCCTCGATCTCGGCCGGCGTGACCGCCGCCTCCAGCCGCTTGAGGTCGACGTCGCGATCGCCGGGCAGGCCGACCACGAGCGCTTCGCGGGTTCCGTCGGGCTTTCGCACGGTGACGACGACGTTCTTGAGCGTGTCGGCCGCTGTCCAGGTGCGGTCCGGCCGCGGGAAGCGTTCGTTGGCCACAGCGACCAGCGTCTCGATGGTCGGTGTGTCGGGCGTGTCCTCGACGTGCGCCGGCGGCACGTCGTCGTACGGAATGGCGTCGGGCATCGGCGTTGTGACCGCTTCGACGTTCGCGGCGTAGCCGCCGGCCGAGCGGACGTAGGTGTCCTCACCGATCTCGCACGGAGCGAGGAACTCCTCGCTGACGTTGCCACCCATGGCGCCCGACATCGCCGAGACGATGACGTACTCGAGGCCGAGCCGATCGAAGGCCCGGATGTACGCCGCCCGGTGCAGGTCGTAGGAACGCTGGAGGCCGGCGTCGTCGACATCGAAGGAGTACGAGTCCTTCATGACGAACTCGCGCCCGCGCAGCAGGCCCGCGCGCGGCCGAGCCTCGTCGCGGTACTTGGTCTGAATCTGATAGAGCCACAGCGGCAGGTCCTTGTACGAGGAGTACAGATCCTTGACCAGCAGGGTGAACAACTCCTCGTGCGTGGGACCGAGCAGGTAGTCGCCGCCCTTGCGGTCATGGAGCCGGAAGATGCCCTCACCGTAGGTGGTCCACCGGCCGCTGGCCTCGTAGGGCTCGCGGGGCAGCAGTGCCGGGAAGTGCACCTCCTGCGCCCCGAAGCGGTCCATCTCCTCACGGATGATCCGCTCGACGTTACGGAAGACCCGGTAGCCCAGCGGCAACCAGGAGAAGATGCCCGGCGCGACCCGGCGGACGTAGCCGGCGCGGACAAGCAGGCGATGGCTCGGCACCTCGGCGTCGACCGGGTCCTCGCGCAGGGTCCGCAGGAACAGCGTCGACATCCGCAGGATCACGTGCGTCTCCTCGGTGGGGCAGGGCAGGTCAGGTAACCGGCCGAGGATACCCAGGGCGAAGCGCACAGGTCGTCCCGGTTCCCGACCCGCCTGATCGCAGACTGGACACGCTCAGCGGGCCAGCGGAACCAACCCGTGCTCGTCGCCGCTCCGGCCGGTGACGACCTCGGCGGTCCGGGCCAACGCCGTCTCGAGTCGGGACGCCGTTGTCGTGCCCGTGTCGCCGCTCGCGAGCGCGGCGGGGACGTCGAGCACCTCGATCGGGAACTCGTAGGTCTGGTAGAGCGGGAGGTACTCGGCGCTGGTCGCGGCGAACCCTCCGGCCGCGAGATCCTCGCGGAAGGTGAAGCGCAGCAGCAGCCCCTCGGCCTTCGATCCCTCGGGCTCCGCATGGTTGGCCATCAGGTTCCCCATGCCGTACACGACCCACTCGCCGCCGACGTTCTCCACGGGTTGCACCACGTGAGCGTGGTGGCCGAGCAACAGGTCGATGTCGGGCGACGCGATCAGCCGTGGCGCGAGGTCGAGCTGCTGCTCGTTGGGTTCGTGGTCGTACTCCGTGCCCCAGTGCATGGCCACCACGACGACCTCGGCGCCACGCTGCCGCGCAGTGGTCGCGTCGGCGAGGATCGTCCCCTCGTCGATCTCGTTCGCCCGCCAGGTGTCGCCATTCGGGTACGGGATGCCGTTGAAGCCATAGGTGTACGACAACAAGGCGACGCGAACCGGTCCCTCCGGTGTCGCGACGTCGATGGTCGTGGTGAGACCGGCCTCCTCGGGCGTTCGCGCCGAGCCGGCGTGGGCGAGTCCCGCCGCGTCGAGGGCGTCGAGGGTGCGCTCGATTCCGTCCGCACCCTTGTCGAACGTGTGGTTCGACGCGGTTGTGCACGCGTCGTACCCGGTCGCCACCAGGGCCGGGACGACCTGCGGTGGGCCGGAGAACGTCGGGTAGCCGGAATAGGGACCGCGCGAAGGCGCCAGCGGCACCTCGAGGTGGCAGATCGCCAGGTCGGCGGCCGAGACGACCGGGGCGACGTTGGCCAGCTGCGGGGCGAAGTCCATGGTCGCGGCACCGGTCCGTGTGGCGTCGTCCGTGGCCTGCCGCCACAGTCGCTCGTGCAGGAGGACGTCGCCGGAGGCGACGAGAGTGAACGTCCGCGGATGTGGCGTCGGCGTCGGGGTGGTGGTACGGCTCGGGGTCGCCGTGGGTGCAGTGGCCGGCTCGCCCTCGCCGGAGCACGCGGCGGCCAGCACGAGGACGGCCGCCGCGGCGGCCCCGAACAGCGGACGCTGGTTCACCGGCACAGTGTGCGGCATGAGACGCGCCTTGCAGGTGCCCAGTCCGTTCCCGCGTTCGCGGACGTGTGTTAGAACGGCGGTGGTTCCGGCTCGGGCACTGTGTCGGGGCTGGAACCGCAGTCGAGGACGGGCGGCGTCTGTGTCTGGTACTCGTGGCCGGTGGGGGCGGTCCAGGTGATGACGCCGTCGTCGTCGCATCGCCAGCTCCAGCCGGCCTCGGTCTTCGCCCGGTGGTGGTGGCGGCACAACGGGCCGAGGTTGGCCGCGCAGGTCGGCCCGTGCGGGAACGGGATCCGATGGTCCAGATCACAGCGCTTCGCGGGTTGGCGGCAGCCGGGGAAGACGCATTCCTGGTCGCGGGCCCTGACATGCTGGGCGAGCGGGGGTGGTGGCCGGTACACGGTGGTGCCGTAGTCGAGCAGCACCCCGGAGGCCGGGTCGGTCAGGATCCGCCGCCAGATGCTGTCGGGATGGTCGGCGATCTGCCGGGCGACCTCGGCCGGTATCGGCCCGTACCCGGCCAACTCGCCGGGCTGGTCGTCCACGCCGAGCAGGGTGGTCGCGGCGACGGTGACCTGGATATGCGGCCCGTTTCCACGACGACGACGGCCGCGCCGGGTGCGGCGGTTGCTGGTGTCGCCGTCACGACCCGCGCCGACCGCGGTCGCGCCCGCGTCCTGGTCGACCGCGGTGCGCCGGAACTGCCCTGGCCGATAGCCGACGGTCAGAAGGTTGCGGCACACGTCGGTCAGAGCGTCGGCGCGGCGGGCGTCGACCGGGCGCGGGTCGGCGGGGTCGGCGGACTGGGCGATCGCGTCCAGGGCGGTGAACACCACCATCGCGTCCTCGGCGGGAAGCACCGCTGTGATCTCGGCCATCGCATCCGGCAGCGGTTGCAGGTGCACGCAGCGGTCCGCGGCGGCTTTCGCCCGGCGCTTGCGTACCGCGGCCGGGTCGACGGCGGCCACCGCGCGCAGCAGGCTGCGGCGCAGTTCGGGCGCGGTCTGCCAGCAGGCCCGGGCCAGCACCCGGTCCTCCACCCGGCGGCGGTCCTCCGCGTCGTCGAGTTGAGCGGTGTGCTCGATGATCGCCTTCGCCTTCAGCACGTCGATGCGGCCGGCCAGCAGCGCCGCCCGGGTGCCGGGCAGCCGATCCGCGAGCTCGACCGCGAGGGACAGTCTCAGGTCCGCGGCCCGGCGCGAGATCGCCAGCCGGGCCGCGATCTCATCCGCGGCGAACTCGCTCACCGACGGACCAGGCTGATCTGGGGCGTACGGGCCGGGACGGCGGCGCGCGAACACGGCGACCACCTCGGCCTGCCGGGCCTGCGCCCAGCCGAGCAGCCGCTCCCACTCCGCGATCGCCTCGACCAGGTCGAAACTGGACAACCCGGCCGGGTCGACGCCGGCGAGCAACGCCGCCAACCCCGGACCCGGCACCCGCCCGCCGGCGTCCGGGGCCGGCACCTCGGGGTCCGCCGGCCCGTCCCCGTCGCCGGCCGTTGCCGGGTGCCGGCCCGGGGCCCGGTACACCCCCGGCGCTACCTGCTCCGCCCGCCGCGCCGGGCCGTCGCCGACCCGCGGCCGCTGCGCCCCGGCCGGCAGCACCCTGGCCAGGCGCGCCAACGCTGCCTCGTGGGCATCGCCGCGAGGGGTACCGGAAGCCGATTCGAACATGTGTCCATTCTGACAGCGCCCACCGACACTGATGATGGAATGCGGTTCCCGGGCGTTGTGACCCTCGCGCTGACTGCCGCCCTGCTGGGTTGGCTACCAGTTGATCTGTCCGGCGTTCGGGGATCCGGCGCCGACCGGGTGGACATGACCTAAATTTTAAGTAGTCCCCGATGTCGCTGTCGTGACGCCCTGGCGTGGGTGAAAATCGGGGGTGGTTGCCCGCCGACGTCGTAGCTGCTTGGTCTTGGAGACCGTTACGGTAAGTAGTCTGCCGCTGGGAGTGTGATCTTCAGGGGC
>DATHII010000088.1:0-9906 GCA_035316885.1 Jiangellaceae bacterium | reverse complement strand
ACGTTTCGGGCTTCACCGCCCTCTCGGAGCGCCTCGCCCGGCGAGGACGGGCCGGGTCCGAGGAGCTCACCGACCTGGTCGACGCCGTGGTGGACAGGCTGCTCGCCGTCACCAGACCTCGTGGCGGTGATCTGCTCCGGTACGGCGGCGACGCGTTGCTGCTTCTGTTCGACGGCCCGGACCACGAGCACCGGGCCGTGGTGGCAGCGGCCGCCATGCAGACGGAGATGAGCGGGTTTCGCGACACCCGGTTGGAGTCCGGTCGGGTCACGCTGAGGATGTCGGTCGGCATCGAAGCCGGCCGCGTCGACCTGTTCCTCGCCGGCGAGGACCACCGCGAGCTGCTGGTCGCCGGCCCGACGGCCAGCCGGGTCGTGGAGCTGCAGCACGTCGCCCGCGCCGGTCAAATCGTCATGGGCTCCCGCGTGGCAGCGGTGGTGCCGGGTCGCTGCCGCGGGCGCCGCGTGGGTGACGGCGCGGTCCACCTGCGACGTGCCGCCGCGACCGAGCTCGGTGTTCTGGAATCTTTCAGGCCGCGGGCGGTTGAACCGTCAACCGCGGACACGGCAGAAGTAGGCGTACCGGTGGCGTTGCGCCCTCATCTCGGGGGGACCGACGGCGAGCATCGGCAGGTGGCGGTGGCCTTCGTCCAGTGCCGCGACCTCGACCGGCTCTTGCGAGAAGCCGGACCAGAGGCCGTGGCCGACGAGTTGCACGCCTTCGTGCTTGCCGCGCAGCGCGCTTGTGCGCACCACAGGGTGACGTTGTTGGCCACGGACGTCGACGTGTCGGCGGCCAAGTTGATCCTCGTCGCCGGTGCGCCCACGACGCTCGCCGACGACGAGGACCGTCTGGTCGCCGCGGTCCGTGCCGTCCTCGAGGCGCATCTCAGGCAACCGGTGCGGGCAGGCGTCCATCGTGGTCTGGTCTTCGCCGTCGCGGTGGGTGATGACGATCGCCGGGTCTACACCGTTCTCGGCGACACCGTGAATGTCGCCGCACGCGTGATGGGTGTCGCGCCCGACGGCGGCTTGCTGGCGACGACAGCGGTCCTCGATCGGCTCCGGGCCGCATACTCCCACCAGCCGGTAGGGCCGTTCACCCTCAAGGGAAAGACCGACAGCATCGCGGCAGCGATCGTCGATCCGGCGCGAGGCCGCCCGCCGCCCACTCTCCCGGCTACCGACCGCCCGTTGGTCGGGCGAGAGAAAGAGCTCGCGGTCCTGGCCGCTGCCCTCGAGAGGGCACGCGCCGGGGGTAGCCCGATCGTGGAGATCGTGGGAAAGCCCGGGATCGGCAAGTCGCGGTTGCTGGCCGAAGCCTGCGCCCTCGCCCCGGACCTGCCAACCGTCGTGGTCCAGGCGCGCCCGTACGACTCGGCCGAGCCTTATCGCCCGGTTCGGGATCCGCTGCGGTCTTTGCTCGGGCTCGATGGCGATGACGACGACGGGCTCGTTGCCGAGGTTCTGGCCGGTCGGGTCAGTGAGCTGGTGGGCGACCTGGTGCCCCTCGTCCCTTTGATCGGTGTGGCGTTCGGCCTCCATCTGCCGGACACCGACGTGACAGCCGGCCTGGCCGTGGACTTTCGCCGCGAGCAACTGCACGCCGCGACAACACGGTTCCTCAGCGCCCTGTTGCCTCCCTCAGGCATCCTCGTCGTCGAGGACTCGTACTGGCTCGACGACGGTTCGGTCCAGCTGCTGACCCGGCTGTGGAGGGCACTGCTCGGCACCGGCTGGGCGGTCTTCGTGTCCCGGGCCGACGACCCCTCGGCCCTCGACCTCTCCGACGTGACGGGCGTCGACAGGCTCGAACTGGAGCCACTTCCGGTCGACGCCGCACGCCTGCTTGCCCGGACGATCGGAGACTTCACCGTCGTCGAGGCGGCCGCTCTCGCCGAGCGCAGTGGTGGCAACCCGTTGTTCCTCGGAGAGCTCGCGGCAGCAGCCGGCCGGGGCACATCGGTCGACGACCTGCCCGACACGGTCGAGGCGGTCATCGCTGCACGCCTCGACGTCCTGGACGCTCACGATCGCGACCTCGCGCGCGTCGCTTCCGTCCTCGGCATCGATGTGCGGGCGGATCTGCTACTCGACCTGGCCACCACTGAGGGCACCCTCGACGACCGGCGCGCTGTGCGGGAACGGCTCGTCCGCCTGGCCGGCGTCCTCGATCCGGACGGCACCGGAAACTTCCGGTTTGCACACTCGCTCATGCGTGAGGGCGCCTACGCCGGGCTCTCGTTCAAGCGACGTCGCCGGCTGCACGCACGAGCCGGCGACCTGATCAGGGCCCGTTTCGCCGGGGACGAGAATCAGCACGCCGCAGCGCTGTCGCTGCACTACCACGCGGCCCACCGGCACACGGACTGCTGGCGCTGGTCGCGGGTCGCGGCTGACCGCGCAGGTCACGCTGCTGCCCCGGTCGAGGCCGCGGCCCTCCTGTCCAGAGCCTTGGAAGCTGCCGCCGGTGCTGGTGTGCCTCCGGAAGAAGTGGCCGCAGTCCACGAGCAGGTCGGCGACTTCGCTGAGCTCGGCGGCCTCTACTCTCACGCCGCCGATGCCTACCGGCAGGCCCGTCGACTCCGAGTTGGCGACGCGCGCGCCGCCGGTGAACTGCTGCGCAAACAAGGCCACGTGGCCGAGCGGGAGGCTCGCTATTCGGTGGCCCTGCAGCTGTACACACGGGGTTTCCGCGCCCTCGACGGCGCAGCCCCTTCGGCTTCCGCCGCTCGCGTCAGAGCCGAGCTGACGTTGGCCTACGGCGCTGCCCGGTTGCGTCAGGGCCGGTACGCCGACGCCGTCCCGGTCCTGGAGGACGCTGCCCGGCAGGCCGAGGCGCTCCACCATCGCGCCGCTCTGGCCCATGCGTACTACCTGCTCGACTGGGCGAACACCGACCTCGGCGCCGCAGACTCGCGATACCGGGAGCTCGCGTTGCCCATCTACGAGGAGCTCGGCAACTGGGAGGGCCAGGGCAACGTCCTGATCAACCTCGGCGTCGACGCCTACTACGAAGGGCACTGGGACGAGGCACTGGACCTCTACCGGCGTAGCCGCGAGGCGTACGAGCGGGTGGGCGCGGTCGTGCTGGCTGCCGCGGCGGCCAACAACATCGGCGAGATTCTCTCGGATCAAGGACACCTCGATGCAGCATGCGCCGAGTTCGAGGCTGCACTTGAGGTGTGGCGGCTGAGCGCGTACACGATCGGTGTCGGGCTCGCGACAGCCAATCTGGGCCGCGCCGCGGCTCGCTCCGGCGATCTCGCCAGGGCTGAGTCGCTGCTCGCCGAGGCGATCGCCAAGCTTCGCAGGATCGGCGCGAACGCGCACCTCATCGACGCCGAAGCGAGGGAGGCGGAGCGGCTGCTCCTGGTCGCGGACCCAGCCGCAGCGATCACAGTCGCCCGACGGACCCTGGCCCGTGCCGAGCAGCCCGTTCAGCGGGCCTTTCTGGACCGCACAATCGGTTGGGCACACGCGCTGCAGGGTGATCTGGATGCGGCCATCCAGGCTCTGGACGACAGCCTGGCTGCGGCGGTTGCGGCCGGAGCACCCTACGAAGAAGCGCTGACCCGGCTGGCGATCGCCCGTCTGACCAGCCCAGCGGGGGCGGAGTCGACCGGCGATCCGGTTGCCGACGCCATCCTCAGCGGGCTCGGTGTCGTCGCGACCCCACTCCCTCACTACCCGACGGCGCTCGTTGAACCGGGCGACTCTCCTCCTCACTCACCCGGCCACATCGAAAGGCGGGCCTGAGCATGACCAGCATCAGCATTCTCGGCTCCGGGAGCATGGCCCGCGGCATCGGCACCCGGGCGCTGGCCGGCGGCAACGACGTACAGATCCTCGACCGCGAGCGGCTCGCGGGGGGGACCCGTGGAATGCGCGGCCAGTTGCAGCGTGTCGTGAGCTGCGAGGACGTCATCCGGTCGATGATGAGGTGGCGCAGATTCGCCACTGCGCATCGCACGACCGTCGAGAGGTAATGCCATGATCAAGGCACTCGTGTTCGGTTTCATCGTCTTCCTCGTCGCCACTTTCCCTGCGACCTGGCTGCTGATGCTCTTCGCCGGAAACGTCGGCCTCAACCAGTCCTACTGGGGCATGCTTCCGCTTGGCATCCTCGTGTCTGTGTTGTTGGCCGGCGTATCCACTCCGAATGTCACCGTCCTCAGGGAGTAGACCGATCGCAGGTGTCCCTGGGCTTCGTCAGGTGACGGCGACTTGACGACATATGTACCGAGTTCTCGGCGGGCGCATGTCCAGTGGCCGCAAGGACGTCCAGGTCTTGGTGATCACGACGCCAGGTCGACGGACGGCGATCCCGCGGTCGAACTGTGTGCGGTTCCGGGACACCGCCGATGGGTTTGTCGTGTGGGGCACCGGCTCGGGCTCCGCTCGCGATCCGGACTGATTCCCATGCCAGGTACACATCGCGCGAATGACTACACGAGGACCACGGCATGCATGAGAACTGCGTGCACGGGTACGAATGATCGACAGTTGCCGTCATCAACGGCGGTCGACGTGAAGGGTGCGATGAAATGGACACGTGGGTGATCGTTCTCCTGGTCGCGATCGCCGTGCTCGTGGTGGTGCTCGTCGTCGGCATGATGGCGTCACGGTCCAGCCGCCGCAGCGAGGACGCCCGCAGGGCAGCAGCGGCTGACGCGCGCGATGAGGCGGATCACGTCGCTCGGTCGGCCGAGCACGAGGGCGCGCGCGCCGACGAGCTCGCCGCGCAGGCGCGGCGGCAGCACATCGAGGCCGACGAGAGGGAAGCCGCAGCGCAGCGGCTCCGCGGAGAAGCAGAGGACTCACGCAATGAGGCGCTGCGCCAGCAGAGTCGCGCGGACGACCTCGACCCTGATGTCGACCGTCGGCCTGAGACCGAGAACGCTCGCGGTGTCGAAGACGAGGGGGACCAGCGACCTGTGTGACGCCGAGGCGCGACATCCCATCAGCTGAGGGAGGCCGATGGCTGTCGCGCGGGTGCTACTCCTCGGCCTGATGGGATCGGGCAAGACCACAGTGGGGCGTGCGCTCGCCGGCAGGCTCGGCTGGCCGTACGTCGACAACGACGACCTCGTCGAGGAGTTCGCCGGCGACGCGAAGGCGAGCCTCGTCGAGTCGCGGGGCGCGGCTAGGCTGCGAACCGCCGAAGCGCGAGCGCTGCACACGGCGATGAGCCGACCCGGACCATTTGTAGCCGGAGTGGCCGCCGGTGTCGTCCTCGACGCTGACGACGCCGCTCCACTGAAGGACCCGCCGGATGACGTGGCTCTAGTGTGGCTGCGCGCTCGCATCGACACCCTGGCCGAACGCCTGCGCCGTGATCCTGCCGATCGACCGTGGCTGACCGGCGACCTCGAGCGTTCCTTGCGGGCGATGGCTGCCGAACGCGAGCCGGCGTTCGCCGCGTTCGCCGACGTCGTGGTGGACGTAGACGGGCTCGACCCTCAGGAGGCGGCCGCAGAGATCGCGCGGCGGCTGGAACTCGGCCGACCGGACTAACGACCGGACTGCCTGACCGTCGGGTGGTCGGCATGGAGAGGCGGCGTCGGACCGCCGGCGCCTTCGGCGAGACCGTCGATCAACTCACGAAGGGCCTCGATTCCCGTGTGGCGTGGCTTCCAGCCGAGCTCCTGGCGGATCCGGCTCGAGTCGAGGATGGGTAGGTGGAGCAGGAGGTCGAGCAGCGCATCGTCTGCCGGGACGAGTCGCAGCCGCCAAGCCGCGCCGAGGGCGGCGCGCGCCGTGACGGGAGGCACGGTGACCGGTCGGGTTCCCAGGAGTTCGGCCAGGACGGTGGCGTCGATGACCGGATCGGCTGCCACGTTGAACGGGCCGTTGGCCTCACCGGCGAGCACTGCCAGACGGAGGGCCTCGCCGACGTCGTGGCTGTGTACTGCCTGGAACCTCAGCCCGGCCGGTACGGGAAGAATCGGAAGACGGCCTGGTCGTACGAGTCCCCGCGGCAGTAGCGGTCCGGCGAAGATCCGTCGTTGCTCGCTGGCCGACTGGCGCTTGAAGGCGAACGAAGGGCGCAGCCAGGCAAGCCGGATCTGCGGTTCGCGGAGCCTGAAGGCGTCGAGGTAGCGCTCCAGGTATGCCTTCTCGCGGCCGTAGGCGGCGGTGGGGAAACCGTGCGTCGGCCAACTCTCGTCGACATGCCGGCCGGCGCCCGGCGAGTACGCGCCGACCGACGACGCGTACACGATGGCCCCAACGCCGGCCCGTGCTGCCGCTTCGAAGACTCGGATGCTGCCGAGGACGTTGACGTCCCACGTCGTGAACGGCGCATGGGTCGGCTGGAACGCCCAGGCCAGGTGTACGACGACATCAGCGTCCCGGAAATGCTCGACCAGGTGGGACGAGCGGACGTCGGCGTCGTCGAAGCTGGTCTTCGGCGGACTCCAGGCGGGTCGCCGGCGGGCCAGCCCCACGATCTGGTCGACGCGCGGCTCGACGGACAGGGCCTCCACGAGGCTGGTCCCGAGGTTTCCGGTGGCTCCGGTGACGACGACTCGCATGTCAGGTGCCCGAGGGCGACGAGGACGTGGCCATGACAGCGCTACCCGTGGAAGGAGCCGAAATGGGTTACTGCCGGCAGCATACGCGGCGCCGCAGGGGGTAGCGGACGGGCATGGGGGCGGTCGAGTTCTGACCGCACCGACTACGCCTCGCTGTAGGCCCAGCCTGTCCATTCGTCGGTCGTGACGACGATGACAGGCCCGTTCGGCGGCTGGCGCCGATACTGGTCGTACTTCGCCGCAAGCGTCTCGAGGTACTCCTGCCATTGCGGTCCGGAGCGGACGATTTCCGCATGGCCGTCGGCCCGGACCCACCACAGCCGGGTCCAGTCGTCCTCGTAGTGGTCACAGAGCATCGCCACGCGCGGGTTGTCGGCGATGTTCCGGAGCCGGCGCAGGTTCGTCGTCGACTTCGGCTTCTGGTCGATCGCCACCAGGATCTGCTCCTCGGTAAGTGCGAAGGTGACAGGGACCAGATGCGGCCGTTGGTCGCGGCCCACGGTGGCGAGGTGAGCCAGCCGGGCCGCCGCCATGCGTTCACGGCAGGTCTTCCGGTCGAGTCGCATGGGTTCAGCCGAGCGCGTCGGCGACGGCCCGTATAAGGTCGCACTTTTGACAGCCGGCGGCCGCGCGCTCCGGCCCGGCCAGGTCGGCCCCTGCACGCACGAGCTCCTCGGCTCCTGGCATGTCTCGTGTCGTTCCCAGCCGGGCCGAACTCAACCGCCGTACCTGTGTCGTTGTTCGCTCCGCTCATGCGTCAGGCCAGGGTGCTGATCCCAAAGGCCACGGTGAAGCCCAGCACGGTGACCAGGCCGGTGGCCGGCCCGCTGTGCTTGTACGCCTCCGGGATCATCGTGTCGGTGAGCATCGTGAGCAGGGCGCCGGCGGCGAAGGCCTGAACCAGCGCGACCGCTCCGCCGCTCGCACCGCCGAGCAGCACGTAGCCCAACCCCGCGGCGATCCCGGACACGAGCGTCGTCGCGGCCCACAGGAGCATCACCCGCGACGGCCGGGTGCCGCCTTTGAGCAGGCCGGAACTTGCCGCCATGGCTTCGGGCAGGTTCGACAGGAACACGGCGGCGAGCATGGCCCAGCTGACCCCGGAACCCGCCACCAACGTCGTGCCCAGCACGACCGACTCGGGCACGCCGTCGAGCACCGTACCCAGCGCGATCGCAGCGGCCCCGCCACCTTCCTGTGCGCCCGTCGAGCTCTTCCGGTCGCGTCCGCCCCTCCGGTCGATGAGCAGGTCACCGAAGTAGAACGTCAGGGCACCGGCTGCGAGGCCCGCGATCAGCGTGACCGCGTTGCTCTCCTCGAAGGCGTCCTCGACCAGGTCGTACGCGACGGCGCTGATGAGCACCCCGGCGCCGAAGGCCATGATCAGCGCGATCGTCCGCTGGCCGGGAGGACGGATGAGGACGATGACGGCGCCGATCAACAGCGACGAGCTGGCCAGCAGTCCCCATCCGAAGGCACTCATGCATGACCCCCTTCGCGCCGGCAGGGCGGAGGCGTGCCCGGTTGCCGGCGCCCGCGTCCGTGCCGCACAGCGTAGAGATCAATCCGTCGCAACGGAGACCAATCCGCGGGACCGTCGGCCGCGAACCCCTTGTGATCGACCATGCGGGCCGGGGCTATCGGCGACAGCTGGGAGACCACGGGACGAGAACGGGTCCGAGGGTTACAGGGGAGCCCTCGGGCCCGTTCGCTGCGTGCACGTGTTTCGCCGCCCACTGACCGCGTCAGTCGCCGCTGCGGCGGACGACCACGTCGTCTGTCAAGAGGCTGGCCGTGAACTGGTGAGATTTTTGGGATTTCTGTTCTCTGAAGTGACGCATGTGACTAGCCTCGATGCGGACGACCGACAAGCTGATCAGGTGCCGTTGGGAGCTGCCCATGCCGATGCATCGCCGACTTGTGGTCGCCGGCGTCGTTGCGGCCGTGATCACGGCTGCGCCGGCGGTCCCCGTCGCCGCTGATCCGCAGCTCCCATCCCAGACCGAGGTTGACGACGCGCGCCGAGCCGAGGAATCGGCCGCCGCCGCCGTCACCGCAATCGAGGAGCAACTTGTTGCGGTCGCCGCCCGCCTGGATGACGTGCAGATCGCTGCCGCACGGGCCGTCGAAGCGCACAACGGAGCCGTCCTCGCATTGACCGAGGCCGAGCAGGCCGAGCAAACAGCCTCGGCGGAGGCGGTGTTCGCGGCCTCGGAGGCCGACGGAGCGCACGTCGAACTGGGTCGGCTGGCTGCCGCGTCCTATCGCAACGGCGGCCAGCTCACGCACCTTGCCTTCATCCTGGAGGCTGACGATGACGAGCAGTTCTTCGACGGTGCGGCGATGCTCCGCTCCGTCACCACGACCCAGCACTCGATATTCGAGCGGTGGGAGCAGGAGTCCGAGCGAGCACGCACCGCGGCGGACCGGGCAGCGCGTGCCCTGGACGAACGGCGTGCTGCGGAGACCGCCGCGCAGCATGCCTTCGAGACCGCGGCGCGAGCGGTCGCGGACCAGGAGGCGGCGCTCACGGCCGCGGAGTCCGATCGCTCATCGCTGATCACAGCGCTGGCTGACGCCCGTGGGACGACCGTCGCGCTCGAGCGCGAACGCCAGGCCGGACTCGAGGCCGAGCAGGTCGCCGAGCGGGAACGGGCGGTCCTGCTCGACGCCGAACACGCTGTCGAAGCGGAACCGAACGCCGTCCCGGCAACCGCCGACGCCCCGTCGGAACCCGTGGTTGACCCTCCAGCGGTTGGCCCCTCCGGCCCCGAGCCAGCAGAACCGCCCCGCGCGCTTGCGGCCGCCCAGCCGCCGCCGCCTCCGGCGCCACCCGCTCCCGCGCCACCCGCTCCCGCACCGCCCGCTCCCGCACCGACCGCTCACGCACCGCCCGCGCCGCCGCCCCCGAGCGCGTCCGCGGCACAGCGCGCGATCGACTACGCGCGGGCGCAGCTCGGCAAGCCGTACCGGTGGGGCGCTGCTGGCCCTGACGCGTTCGACTGCTCGGGTCTGACCATGCGCGCGTGGCAGCGCGGCGGCACGTCCCTCCCGCACTGGAGCGTCGCGCAGGCACGGGCGGTCACCAGAGTCTCGTATGCAAACCTCCGCCCGGGTGACCTGGTCTTCTGGTCCGACAACGGCCAGGCCTCCGGCACGTACCACGTCGGGCTCTACATCGGCGGTGGCAGGATGATCCATGCCCCCAGGCCGGGGAAGGTCGTCGAGATCCAGTCGGTCTTCTACTGGATCACGCCGTCCTTCTTCGGCCACGTCTAGACGTCGTCTAGACGCGTCTAGACGCGTAGACGTGGTCTGTCAAGCCGAGGGGTGGTCGTAGTAGCCGGTGTCGCGGGCGCGCTGGTAGGACC
>DATHII010000087.1:0-2157 GCA_035316885.1 Jiangellaceae bacterium | reverse complement strand
CGGCCGACGTCGAGACGCGCCTGAAGATCAGGCCCTCGGCGTCCTCGTAGACCAATCGCCAGCCCGGGTCGGCCCGCATCCTCGGGATGAGCGGCCCCTGCTGGTCGCGGGCGAGGACGGCCACGTCGACGTTCCACGAGTCCAGGGTCGCCTGCCAACCTTCCACCCCCGCCGAGACGGCGTAGTACTTCCACCAGACGCTCGGCGGGATGACCTCGATGAGCGAGTCGACCAACACCAGGTTGCGAGGGAACTCGAACTCCAGCCACGAGCCCCACGGCTGCGCGTTGAACACGAGCTCGCCCGGTCGCAGGATCTCGTGCAGCTCACGGGTGATCCCCACCGGGGCGTACGCCAGCCGTCCATCATCAGGCATCGCCCGTCCCGTGTAGCGGGCCCACGGCATCAGGACCACGATGATGGTCAATGCAAGCACGCCGACGATCGCAGCGTTCAGCGGCCCGGAGGGGTCCCGGCGTTCGGTGGGCGCCGGCCCGTCCACCAGCACCCCGGCAAGCACGATCGGCGCGACGATGGCCCACCAGTACACGCCGCGGACGGCGACTAGGGCGATCGCCAGGAACACCCCAAGCGGCAGCAGCGACCCCCACGGGACCGGTCTGCGCACCCCGGCGATCAGCAGCGCCGCCACCACGACCATCGACAGGAAGAACGCGGCCCCTGGGTACGTTTCGATGGTCGGGGGCTGCCACTCCGTGATCGTTCTCCGGATGACCGGATCGGTCGCCAGATCTACGGCGTAGGACCACACCCGAAGGCCGTAGGGGTTCACCGCCGTCGCGAGGAGGCTGCCGAGGCCGGCCAGGAGCAGCGTGGGTGCCCTGAGTCCGCGTACCCACCGGTCCTCGACCCATGCCAGCCCGAGCAGCAGGGGCGCCATGAAGAAGCTCCCGTGCAGGTTGGCCCACAGGAGGGTGACGGGGATCACGATCCACACGCCTGTCGGATGCGCACGGCGACGTGCCACCAGCCAGCCTGTGACCGCGAAGCAGAGGATGGCCAGGAGTTGCGGTCGAAGCACCATGAACGCCGACGGAAGCAGGACGCCGCTCGCCAGCGTGAGCCATGCCGCGCGTTTGGTCGCCGCCCCCGCGGCACGACAGGCGAGGAACACGAACGTGAGCGCGAGCGCCACGAGAAGTGCCCGGAGCGCGACCAGGCCGAACCATCCGCCCAGCCGGAACGCGGTCGCCAGGACGATCTGAGCCAGCCACTGCTGGTTGAGCCAGGGACTGCCGTACGCCGCGGACGAGAAGACGTCCGTCCGAAGGACCTCGTGCGTGTCGAACATGATGTCGCCGGCCCGGAGGTGGTAGGTCAGGTCGATCGCGAAGAGTGGCGTGGCTGATATGACGACGACGGGCAGGACGATCCCGATGGCGGTCCAGACCTGCGAAAGCCGGATCGTCCCCACGCCGAAGGCCGGCCGCCATGCGGCGCGGACGAGTGCAGGGGCAGTCACGGACTTTGGGCGGCCCACGCGAACGCAATCGGCAAGCGGCAGGGGCGACTGAAGCGCGCGCACTCGTCCTACGTAGAACTTCATACGCAGAGCCGGTGGAAGCCGGGATACCCAGGCCTCAAGCCCCTCCCCTACCTTACCGATAAGGCAGAAGAGACATACGGCGCAGAAACATACGGCGCCGAGTCCGACGAAAGGAGGTGAACGGATGTTTCTCGCACTCTACGTTGGAGCGCAGACGCTGGTGGCGGACCTGCGCGGCAAGCTGAGGCGGGAGGATGGTGCGGTCGCCACGGAGTACGCGCTCCTGCTCGTTCTTATCGCGCTCGCGATCATCGGCGCGGCCATTCTCCTCGGCGCTGCGATCTCGGCGGTGTTCACGAGGGGATCGACCACCCTCGGCGGTGTGAGCACACCTGCAGCCAGCTAGCCCAACGCACCAAGAGCGGCCTCGTCGGCCGCTCACTCTCAGGGTCGGGGAGAGTGAGGGGCCGACAGAAGTCGGTCACCGAATCGAAGCAGAGGAAGGCACGCGATCATGACGCTTATCAGGGACCGCATCTCGCGGGAGGAGGGAGTGGCGGCGGTCGAGTTCGCCCTCATCCTGCCGGTTCTGGCTCTGATGCTGTTCGGGATCCTCGAGTTCGGGCGGGTGTGGAGCCAGTACCAGGTGT
>DATHII010000086.1:0-3416 GCA_035316885.1 Jiangellaceae bacterium | reverse complement strand
CGGCGCGTCGATCTTCCGGCGCAGGTATCCCACGTAGACCTCGACGACGTTGGGGTCGCCGTCGTAGTGCGCGTCCCACACGTGCGTCAGGATCTCCGACTTCGACAGCACCTCGTCCGGGCGGCGCATGAACAGCTCGAGCAGCGCGAACTCACGCGGGGTCAACGAAATCTGGGCTGCGCCGCGGGAGACCGTGTGGCCGGCGGGGTCGAGGGAAAGATCACCGGCGGTGAGCACCGGCGGGCGTGGCGGCGCGCTGCGCCGGAGCAGCGCCCGCAGTTTCGCCACCAGGACGACGTAGGAGAAGGGCTTGGTCAGGTAGTCGTCGGCGCCGACGTCGAGACCGTCGGCCTGGTCGTACTCGCCGTCCTTCGCCGAGAGCATGAGCACGGGCACCCAGTTCTCCTCTGCGCGCAGCGCCCGGCAGACCCGGTAGCCCGACAGCCTGGGCAGCATCACGTCGAGGACGACCGCGTCGTACCCGCCCTCGCGGGCCAGGTGGAGTCCGGTCTCGCCGTCGTGGGCGAGGTCGACAGCGAAGCCCTCGGCCCGCAGACCGCGCTGGAGCGCCTGCGCGAGGCGCACCTCGTCCTCGACCACGAGTATCCGCACACCCCTAGCCTGCCGTGCCGATGGTGTCCGGAGGCTGAGAGGTCGCTCAGCCGCTCTCAGCGCCCTCACAGCCACGGCGGTGCACAGTGGGACGCGTACCTGTCGACCGAGTGCCACACCAGAGGAGTCCCGATGCCATCGGTCCTGCGTTCCCGAGCGAGCCGGTGGGCTGTGCCCGTCGTCGCGGTCACCGCGGTCGGAGCCGCGATCGGATTCGGCTCGATCATGGCCGGCGCTTCGTCGCCGGACCTGCCCGACCGCACCGCGGCAGACTTGCTGGCCTCTGTCGCCGGCTCTGAGCAGCCCTTCTCCGGGACGGTCGTACAGACCTCCCGTCTCGGCCTGCCCGACCTGCCCGAAGCCGTCACCCAAGGCGTCGGTCCGATCGCCCTGCTCACCGGCTCGCATACCGCGCGGATCTGGTACTCCTCACCCGACCAGGCACGGTTCGCGCTGACCGGAAACCTCGACGAGACCAACATCATCCGCGACGGCGACGACGTCTGGGTCTGGTCCAGCTCGACGAACACGGCCGAGCACGCCGTCGTCCCGTCCCGCGACGGGAACGACGACGCGGCACGGATCCCGGAGGCGGTCTCGCCGCAGGTCGCCGCCGAAGCGCTGCTGGCCGCCGTCGACCCGAGCACGGAGGTCACCGTCGACGGCACCGCCGAGGTGGCGGGACGGGCCGCCTACGAGCTCGTCCTGACTCCACGCGACGACGGCTCCCTGGTCGAGGACGTCAGGCTCGCCGTCGACAGCGACACGTCGATGCCCCTGCGGGTCCAGGTGAACGCCGACGGTGCCGACGAGCCCGCCTTCGAGGTGGGGTTCACGTCGGTGACCTTCGGTGAGCCGTCCGACGACGTCTTCCGCTTCAACCCGCCTCCGGGTGCCACCGTCGAGGAGCACGATCTCTCCGGCCTCCGCGGGGACCACGACGCGATGTCCGGGGACGAGAAGTCGCCGGTCGAAGCGAGCCCACCAACGGTGCTCGGTGACGGCTGGACCTCGGTCGCCGTGATCTCCGACGTGAGCCTGCCGGAGTCCGAGGAGACCGGTGTACTGGATGCTCTGCTCGGATCGGCGTCGACGGTCAGCGGGTCCTACGGGTCCGGCCGGTTGCTCGAGACCGACCTGCTCTCCGCACTGCTGCTCGACGACGGACGGCTGCTCGTCGGCGCGGTGACGCCCGAGGTCCTCGAGCAGGCCGCGGAAGGCCTGGACTCGTGACCGACGTCCAACTCGTCGACGACGTCCGTCGCGGCGGTACACCGGAGCCGACGGTCGACGCGGCCATCAACACCCGAGGCCTCACCAAGCGCTTCCCCGGCGGACAGGTCGCGGTCGACTCGCTGGACCTCGACGTGCCCGCAGGCTCGGTGTTCGGGTTCCTCGGGCCCAACGGGTCGGGCAAGACGACCACGATCCGGATGCTGCTCGGCCTCATCGCGCCGACCAGCGGCGAGATCGACCTGCTCGGGCGGCCGATGCCCGATGCCTCGGCGGGCGTACTTCCTCGCGTGGGTGCACTGGTGGAGGGGCCTGCGTTCCACCCGTACCTGTCCGGTCGCGACAACCTGCTGCGCCTCGACGCCGCCGACCGGACGGTTACGGCGTCGGGTGCGCGGCAGCGGGTCGGCGACGCGCTCGAGCGGGTCGGGCTGGCCGCGGCCGCCGCCAAGCGCTACCGCGCCTACTCGATGGGGATGCGGCAGCGCCTCGGCCTGGCCGCAGCCCTCATCCGCCCCCGTGAGCTGCTCGTCCTCGACGAGCCCACCAACGGGCTCGACCCGCAGGGCACCCGCGAGGTACGCGCGATCGTGCGCGACGTCGGCGCGGGAGGCACCACCGTGTTCCTGTCCTCGCACCTGCTCCCCGAGGTGGAACAGGTGTGCAGCCACGTCGGTGTCATGAGCCATGGACGGCTGGTGTTCTCCGGCTCGCTGCACGCCCTGCGCGCGGCGTCCGGCACGCGGGTGCGGGTGGACACCACTCGTCCGGCCGCAGCCGCCGCTGTTCTGCACCAGCTCGGCACGCCCGAACCGGACATCCTCGTGGGCGGCGTCGTCGCCGAGCTGGGCTCCGTGGCCAGCGAGGACATCACCGAGGCGCTGGTCCGAGCCGGTGTGCCGGTCCGGCAGATCGTCATCGAGCAACCCGACCTCGAGGAGTTGTTCGTCGAGCTCACCGGTGAGGGTTTTGATGTCGACGAGTGAGCTCGCCCTCGACGTGACGGGCCCACAGGGTGCGGTCGCCGTACCCGCGCGCCGGGTCAGCAGCCGGTTGTTGCGATCCGAGCTCGCTCTGGTGTTCAGGCGGCGCCGCAACCTTGCGATGCTTGCCGTGCTGGCTGCCGGCCCGGTTCTGCTGGGCATCGTCATCCGCGCTGCTGCGCCGGCGCCCGGCGAGGGACCGCCGTTCCTGGGCCAGGTCACCCAGAACGGGTTGTTCCTCGGGCTCGCCTCAGTGTTGGTCGCGCTGCCGCTGTTCCTTCCGCTGGCGGTGTCGGTCGTGGCGGGCGAGTCCGTGGCCGGCGAGGCCAGCACCGGGTCGCTGCGAAACCTGCTCGTCGTGCCGGCGGGGCGGACCCGCCTGCTCGCCGTGAAGTACGCCAGTGTCGCCGCGTTCGCGCTGGCATGTGCCGTGACAGTGGTCGGAGTGGGCATCCTCGCCGGCGTGGTGCTGTTCCCCGCCGGTGACGTGACGCTGCTCTCCGGCACGAGCGTCGGCATGGCAGAGGCCCTCTACCGCGCGCTGCTGGCCACGCTCTACATCGCAGCCATGCTGTCCACGGTCGGCGC
>DATHII010000085.1:0-8983 GCA_035316885.1 Jiangellaceae bacterium | reverse complement strand
CGGCGTACGCCTCGGGATATCGGGTAGGTGCGGCGTATGAACCCCGATCCGCAGACCGTTCCCGGCGTTGAGGCAGACCGCCCGAGTGAGATCCCTCGTCCTGGGTGGTTCCAGATCGTCAAACGTGCCTGGAAGGAGTCGAAAGAGGATAGCGTGCCGCTGCTGTCCGCAGGAGTCGCCTTCTACGCGTTCCTCGCACTCGTCCCGACGCTGATCGCCATCGTCATGATCTACGGCCTGGTCAGCGATGCCGATGAGGTAGCAGACCAGGTCGAGTCGTTCGGGTCGGCGCTGCCGAGCAGCGCCGAGGACTTGCTGTCCGAACAGATGACGACGTTGGCCAACGCGTCCGAGCGGTCGCTGAGTGTCGGGCTCGTGATCGCTCTGGGGTTCGCACTGTGGTCTGCATCCGGCGGCATCAGCAACTTGATCACCGCCGTGAACGTCGCGTACGACGAGAAGGAGAAGCGCGGCTTCGTCAAGAGCAGGGCGCTGGCGCTCGGCATGACGGTGGGCGCGATCGTGTTCGTGATCGTCGCCGTGGCACTCGTCGCGGCGATTCCCGTGGTCCTGGATGCCCTCGACGTGCCGGGCTGGGTCGAAGCTGTCGCCGACGTCGGGCGCTGGCTCGGGCTCGTGGTTGTGGTGCTGATAGCCCTCGCACTGCTGTACCGGTGGGCGCCGGACCGGGACGCGCCGAAGTTCCGGTGGCTGTCGTTCGGGGCCATCGTGGCCACCGTCCTGTGGGTCGTAGCGTCGATCGGCTTCTCGGTCTACGTCGACAACTTCGCCTCTTATGGCAAGACCTATGGATCGCTTGCCGGCGTGATCGTCCTGCTCCTGTGGCTGTGGTTGGGCGCCTATGCGACGCTGCTCGGCGCGGAGGTCAACGCCGAGATGGAGCAGCAGACCATCAAGGACACAACCAAGGGCGAACCGCGCCCGCTCGGTCAGCGCGGTGCGGTGAAGGCCGACTCGATCCCTGGCGATGAGGGAACCGTCGCGCCGGCCGCATGCAGCCGATGAGGACCGGAGCTCTAGGCCGACGTCACGGCGCCCAGTCCCCCCGAGGGACTGGGCGCCGTAACGTCTCGGGTCAGCTAACTGGACTTGACCTCGCCGGCCACGGTTGACGCAGATGAGCGACCTTCGTCCGTTACCGTCGAGGCGGCCTCGGCGGCGGTCGATTTCACCGACTCGACGGCTTCTTGAGCCCGGCTCTTCATGCCCTGGCCGATCTCACCGCCGACATCGGCCGCCTCTCGCGCAAGCGGCTGTCCGTACTCCTTGGCGGTGTCGACGGCCTTGGACGCCAACCCCGCCTCCTTCTGGCTGGCCGGCAGCAGCGACGAGACCAGCCATCCGGCGCCGAAGACGATCAGGCCGGCTGCTAGCGGGTTCCCTTGCGTCTTCTCCTTGACGATTCCCGCCGCATCCGACGCAGTACTGGTCACGGTCTCACCAGCGGAGGAGGCGCCTTCCCCGACCGAGCCGGCGGCGTCCTGTGCGGTCCCCATCACCCGGTCCTTCACATTCGACAGCTGCCCCCTCGTGCGCTCCATGCTTCGGCCGACGATGCGGCTCGGGCTGACCTTCTCAGCCAGAGCGTCGACGTCGCGTGTGAGCTCTCCCCGGGTGTCCTCGATGTCTCGTTTCAGTCCTTGAGTGTCTTCGCCCATTGCACATCCTCCTTCAGCGTCTGTGTGGTGGTCTCGAGCTTGGGGTCGAACGACTTGAGCTGACGCCGACCCGTGGCGGCCAGCACCGCGGCGACGATCGCCCAGATCACGGCGACGATCAACGCGGCGAGATCGAGTGGCATGACCCGGCCCAGGACCAGCATGAGAGCGACCGACCCGAACAGCAGAAGAAGGTGACCGGCGAGGCCGGCGCCGCCGAGCATGCCCGCACCCTTGCCGAGCTTGGTCACCTCCTGCTTGGCCTCGGTCTTGGCCAGGTCGATCTCCTGGCGAACGAGCCGGCTGAGGTCCTCGGCGATCTCTCCGACGATGTCGCCCAGCGACCGGTCCTCGACATCGGGACGCGCGTCCCTATCGGTCGGACCGGGCATCGACGGCGTGGTCATCGACGCCCCTCTTCACCGAGTAGCGGCTCGTCCGGACGCAGCCCGCTGGAGGTGCTTGCCGACGACGCAGCCCGCCTCTGGCCGCGCGAGGCGGTGTTGGCGGTCTGGGTGCCCAGGCTCCCAACCGTCACGCCGGATCCACCGACCACGGCGTCGTGCGACGTGCCCTGCAACGGCCTGCTCGCCGACGGCGAGGACGTGGATCTGTCCGGGCTCACCCGGTACCGGCCCGTGGAACCACTCGACGACCTCGAGTCGCTGCTCGCCGCGCCGCGGGTCAGGCGACCGGCGACGACACCCGCGACGGCGGCACCCAAGAGGAAGACTCCGGGACGCCGTCTGGCGAACCGCCGGAGCTCCTCGATCAGGTCACCGGGCTCGTGTTCGCCCAGGTAAGTCGAGACCTCCCGCGCCCGGGTCGCCAGCATTCCGGTCAGATCGGTCGCGAGCCCGGAACTGGCGGTCGACTGCCTCATGCTTTCCAGGTCGTCGCCGAACCGGCGCACGTTGTCCGCCAGGCGATCCCGTTGGCTGATCGACTGGTCGTGGACCTGGGTCTTCAACTCGCCGACCAGGTCTCGGGCTTGCGCACCGATCTCGGACACAACCTCCTGCGCCTGGCCCTTCGCCACATCGACGACACGCCCGGCTTCCTCGGTGGCGGTGCCGGCGGCCTGCTTCACCGTTCCGGAGTCTTCTCCGGCCGCCGTGGTGGTGCTTGCTCGTCTCGGCATGTCAGGGGTGCCGGCCCCCGTTGGTGTTGTCATCGTGGCCTCCTCGTGTGGGCAACTAGACCCACCGGATACCCAGCGAATCGCGACCTATGCGGCCGCAGTCGAAAGAAATTTCGGTAGACCGTCGTGCCCGGTCGGTGATTACTAGGGCAAGAGGAAGTGCAGCCGGATCGCGGTCCCGGCCGGCCCGGTATGCGTGCGGACCAGACTGGCCAGGTCGTTGACGATCAGCAGGCCGTAGCCGCCGACCTGCCCGGAAGCGGCTGGGATCCGCCCGACGTGCCGGATGCTGTTGATCGCCAGCTCGCCGGCGGCGAGCGCCACGTCCTCGAGCCGCTCACTAGGCGGCCCAACGCGCGATGCGTGCCCGACGGCGAAGGCGCGAGCCTGGCCCAGGTCCTCGATGCCGAACGCGACAATTGCGGCGGCGTCGTAGGGACAGACGATCGCGACGTCCAGACCGTCGAATGCGTGGTTGATCAAGGCCTCGTGCTGGGCACACGCCGGGTACTCCCGCCGAGCGACAAGGCCACACCGGTTTGCCGACGATGCGCACATGGGTGTCGGCGTACGCGTCGGAGAACGCACGCAAAGATGCCCGGAATGATCCGTCCGGGATTGCGCCCGTCTCGACTCATGTCGATGAGGCGTACCTGCGAGGCGGCCGAGCCGAGCTCCTCGCCAATGAGCCAGTCACGCTAGCCGATGATGGTCGATCCGAGGCAGTTCGATGATCTCCCGAAGGTTTCACGCCTGGCGGCGTGATGCCGCGTCACCCAGCACGTGGTCCACCGCATCCAGCACCTCGCCGATCCCGATCCGGTCTAGAACGGGGTCGAGCGCCGACGCGTGCGGGTCGCCGACGAACGTCGCCGACGAACCGCCGTGCCACAGGACGACGTGCAGATCCGGGTCGATCGCGGGGCCCCACCATCCCGGCGGCGTGGGGCCGAACAGCAGGACCGACGGCGTCGCGTACGCAGTGGCCAGGTGACCCATGCCGGTGTCGGCGCACAGCACCAGCATCGCGCCTGCCACCAGGTCGGCGAGGTCGTTGAGATCGAGTGCCCCGGACGCATCGCGTGCGCCACCCGATGCGACGCGAGCACAGAGCTCACGCTCTCCTGTCGTCCCGGTGACGACGACCTCGACGTCGCGGCGGACCAGCGCGTCCACGACGGATGTCCATCGTTCGGTCGGCCACCTCCTCGAAGCTGCCGCCGCCCCGGGATGGACCACGACGTACCGGCCACGGGGGCCGCGTCGGGGCAGGCGCAGGTCCTCGGGACCGCAGGCTCCACCGGCAGTTCGGACGAGCCGGCACCACCGCTCGACCTCGTGCTCGTCCTGTCTCCAGGCCAGGCCGTCGTCGTGCCCGGCCTCCGGGCAGCGGAAGGCGACCAGCCGGCCTGGGCGGGTGGCCTGCAGTGTCTGGTGGCTGCGCGGCCCTCGTCCGTGCAGGTTCACGGCAATGGCCGGGCCGCCGCTGCCGGACCAGTCCAGTGGTGCCAGCCCTGTGGTCGGCAGGACCTCGTCCACGAGCCGGAGCCGACGTAACCAGCCGCCGGTCGCCTCCGGTGCGGCCAGGACCAGCCGGCCTGACGGCCATGCGCGGCGCACGCCACGCAAGGCGGCCACACCGCTGACCGCGTCGCCGAGCCCCAGCGCGCGAAGCACCAGGACGGTCGGTCTCACGGCCAGGACGGCTCGGTCGATGAGCCGACCACGAGTTCGCGGATCTCGCAGCCCACGGGCTGGCGCAGGACGTCGAGCACCACCTGCGCGACATCGTCGGGGTCACTGAGATCGGCATCGGGCCCGGGTCGGTACTGTTCGGCGCGCCCGTCGAAGAACGCGGTCCGCATCCCGCCGGGGATCAGCAGAGTGACACCTACCCGCCCGGCCAGCTCGGCCGCCAGTGCCCTGGTGAACCCGACGACGCCGAACTTCGACGCGCAGTACGCCGTGGCGTCGCTCACGGCCTTGAGCCCCAGCGTCGAAGCCACGGTCACGACCCTTCCTCGACTCTGCAGGAGATGGGGCAGGCAGGCCCGGACCACCGCGGCAGTGCCGAGCAGGTTGACCCGCACCACCTTTTCCCAGGCTTCGACCTCGACCGCCCCGAGCGGACCACACGCGTCGATGCCGGCCGCCGTCACGACTGCGGAGGGAGGACCGACCTGGGAGACCAACTCGTCGACGGCACGCGCCGCCGCTGCCGACTCTGCCAGGTCGGCGAGCGTGTGAGCGATGTCCGACGAAGGCGGAACCAGGTCGACCACAGCAGGTGTACCTCCGCCTTTGGCCACCGCTGCGGCGACCGCCGCACCCAGTCCGCTGGAACCTCCGGTCACGAACACTGTGCCGAGTTGCGGCGGGATCATCGAACCTCCTGGGGAGTGGAACTCCCGGCCATCGAACGCGCCAGGATGGACGTGGTGGAACGTCCGCTCGCGAAGGGCAACACGACCACCCGGCCGCCCCAGCCGCGGACGAGATCGGCCTCCGGAAGCGCCACCGCCCCGTAGTCGCCGCCCTTGGCCCACACGTCGGGTCGGAGCCGGTCGAGCGCCGCGCGCGGGTCGTCCTCCTCGAAGACGGCCACCGCATCGACGCTGGACAACGCCTCGAGCACGCGCACCCGGTCGGCAGCGGGCACGGCCGGCCGGCCCGGCCCCTTCAGTCGGCGCACGGACTCGTCGGAGTTGACCAGGACGACCAGCGCGTCGCCGAGACGGCGTGCGGCTGCCAGGCACGCGACATGTCCTGCGTGCAGGATGTCGAAGCAGCCACCGGTGGCGACGAGCGAGCCGCCGCGCGCACGGACCCGAGAGACGACCTCGTCGATCCGCCCCTTGTCCGGTGGCGTGGTGGCTCGGTCGGTGCTGCGGTTGCGAAAGCCCTCGGTCCCGCTGGCACCCACCCACGCCGACGCCTCGGCCACGGCGTCGACGACCGCCTCGGACAGGACGGCCCCCCGCGCCAGGGAGACGGAGGCAGTCGCGGCGAACCGGTCACCGGCCCCGCACGGATCGCCTTTCGTGACCTCCTGTGCGGGCACGAACAGCGGTTCGCTGCCGGACGTGGCAAGGAAGGCGCCGCCGCCACCGGCGGTGACGGCCACGGCCCGCGCCTGCCACGCACGACGAAGACTAGCGGCGACGGCTTCCGGTGGCGGGGCCGGGCCGAGGTCGTCGTCGCCGGACCGTACGGCGGCCAGTGCCTCCCCCAGGTTCGGAGTGACCAGCGCGCATCCCGGAACCGGAGCGCCACCCAGTGGGTGCGGGTCCCACACCAGCACCGACCGGCGCGCCACATCGGTCAACAGGTCGCGCAGACCGGGTTCGCGGGTCACACCCGCCCCATAGTCCGAGACGAGCACGACCTCGGCGCCGGCCAGGATGTCGCGGACCGCGGACAGCGGTGGTTCCAACGGGAAACCGGGGCCTCCCGAATCCAGCCGGACCAACGACTGACCGGCGCTGCGCACTCGCGTCTTGCGGCGGGTCGCGCCCTGGTGCGGTATCGGTAGCAGATCGAGTTCCCGACGCAGCATGCGGGCGAGCCGGCGACCCTCGGGATCGTCGGCCACCGGGGCGACCATGCCGACGTCCACCCCGGGCGCGCAGCACAAGAGTGCCGCCAGGCCCGCGGCGCCGGGGCTCTCATGGACGCTGTCGACATCGACGACCGGCACCGGGGCATCGGGACACACCCGCTCGGCGCGTCCGAGGATGTCCCGGTCGAGCACGACGTCGCCCAGGACGACGATCCGTGGACTCATGCCGGCACCTGCCGGTCCAACACTCGGTCACCTGCTGCGGCCACGATCGGAAGATGGGCGTCGACGGCGGCGCACAGCGCGTGCACCGCAGCAAGGTGCACCTCCTGCACGACGGCCGTGGTCCGAGCGCGCACCGCGAGCGCCTCGTCGGCCCGGCTGGCCAGCGGGTTGGGCCGGTCGCCGGTCATCGCCCACACGTGCACTCCTACAGCCCGGGCCCGTTCGGCAGCCCTGAGCAGGTTCGGGCTTCGCCCACTGCTCGACAACAGGACGAGGACGTCGCCCGGCCGCCCGTGTGCTTGCACCTGGCGGGCGAAGACCTCGTCAGCGCCGTAGTCGTTGACGATCGCGGTCAGGCTCGAGGTCTCGGCCGAGAGACACAGCGCCGACAGCGGCCGACGCTCGCCGACGAACCGCCCCACGAGCTCTGCGGTGAGGTGCTGGGCCTCGGCGGCGCTGCCGCCGTTGCCGGCCGCCATCAGCCGCCCGCCGTTGTCGAGGATCTCGGCCAGCCGCCGCCCCCACGACTCGACCACCCCGGCGTCCCGTTTCAGCGCATCCAGCGCCCACGACAGCTCGGTGACGTGCCTCATCAGCCAGACCTCGGAGCTCATACCGCTGCTCCCGTCGGGATACGCCGCGATCTCACAACGTCGAGGTAAGCGCGCTCCGTCTGGTGCGCCACCCGGTTCCAGCCGAAGCGGGCGACGGCCCGTGTGCGCGCCGCGCGGCCGAACCGCGCGTACAGTTCCGGGTCGTCGAGCAGGTAGCGGACAGCAGCGGCGACGGCCGCCGCGTCGTGTGGCGGTACGAGCAGGCCCGTGATCCCGTCCGCCACGGTGTCCAGCAACCCGCCGACCGCGCTGCCCACGACCGGGCGACCGCAGGCCATCGCCTCCACCGGCACGATCCCGAACGGCTCGTACCACGGCGTGGCCGCGACGACATCGGCCGAGCGGAGCAGCGCGGGGATGTCGGCGTGGTCCACGCGGCCGACCAGCTCCAGCCGGTCGTCGACGGCGAGATCGCTGGCGACGGACCTGAGCCGCCGCGCCTCCGGGTCATCGGTCAGCTCCTCCGCCCCGGGTCCGCCGGCCACGACGAGTTCGGCGTCCGGCAGCCAGGTGAGCGCCTCGACCACGGTGTCGACACCCTTGCGCTCGACCAGTCGGCCGATGCAGACCAGCCGCCTACGCGCGCCTCGTGGCCATGCCGGACCATCCGGTGTGAAGAGCTCGAGGTCGACACCACAGGGCACGACCCGGGTGCGCTCCAGGTCGGCTTCCATCCGGGACAGTTCGGAGATCTCGTCGTGCGAGGTGGAGATGACCAGGTCGACCTCGCCGACGAGTGACCTCTCGAGGTCGATCCGGTCGTCCGGGCTGGTGTCGCGCGCACCCTGGAACCGCCGCTTGACCGTGCCGAGGGCGTGGAAGGTGTGCACGACTGGGATGCCGACGATCCGGGCTGCCTGGGCGGCGGCGAGCCCGGACATCCAGAAGTGCGAATGGACGACGTCCGGTAGTGGACCCGTCGTCCAGGCCCGGGCCATCCAACGGCCGAAGTCACGCATATACGGCGCAAGCTCGTCCTTCGGCACCGGACGAGGTGGACCGGCGGGCACGTGGACGACGTCGACGCCGTCGGTCATGCGCACGCGGGTACGCAGGTCCCAACTGTCTCGCCGGGTGTAGACGACCACTTCGTGACCCCTGCCCGCCAGGGCTGTGGCCAACGCCGCGACGTGCACGTTCTGTCCGCCGGCGTCGACGCCCCCGAGCGTCGCCAACGGGCTTGCGTGCTCGGACACCATCGCGATCCTCATCGGGTCACCTCCTTGAGCAGTGCGTCCCAGTCGTCGAGGAACCGGCGCAGCCCGAACCGGCCGAGGGCGTGCCGGCGGGCGGCACGTCCACATTCACGCGCCTCGTCGGGCTCGTTGGTCCACCGGCGGGCCGTGCGTCGGAGCACATCCAGGTCACTGCTGAGAACGCCGGCTGATTCGGGAACGGCCTCGGGCGCCGCCGTGGTCGGCAGACCGAGCACGGGCATGCCCAGTGTCATGGCCTCGATCAGCGCCAGGCCGAGGCTGGTCCAGCGGTAGGGATGAAGGTAGGCACGGTGGTGGCCGATCCGGTCGTGCAGGCGGTGTTGCGGCAGGTCGTGCACCTTGCCGGCGCACTGCGGTGCCCGCTCGACCAGCGCGTCGAGGCCCATGCCGTAGACCTCGACGGGCACGGACTGCGACATCGCCAGCAGCAGGTCCGTGCCGGCGACGCGCCAGCGCCGCACGGGCTCGTTCACGACAGCGGTGAGTGACTCCAGCTCGCCGGTGTACCGGTAACCGGGATCGACGACGCCGTGCTCGATGACGGCCGT
>DATHII010000084.1:0-3385 GCA_035316885.1 Jiangellaceae bacterium | reverse complement strand
TGGAACCGCTTCCCCTCGCACTCCTCGCAGGTGGATTCGACGGTGGCCATGACGCCCAGGTCCGTGTAGATGACGCCGGCGCCGTTGCAGGTGGGGCAGGCGCCCTCGGAGTTGGAGCTGAACAGCGCCGGCTTCACGCCGTTGGCCTTCGCGAACGCCTTGCGGATCGGGTCGAGCAGTCCGGTGTACGTCGCCGGGTTGCTCCGTCGCGAACCGCGGATCGCACCCTGGTCGATCACCACCACGCCGTCGCGGCCGGAGACCGAGCCGTGGATCAGCGAGCTCTTGCCGGAGCCGGCGACGCCCGTGACCACGCAGAGCACCCCGAGCGGGATGTCGACGTCCACGTCTTGGAGGTTGTGCGTCGACGCGCCGCGGATGTCCAGCGTGCCGGACGACGAACGCACCGTCTCTTTGAGGGCGGCCCGGTCGTCGAGATGGCGGCCGGTCGTGGTGACACTCCCCCGCAGCCCCTCCACGGTGCCCTCGAAGCAGACGGTGCCGCCCTCCGTGCCGGCGCCGGGGCCGAGGTCGACGACGTGGTCGGCGATCGCGATGGTTTCGGGCTTGTGCTCCACGACGAGCACGGTGTTGCCCTTGTCCCGCAACTGCAGCAGCAGGTCGTTCATCCGCTCGATGTCATGGGGGTGCAGGCCGATCGTGGGCTCGTCGAAGACGTAGGTGACGTCGGTGAGCGACGAGCCGAGGTGGCGGATCATCTTGGTGCGCTGTGCCTCACCCCCGGACAGGGTGCCCGACGGCCGGTCCAGTGAGAGGTATCCCAACCCGATCTCCGCGAACGAGTCGAGGGAGTGTTGCAGCCCGGTGAGCAGCGGCGCCACCGACGGTTCGTCGAGGCCCCTGACCCAGTCGGCCAGGTCGCTGATCTGCATCGAGCAGACGTCGGCGATGTTCTTCCCCTTGATCTTCGACGACCGGGCTTCCTTGCTGAGTCGGGTGCCGTCGCACTCGGGACAGGTCGTGAACGTCACCGCCCGCTCCACGAAGGCGCGGATGTGCGGCTGCAGCGCGTCGACGTCCTTGGACAGGAACGACTTCTGGATCCTCGGGACAAGCCCCTCGTACGTCAGGTTGATCCCGTCGACCTTGATCTTGGTCGGCTCCTTGTGGAGCAGGTCGTGCAGTTCCTTCTTGGTGTACTTGCGGATCGGCTTGTCCGGATCGAAGAAGCCGCAGCCGCGGAATATGCGGCCGTACCAGCCGTCCATGCTGTAGCCGGGGATCGTGAGCGCGCCCTCGTTGAGCGACAAGCTGTCGTCGTACAGCGCAGCCATGTCGAAGTCGGTGACCGAGCCCATGCCCTCGCAGCGCGGACACATGCCGCCGAGACGGGTGAAAGTCGCCTTCTCGGTCTTCGTCTTGCCGGCGCCGCGCTCGATGGTGATCGCACCGCTGGCCTTCACCGAGGGGACGTTGAACGAGTACGCGTTGGGCGAGCCGATGTGCGGCTGCCCGAGCCGGCTGAAGAGGATGCGCAGCATCGCGTTGGCGTCGGTGACGGTGCCGACAGTGGAGCGTGGGTTCGAGCCCATCCGCTCCTGGTCGACGAGGATCGCGGTCGTCAGCCCTTCGAGTACGTCGACCTCGGGCCGCGCCAGCGTCGGCATGAACCCCTGCACGAAGGCGCTGTAGGTCTCGTTGATCAGCCGCTGCGACTCCGCGGCGATCGTGCCGAACACCAGCGAGCTCTTGCCCGAGCCGGAGACGCCGGTGAACACCGTCAGCCGGCGCTTCGCGATCTCGATGCTGACGTCCTTGAGGTTGTTCACGCGCGCGCCGTGCACGCGGATCAGATCGTGGCTGTCAGCAGCGTGCAGCGCAGGCGACTGCGTGTCCGTCCTCGTGACCATGCTCATCGTGTCTCCATCTGTTACGCGGGGCCGCCTTCGCGGTCTCCGTCGGCGTCGCCTGGCTCGATCTGACCAGCTTCGAGCAGTACGTCTAGTTCTCCTTCGTCGGCGCGGTCGCGGCAACGGCCCGCTGTCTACCTGATCGGCGGTGTCGGACCAAACAGCGGCCGGCGCGCATCAGCTCGCGGTCGGGCATCTCGTTCACCTCGCGCCAAGCCTGGGTTTGACGTCCATTTGGTCGTACTAGAAGCCAGGCCGGACCGCTCGGGCCGTCCCGCCTAGGGCGGGCCCAGTGGCTTGCTCATTCCTCAGCTCACCGCTTTCTTCACGAGCGCGCCAATCCTTGCCTCGGCGGCGGCGGTCAACTCCTTCAGTGCGAAGGCGGTCGGCCACATGGCGCCTTCGTCGAGGTTCGCCGTGTCGTTGAAGCCGAACGCCGCGTACCTCGTGTTGAACTTCTGCGCGCTTTGGAAGAAGCAGACGACCTTGCCGTCCTTGGCATACGCGGGCATCCCGTACCAGAGTTTCGGCGATAGGGCTGGCGCGCTGGCTTTGATGACAGCATGGAGCCGCTCGGCCATGGCGCGATCCGGTTCCGGCATCTCGGCGATCTTCGCGAGCACGGCGCTTTCCTCGTCCGCCTTTTTCCCGCGCGGGCCGCGGCGCGCGTCCGCCTTCAGCTCTTGGGCGCGCTCCTTCATCGCGCCTCGTTCCTCGTCCGTGAATCCCTCGAACTTCTTGTCGGTCGCCGCGGTGCTCTTGGCGGACTTCTGCGTGTCCTTCATTGCAGGTTTCCTCCCCTGCGAGTCTTGATGGGGACGACCCTCATGCTAGGCAGCCGCCGCGGCGGCGGCTCCGCCGAAACTGCGTCGAAGCCGGTGTGCGCGACGACCGGTCACCCCGCTCCTGCGGCAGCGCGTCGATCTCGAGAACCTCGACTTCGCCCTCGATCATGGACACGTCGCGCGTATGGCCTAGCCCCAGCCGAACGGCGCGGGTGGCGGCCGGGTTCCGGCCGGTCGGGCTGTCCGTCGGCGTGGCCATCACCGGCGCCGCGCCGTCCCAGTCGAAGGACAGCGGCACGAGGTACGGCGCACCGTCCGCCGAGGCACTGACCACCCAGAGTCTTTGTCGTGGGTGAGCCGATGCTCGGTGTCGCGACGAGCTGAGCACGGGAGCGGGGATCGGCACTTATCGGTCCTGAAGCAGCCCGAGGACGTTGCCGTCGGGGTCGGTGACGGTGGCCACCAGGCGGCCGCCACCGACGTCGTGCGCGGGCTCCTTCACGGTGGCACCCGCGGCGGTCACATCGGCCAGCTTCGCCTCGATGTCCGGCACGTGCCAGTAGGCCACCGGTGAGGTCATGCCCTGCGGTCCACCGCCCGGCACCAGCCCGATGTGCTGGCCCTCGGCCTCGAAGCCGACGTAGTAGGACCCGTCGGTCTGCGGCGGGACGCCGAGCAGGGCGGCGTACACCGCCTTGGCCGTCGCCAGGTCGGACACGGGATGCAGCA
>DATHII010000083.1:0-3895 GCA_035316885.1 Jiangellaceae bacterium | reverse complement strand
CGGCCACGTTCGCCCTCACCAGCTTCGTACGCCCCACCCGCCGACTGACCAGCACGCCACCCTGCTCCAGCCGCGTCACCTCACGCGCCGTATTCCCCGGGTCCGCACCGATCGCCGCCGCGAGCTCGGCAACCGACTCCTCCCCGCCACCAAGGAAAGCCCGCACCAGAATCCGTGCCTGCAGTTCGGACCGCAACAGCGGAAAGAGCGGCGGCGGCGCGGACCTCACGGGGATGCTCCCTTCAGAGGAACCCAAGCCTGACTCGCGGCCATCACGAACAACCACACCTGCAATACTCACACAATATCATGCGAGTATTACAGGCGTCCTGTACGTGTCGGACCACCGCCACGATCTCATCTACGACTTGTGCCGCATGGAACCCAGGCACGCCACAGAGTCCCTTGCCCTCGTGACATCATTCGTGACACGAAATCGTGGCGACCAGGGTGACCGGTTCGAAGGTCCCTATCGTCTCGTCCGGGACGAACAGGGCAACGCCGCCGGGCCTCCTCGTAGTCCTCCGGCGGCGAGATCCAGCGGTGACCACACCGCCAGGTCTCCGTAGCAGCGTTGGCTCCGCTGTCACACCGCGCCCGCCGGTTGCCGATGCCGCAGGTACTTCCCGGTGCGCGAGTCGTCGTGGCCGAGCAGTTCCCGGGGCACTCCGCTGAACACGATCTCGCCGCCGGCACGACCAGCGTCAGGTCCGAGGTCGATGATCCAGTCGGCCTGCTGGATGACGTCGAGGTTGTGCTCGATGACCATGACCGTGTTGCCGTTGTCGACGAGCCGGTTGAGCAGGGCGAGCAGCGTGTCCACGTCCGACATGTGAAGGCCGGTGGTGGGCTCGTCGAGTATGTAGACGCTGCTTGTCCGGTGCAGCTCGGTCGCCAGTTTCAGGCGTTGCCGCTCGCCGCCCGACAGCGTGCTCAGCGGTTGCCCGAGGGTTAGGTAGCCGAGACCGACCTCGACGAGCGTGCGCAGCTTTTCGGCCAGCGCGGGCTCGGTGAAGAACTCGACGGCCTGCTCGGCCGGCATCTCCAGGACGTCGGCGATGGACTGGCCGCGCAGCCGGTGGGCCAGCACCGACTCGGCGAAGCGGCGGCCGCCGCAGCTCTCGCAGTGCGTGGTCACCGGATCCATGTAGGCGAGCTCAGTGATGATCACCCCGCGGCCCTGGCACTCCTCGCAGGCGCCGGTGGAATTGAAGCTGAACAGGCCCGCTGCGACGCCGTTGGCCTTGGCGAAAAGATGCCGGATCGGGTCCATCATACCGAGGTAGGTGGCCGGCGTAGAGCGCGACGACGTCGCGATGGGGGACTGGTCCACGAAGATCGCCTCCGGGTAGGCGCCCATGAACACGTCGGCGATGAGGGTGCCCTTGCCCGAGCCTGCGACGCCGGTGACCGCGGTCAACACGCCGACCGGGATGTCCACCGACACGTTCTTGAGGTTGTGCAGGTCGGCGTCCTTGATCGATCCTGCGCCTCGCGGACGGTGTCTCTCATCGCGGATGCCCTGCGCAGGCTGCGCCCGGTCAGCGTGTCGGCATCGCGGAGCTGTCCGAACGTGCCCTCGAAGACGATCTCACCGCCGTGTACACCGGCCTTCGGGCCGAGGTCGACAACGTGGTCGGCGATGGCGATGACGTCCGGGTCGTGGTCGACGACCAACACCGTGTTGCCCTTGTCCCGCAGTGCGCGCAGCAGATCGTTGAGCCGACCCACGTCGTGCGGGTGCAGCCCGATGCTCGGCTCGTCGAAGATGTAGGTCAGCCCGGTCAGGCTGCTGCCCAGGTGCCGGACCAGCTTCAGCCGCTGCCCCTCGCCGCCGGACAGCGTCGAGGTGGCCCGGTCGAGGCTGAGGTAGCCGAGCCCGATCGCTGCCACCCGCTCGAGTGCGATCCGGGGCCGCGGCGGCGATCGGAGTCGCCGCCGGGTCGTCGATCGTGGTGAGCAACTCGATCAGGTCGGAGACCTGCATCCTGGACCAGTCGGCGATGTTGCGGCCGTCGATCCGGCTGGCCAACGCCGTGGGGTTCAACCGGTCGCCGTTGCACGCGGGACAGACTCCGTCAGTGACGAAACGCTGAACCGTCTCGCGGGTCTTCTCGCTCAATGAGCTGAGGTCGCGTTTGAGGTAGGACCGAGCGAACCGGTCCTCGAAGCCCTCGTAGTCGGCCTGGTAGGTGAATTTCTGGGTGGACAGCTCTACCTTCCACCCACGGCCGTGCAGGAACGTCTCCCACTCCTCGGCGGAGTAGTCCTGCAGCGCCTTGGTCGGATCGAGGTTCGGGGAGTTGCCGTATTGCTGCCAGTCCGGGCTCCCAATCTTCTTCCACGGAGGGAACAGGATTGCGCCGCCGTCTAACGACTTCGTTCGGTCGAGCAACCGGTCGAGGTCGGCGTGCACGGCCCGTCCCAACCCGTCACACTCCGGGCACATGCCCTGCGTGTTGTTGAAGGAGTACGTGGCGACGAGCCCCGTCGTCGGCTCAGCGTGGCGCGCGAACAACGCCCGGACCACGCCGTAGATATCGGTGATCGTCCCGACGGTGGACCGGGCGTTGCCGCTGACTGGTTGCTGGTCGACGACCACGGGCGTCGTCAGGTTCTCGATGGCGTCGGCGTCCGGCCGCTCGTAGGACGGCAGCTGATTGCGGATGAACCAGCTGAACGTGTCGCCCAGCTGGCGTCGAGCCTCCACGGCCACTGTGTCGAAGACGATCGATGACTTGCCCGAGCCGGACACCCCGGTGAAGACGGTGATCTTGTTCTTCGGGATTCAGCGACACGTCCTTGAGGTTGTGCACGCGAGCACCGACGATCCGGATGCTGGTCCGTGCTGCTCGGTCATGCCGGCGCCTCGATCCGCAGCCGGGCCGCGATGACCGACACCAGTGCGAAGGCGAGCGTGACCGCGGCGGCCAGCCGCACGCTCATCCCGTCCATCGACGGCCAGAAGCTCAGGACCGCCAGCGCCGCACCGGTCACCGCGCAGTACCCGACCCACGCCCGCTGCCCCAGTCCGGCGAAGCGGCGGGCGAACACGAAGCTGGCGATGATCGCCGCGTCCAGGGCCAACCCAGGTGCGAAGTTGTGCACGATGGCGTGCCAGCTGGACTCCGCCGGAGTGCCCTCGGGAGCACCGGCCGGGAAGCCGAGCGACGGATCGGCGAGGAACACCCCACCGAGGATCAGGCCAACGCCGAAGGCGCCGACCAGGATCGGTCCCCACGTTCCTGCCCGGTCGGGTCACCGCCCAGGGGGTGCCGACGTTGACCGAAGACCTTCAGTTCACGCTGGCCATCACTGGTATTGACAGCACCTCTATCAGGCGAGGTACTACCGTCTGGCCCGCATAGAGGACGCGAACTCGCGTCACGTCGGCTCGAGCCGCGCCTTGGGCCTGAGCCGGCCCGCGGCCGTTGTTGAGCCGGCGGGAACGGCCGCCTCCTTGGCTAACACTCGGATTGACCGTGACCCGGCGGCGTCCTCTATTTTCGTCGGTGGTGAAGCGCTCAGCGGCGGGCAGCAGGCGACCCCGTCGGCGGCGTCGGTGACGACGACTTCGATGAGCCTGCTGATGGCCGCAGAGTGACCGGAGCAGGAATACGTGAGCGGCACCTCCCGGCATACGTCGATGCCGCTGCTCACCACCTCGTGGTCGTCGAACCGCCGCGTCTTCGTTCCATAATGGCGTCGCCACGGGCCACGGAGGGCCGATCCGGGGAACTGGCGCGAGCGTGCTATGTGATCGAAATGGTCCACGAGCCCGCGGCTTGTACGTGGAAGAATTGAGGTCCCGAGTCGATCTGGCCCTGTGGGTTGACGACGGAGCGGTAACGCCCGTTCGGGGTCAACGTGCGCAGGTTGTAGATCCGTCCGTTGT
>DATHII010000082.1:0-3032 GCA_035316885.1 Jiangellaceae bacterium | reverse complement strand
GTCCTCAAGGACCTCATCGAAGCCGGGAAGATCACACCGGTCATCGACCGGACCTACCCGCTGACCGAGGCCCCCAACGCCATCCGGTACATGGACGAGGGACACGCCCGAGGAAAGGTCGTCATCACCGTCTGACGCGCGAACCACCGTCCACGTCACGACCGCACGAGGGCATCGGGCCGTACGATCACGACAAATGCCTAGGCCGCCAACCGGGACTGTCACGTTCCTGTTCACCGACCTCGAGGGATCCACCCGGCTCCTGCATGAGCTGGGCGAGGGATACCGGATCTTGCAGGACGCCACGGCGAGATCATCCGCGCCGCGATCGGGGTGGAGCATGGCCACATAGTCCGAACCGAGGGCGACTCCTTCTTCGTGACCTTTCGGAGCCTGGTCGAGGCCGTTCGGGCTGCGGTCGCTGCCCAGCGGAAGCTGGCCGAGAACGACTGGCCCCCCGGTTCTGACGTTCGGGTTCGCATGGGACTTCACACAGGGCAAGGGGGTCCTTGGGGGGACGACTACATCGGGATTGATGTCAACACGGCCGCCCGGATCGCGGTCGCGGCGCACGGGGGGCAAGTACTCCTCTCTGAGGCAACCCGAGCCCTGGTTCAGCATGACCTGCCCGACGGCGTGGCTCTGCGCGATTTGGGAGAGCACCGTCTGAAGGACATCGCCCATTCCGAACGTCTCGCCGACTTCGTCATCGACGGGCTGCCCAGCGACTTCCCCCCGATCAGATCTCTGGGCGTCCGCCCTAGCAATCTGCCCTTGCAGCTCACCAGCTTCGTGGGCAGGGCACACGAGATCGCGCGGGCGGTGCAGTTGCTCGCTGACCACCGACTGGTGACGTTGACTGGACCGGGCGGGTCAGGCAAGACCCGGCTGGCCCTCGAGGCGGCGAGCGATTCCTGCCTCGATTCGACGACGGCGTCTTCTTTGTGGACCTTGCGCCGCTGTCAGACCACGCGCAGGTAACGTCCGTGATCACCCAAGCGCTGGGGATGAGGGAGCAACCGGGGCGAGAGCTCATTGACACTCTGGTCGACCGCTTGGCTGCCAAGGACGTCCTGCTGGTGCTCGACAACTTCGAGGCGTCGGGCGCCGAGTACGACCCGGAGTTCACGCCGGGAGATCGAGCCGCACTCTCCGGTGAGTGGTCCTGGCTGGCCGACGTCGGGCCGGCTGTGGAGGATGGCCCGGGCGGGCTGATAGACGACGACCTTGCCTACGTAGCCCCGTGGGGATTCGACCCCGCTCAGGTGATCGCGCCGGTCCTCTTTCTGCACGGTGGCCGGGACCGGGTCGTGCCCAGCTCGCACAGCGAGTGGCTCGCGCGCCGCTGCCCCTCGGCAGAACTGCTGCTGTCATCGGACGACGGACACATATCGGTCCTCAACTCCGCCACGGCGGCCATGGACTGGCTCCGGGCGCACGTCGATTAGAAACACGGCCGGGAGAACCCGATGACAGATGACAAGAGGCCGGAGAGTCGGGGTAGGCCGAGCGAGTTTCTTGTGTCAGCGCCGTGTCAGCGCGCGCTCACGGCGCTGTCAGCGACATCGTCGACGGTGGTCGGGACGGCCAGCGTATCCGCGCTCTGGACCACCCGATGTAGTCGCAGCCACCCTGCGACGTCACGAAGCGAGGAAGCATGACAACCGACAGACCACAGGCGATCGTCGCCAGCGGGCTGCGCAAGTCGTACGGCGAGCTGACGGTCCTGGACGGCATCGACCTGCACGTCGCGGAGGGCACGGTCTTCGCGCTGCTCGGACCGAACGGTGCCGGCAAGACCACCGCCGTCCAGATCCTCTCCACCCTGATCGACGCAGACGCCGGCCAGATGTGGATCGCCGGCCATGACCTGGCCAAGGACCCCGACTCCGTCCGCAAGGTGATCGGCGTCACCGGCCAGTTCTCCGCGGTGGACAACCTGCTCACCGGCGAGGAGAACCTGCTGCTGATGGCCGACCTGAATCACCTGGACCGGGCCGAGGGACGGCGCCGGGCGGCCGCGCTGCTGCACAGGTTCGATCTAGTCGACGCGGCCGGAAAGCCGCCGGGCACCTACTCCGGTGGGATGGTGCGCAAGCTCGATTTGGCGATGACGCTGATTGGCGATCCGCGTGTCATCTTCCTCGACGAACCCACCGCCGGTCTGGACCCGCGTACCCGCCGCACCATGTGGGAGATCATTCGCGGCCTGGTCGCCGACGGCGTGACGATCTTCCTCACCACCCAGTACCTCGAGGAGGCCGACCGGCTGGCCGACCGGATCGCCCTCCTCGACCACGGCCGGCTGGTCGCTGAGGGTACCCCCGACGAGCTCAAGCGGCTGATCCCCGGAGGCCATATCCGGTTGCAGTTCGCCGACCCCGCCGAGCTCGACGCGGCCGCCCGCCTCTTCGCCGGCTCGACCCGCGACGACGATGCACTCGCCCTGCAGGTGCCCAGCGACGGCGACGTCGACTCGCTGCGGGCCGTGCTCGACCACCTCGAGGCGGCATCGATCGACGTCGACGCTCTCAGCGTTCACACGCCCGACCTGGACGACGTCTTCCTCGCCCTGACCGGGCGGCCGGCCGAGGCCAGGGACGACAGCCGCATCAAGAAGCAGAAGGAGAGCGCACGATGAGCACAGTCACCTACGCCGCCCGCGACTCCAGGACGATGCTGCGACGCAACCTGCGGCGGATGGCGCGCTACCCGTCCCTGACGCTGTTCCTGATCGGGGGTCCGATCATCTTCCTGCTGCTGTTCGTCTATGTCTTCGGCGAGACCCTCGGCGCCGGGCTCGGTGGCCCGTCGGGCGATCGGGCCGACTACGTTAACTACGTCGTGCCTGGGGTCATCTTGCTGACGGTGGCCGCCGCGGTCCAGGGCACGGCGATCTCCGTCTCCATGGACATGTACGAGGGCATCATCGCCCGGTTCCGCACCATGGCGATCTCCCGTACGGCTGTGCTCACCGGCCATGTCGTCGCCAGCCTGATCCAGACACTGGGCAGCATGGCGGTGATCATTGG
>DATHII010000081.1:0-32190 GCA_035316885.1 Jiangellaceae bacterium | reverse complement strand
TTCAGTGGACTGAGGTCCTGCAGGGTGCGCTTCATGGTTGCGCCGCGGCTATGAGCGCTTGCTGGGCGATCTCCAGTTCCTCATTGGTCGGGACGACGAGCACGGCGACGGCCGCGCCATCCGGTGAGATGGTCCGGGCGTCACCGTTCGGTGAATGGTTCCGCGCAGGGTCGACCTGGATGCCCATCGGTTCGAGACCGGCCACTGAGCGGGCCCGCACGTCGGGGTCGTTCTCACCCACCCCCGCCGTGAACACGAGGGCGTCGAGGCGGCCCAGGACCGCGTGGTAGGCGCCGATGTACTTGCGGACCCGGTAGCAGTACACCTCCAGCGCGAGCAGCGCGGCCTGGTCGCCGGAATCTGCGCGTCGGTGCACGTCGCGCATGTCGTTCGCACCGGCGAGGGCTGAAAGCCCGCTGTGTCGGTTGAGTTGGTCGTCGACGTCCTCGGCGGACAGCCCCGCGACGCGGATCAGGTGCGCCACAACCGCCGGGTCGATGTCGCCGCTCCGGGTGCCCATCACCAGGCCCTCGAGCGGGGTGAGTCCCATGGATGTGTCCACGCTGCAGCCGCCGGCGACGGCGGTGGCGCTGGCGCCGTTGCCGAGGTGCAGGACGACCAGATTGCAGTCACCGGCATCGCGTCCGAGCACCTCGGCCGCCTTCCGGCTGACATACTTCACCGACGTGCCGTGGAAGCCGTACCGTCGCACTCCGTGCTCGGTGCGCCAGACCTCCGGCACCGCATAAGTGAACGCGTGCGGAGGCAGGGTCTGGTGGAATGCCGTGTCGAACACCGCGACATGCGCGATGTCGGGCAGCGCCGCGCGCGCCACCCGGATGCCCGCGAGGTTCGCCGGGTTGTGGAGGGGGGCGAGGTCGGACACGGCCTCGATGGTGTCGACGACCTCGTCGGTGATCAGCACCGGCTCGGCGAACCGGTCGCCGCCGTGGACGACCCGGTGTCCGACCGCGCCGACGCCGTAGTCGGTCAGCGAGGCTCCCGTCTCCACGAAGGCCGCCAGGACCGCGGCCAGGCCGGCCTCGTGGTCCGCGATGGCCTCGTCGCGGTCGAGTTCTCCGTCCGGCCCGTCGTGATGAAGGTGCCCGCCCTGCTCGCCGATGCGTTCGATCAGCCCACCGGAGGCGGCGCTACCGTCGGCGACGTCGACGAGCTGGTACTTGATCGACGACGAGCCGCAGTTGAGGACCAGCACATGGCGGCTCATGCAACGTCCCGTCCTGAGTCGCTGTCCGCGGCCGACGGTACGGTGCCGCCGTGCCTGCAAATCGCGCCGAGATCGGAATGTGCTTCGACCGGACCTTCCCGCCGCCGCTCGTCACCGACTTCGCTCGGCGCCTCGAGCGCGGCGGAGCCGACCAACTCTGGGTCATCGAGGACTGCTTCTACACCGCGGGCGTGAGTCTGGCCGCGTCGGCGCTGGCGGTGACCGAGCGGCTGAGGGTGGGCATCGGGATCCTGCCCGCAGTCGCCCGCAACCCGGCCGTCACGGCGATGGAGATCGCGACGTTGTGCGGGCTTGCTCCGGGTCGGGTGCTGCCAGGCATCGGGCACGGGGTGCAGTCCTGGATGCAACAGATGGGTGCCCGCCCTGCTTCGCCGGTCTCCACGCTCGAGGAGGTGCTCGTCGCCGTCCGGCGTCTCCTCGACGGTGACCGCGTGACGGTGCACGGCCAGCACGTGCACCTCGACGACGTGCAACTCGCCCAGCCCCCCACAGATCCGCCACCGCTGCTCGCGGGCGTGCGCGGGCCGAAGTCCCTGGCCATGGCGGGAAGGGCGGCCGGCGGTGTCGTGCTGGCCGAGCCGGCCAGCCCGTCGTACGTGCACTGGGCGCTCGAGCAGTGCGGCAACCCCGACGGTTTCCACGTGGCCGTGTTCTCGGTGCTCTGCGTCGACGACGATCGGGCCGGCGCCTACGAGACGATGGCGCCCTGGCTGGCATCGTTGCTCGAGGACCCGAACGTGGGGCTCCGCGTGCTGCCGTTCTTTGACGACCTGATGGCGCGCTACGGCCGGCAGGGCGTGAGCGGACTCGCGACCATGCCTTCGGAGTGGTGGAAGGAGATCGGCCCGATCGGCACCGTCGACGACGCCGTCGCCCACATCGAGGCACTCGAGGCGGCCGGCGTCCACAGCATCGGCCTGTTCCCCGCGCCGGTGGTGGAGACTGCCATGGCACAGCTCGACGACGTGCTGCGGCTCGGGTCGCGCTGAGGCGCCTGGCCGCCTGATCATCGCCACCGGTCACCCATCGTGGTTCTCTGCCGCCTGGAGCGCGGTGATCGCCACCGTGTTGACGATGTCACGGACGAGCGCACCCCGGGACAGATCGTTGACCGGTCTCCGCAGTCCCTGCAGCACCGGTCCGATGGCGACCGCCCCGGCCGAACGCTGGACCGCCTTGTAAGTGTTGTTGCCGGTGTTGAGGTCCGGGAACACGAAGACGGTGGCCCGGCCGGCGACCTCGCTGCCGGCCAGCTTCGTGCGTGCGACGCTCGCGTCGACGGCCGCGTCGTACTGGATCGGGCCGTCCACGGACAGGGCGGGCCGGCGTTCGCGCACCAGCGCAGTCGCCGTCCGGACCTTGTCGACGTCGGCGCCCTCGCCGGAGTCGCCGGTCGCGTAGGACAGCATCGCGATGCGGGGCTCGACGCCGAACTGCGCCGCCGTCGCCGCTGACGAGATCGCAATATCTGCGAGCTGCTCGGCGGTCGGGTCCGGGATGACCGCGCAGTCGCCGTAGACGAGGACGCGGTCGCGTAGGCACATGAAGAAGACGCTGGACACGACGCCCACGCCGGGCGTAGTCCTGATGACCTCGAAGGCTGGCCTGATGGTGTGCGCGGTGGTGTGCACAGCGCCGGACACCATGCCGTCGGCGAGTCCGAGCAGGACCATCATCGTGCCGAAGTACGAGACGTCGACGACGACGTCGCGGGCGGCATCGACGGTCACGCCCTTGTGGGCCCGCAGCCGGGCGTACTCGAGGGCGAACTGCTCCCGCAGCTCGTCGTCGTGCGGGTCGACGATCCGAGCGGCCGAGATGTCCAAGCCCAACTGGTCGGCCCTGGCCCGGATCGTCGCCGGGCGCCCGAGCAGGGTGATGTCGGCGATGCCCCGGAGCAGGACAGCGTCTGCGGCGTGCAGGATGCGCTCCTCCTCACCTTCGGGCAGGACGATCCGCCGACGCTGGCCCCGGGCCCGTTCCACCAGCTCGTACTCGAACATCAGCGGCGTGACGACGTCGCTAGGCGTGACGTCGAGCCGAGCCAGCAGTTCGTCGCCGTCGACGTGCTCCCCGAACAGTGCGAGGGCGGTGCCGACCTTTCGTGGAGACTCCTTGGACAGCCGTCCCTGTGCTGCGGCCAGCCGGGTTGCGGTCGTGAAGGTGTCGCCGGTCGTGGTGACGACGGGAAGGCGTGATTCGAGTCCGTCGACGAGCCGCTGGACCTGGGTCGGCACCGCGAACCCGCCGTTGAGGAACACCCCGGAGAGGGAGGGGAAGGTCTGCGACGTGTGCGCCATGAGCACGCCCAACAGCACGTCGGAGCGATCGCTCGGCATTATGACGACGCCGCCGTCGACGAGGCGGTCCAGCACGTGGGGCAGCGTCATGGCGCCCACCAGCACATCAAGGGCTTCCCGTCCGAGCATCGCCGGGTCGCCGCTGAACAACTCGCCGTCGCAGGCCTCGAGCAGGTCACCGACGGTCGGTGCGGTGAGCAGCGGCTCGTCGGGGATCGCGTATGCGGGAACGGCTCCGGCGAGGGCCGCGCGCACGGCGTCGACGGCATCCGGATCGACCCGGTTGGCGACGATGCCGAGCAACCGTCCGTACTGAGCGGCGAGCTCGGCTGCAGCAAGGTCGGCGGAGGTGCGGATCTCGGCCGGCTGGCGGCGCTGGCCGGGCACCACGAGCAGCACCGGAGCGCCCAGGTTGACCGCGATCCGGGCGTTGTACGAGAACTCGGTGGGGCTGCCGACGTCGGTGTGGTCGCTGCCGACCACCACCATCGCCGTGCAGTCGCGGGCAGCGTCGTGGTAGCGGTCGACGATCGTCGACATCGCGCCCTCGGGATCGGTGTGCACGTCGTCGTACGTCACGCCGGCACTCACGTCGTATGGCAGGTCGACACCGTCATGGTCGAGCAACAGCTCGAGGACATAATCGGGCCGGTCGCCGGAGCGCACGATCGGGCGGAACACGCCGACGTGGCCGACCCGGCGGGTCAGCAGGTCGACTACGCCGAGCGCGACCGCTCCCTTCCCGGTCTCGCCCTCGGCCGACGCGACGTACACGCTGCGGACCACGATGGCGAGGCTAACCCGGAACCCTCGGCATCGCCGCCCTTCATTCCACCCGCTGCACCGGCCGGTGCTGCTGCTCCCCACCGCCGGATCTGGTGAAGAAGGAGAACGTGCCGTCGGCCTCGAGGACGACGAGGTCGACATCGGCGAGATCGCGCACGCCGTGTTCGCGGGCGGCGGCAAGCAGGTGGTCGAGGGGGAGCCGCTCGTAGCGCAGGACGTCCTCGTCGACGACCCCGTCGCGGAGCAGGATCGTCGGTTCGCCGTCGAGCACGGGCCGGGAGGCGTTGAACCGCCAGCTCACCCAGGAGAGCAGGATCGACAGCAGGGTGAACGTGGCCACGGCAAGGGCGCCGCCGGTGAGGGAGAGGTCCTCTTGCATGACGGTCTGGCTGATCAGGTCGCCGAGGGTGACCAGCAGGATCAGCTCGAATGCGGAGAGCTGGGTCACCTGCCGCTTTCCCGAGACCCGAAGGACGAACCACAGCAGGACGAAGACCAGCGTTGCGCGGATGATCACGTCCATCAGGGCAGCACCACCATCCGGAAGCGGACCTCCGCCACCGCGCGGCCGTCCTCCATGACCGCGACCCAGTACCGGTGGGCGCTGGGCGGTTGCGTAGGGCCGGTGCGGGCGTCGAGGGTGATCGAGAGGACCTCGCCGCCGGGCGGGTCGAACTCGTACACGATCCGGTGCGGTTCGGCGGTCTCGGCGGCGGGGTTGGGATAGAAGTTCTGGAAGTCCAGGCGGTCGAACAGGTCCTTGTCGAACGCCAGCGTCACGGGCGCGTCGAAGCCACCGGCACGGGTGACGTTCACCCGCAGCGGCGTTGCCAGGCCAGAGCGCGTGACCTGGGCGTAGTGAACCTCGAGGCGGTGGGCATCGCCGTCTGCGGCGACGTCTGCTGTCCGCGGCCCGAGAACGCCGGCCAGCCCGGCGGCGACCAGCACGGCGAGCGCAACGATGCCGATGCGGCGCAGGTCGCGGGCTCGCCGGACGCCGTCGGGATCGCGATGACCCGGAAGCGTCGCAACATGGTGGGCCATGTGACCGTTTCTACTGGTCGGCGGGTCCGTTCCGGTGAGGGCTCGCCGCCCGAGCCGCGAGGTACGGTCACCCCATGGCGCCCCGACCTGACGAGATCCTCGTCGCACCCAAGGTGATACTGCACGATCATCTCGACGGCGGCCTCCGGCCGGCCACGATCATCGAGCTGGCCGGCGAGATCGACCACGACCTGCCGACCCGGGACGCCGTCGAGCTGGCGGCCTGGTTCATCGAGTCGGCGAGCTCGGGATCACTGGAGCGCTATCTCGAGACGTTCTCCCACACCGTCGCGGTCATGCAGCGTCGGGACGCCCTGGTCCGAGTGGCCGCCGAGTGCGCCGAGGACCTGGCTGCCGATGGTGTGGCCTACGCGGAGGTGCGGTACGCCCCTGAGCAGCACCTCGCCGGCGGGCTGGCGCTCGAGGATGTCGTCGAGGCGGTCGAGGAGGGCTTCCGCCTCGGGGAGGTGCGCGCCCAGCGGAATGGTCACCCGATCCGGGTCGCGACGCTGTTGACGGCGATGCGCCATGCTGCCCGGTCCACCGAGATCGCAGCGCTCGCCGTCGCCTACCGCGACGCCGGGGTGGTCGGCTTCGACATCGCGGGTGCCGAGGCAGGCTTCCCGCCCACGCGGCACCTCGATGCGTTCGAGTACCTGCGGCGCGAGAACGCGCACTTCACGATCCATGCCGGCGAGGCCTTCGGCCTACCCTCGATCTGGGAAGCGCTGCAGTGGTGCGGCGCCGACCGGCTCGGCCACGGGGTGCGGATCATCGACGACGTGACCGTCGCGGCCGACGGCACGGCTGAGCTCGGCCGGTTGGCCGCGTACGTCCGCGACAAGCGGGTGCCGCTGGAGATGTGCCCGTCGTCCAACGTCCAGACCGGTGCGGCTCCCTCGATCGCCGAGCACCCGATCGGGCTGCTCACCCGGCTGCGTTTCCGGGTCACGGTCAACACCGACAACCGGCTGATGAGCGGCACCTCGATGTCGAGAGAACTGATGCTGCTCTCAGAGGCGTTCGGCTACGACCTCGACGACCTCCAGTGGTTCGCGGTCAACGCGATGAAGAGCTCGTTCATCCCGTTCGACGAGCGGCTCGCGCTCATCAACGATGTGATCAAGCCCGGATACGCCGCTCTCGCCGCGCAGCGTGCGTTCGCCGCCGTGCGCGGCCCCGTCCGCTGACCCCTCCGCTGTCCGTTCGCTCGGCAACCTTCGGCAGTTGATCACGTTCACCACCCTGGCGGACGGTTCACCAGGTTCCGGAACCTGGTGAACCGTCCACGAGCATGGTGAACGTGATCAACTGACGTCAGTCCTCGCTCGGCATCAGGATCCACAGCGCCAGGTAGATGACGAACTGTGGGCCGGGCAGCACGCACGAGATCAGGAACAGGACGCGTACGCCGGTGGCGGTCATGCCGAAACGGCGCGCCAGGCCGGCGCAGACGCCGCCGATCAGACGACCGTCGCGTGGCCGGACCAGGTCCTTGCGGGTGGTAGCTGTACTCATGTAATCGACGATAGGCGCCGCGTGCCCTCGGACCGTCCGTCTCCGGGATGATCTGCCCCCGGTACATCGCCTCAGGGGGACCCTGATGCCGGCCCGGCCGCCGAGGGCTGCGCCATGGCCGCGAGGGTGCGGCGGAGCTCGCGCGCGTCGACGGGGCGGGCGCCGAGGGCGATCTGGCGGCCCAGCACGTCGCGTTCGGCACGCATCAGGGCCCGCCCGCGACGGAAAAGTGTAAGCGGCGGCTTCCGGTGCTCGGCGAGGTCGCGCACGAGCCGGCGGACGAAGTTCTTCCACGGCGCCCGGTGGAGCGCGAGTGCGTCGGCCAGGATCCCGCGGTTCCGGCACGCCGTCACGATCTCGGCGGCGAACAGTCCTTCCGCCACGAAGACGGGTGCGTCGCCGACATCGAATCGGCGGCTGCGGGTGGCGCGATCGTGGGCGATGTCGTAGACGGGGACGTCGGCGTGACCATCGCGGCAAATCGCCGCCAGCGCCTCGACCGCCAACGCCGCGTCCCACGAGCGCGGGTCGTCCCAGTCGACGATTCCCAGCCCGGGTTGGCGCGGCAACCCGGGGTCGCTGCCGTTGCGGTAGAAGTCGTCGAGCGCCAGAACCGGGAGCCCGCTCGCCTGTGCGAGGTGGGACTTGCCGCTCCCCGACGGTCCGGCCATGAGCACAACACGGGGCACGGGGTGCCAGTGTGCCCCGTTCCTCGCCGTCCCGCGCAGAGTCGCGGGTCTTTCGGTCGCGCGCGCCTAGTGGAACACTGCTGCCGACCGGAGAGCAGGACGTGGCCGCGGCGCGGTCCAGCCGACGGCGTGCCTGAGCAGAGGATTGGTGGTGCGATGGCGGGCACCAGCGCCCCCTTCAGCAAACGACGCGCTCCCTGCGACCACGTCGTTGACGGTGAGCACGTGGAGTACCGGGACGACCAGGGCCTCGTCACCGACGAGATGCTCTTCGCATGCGGGTGCAAGACGACCCGCCAGGAGTACCACGACGGCAGCGTCGAGCACATCGTCGTCCGCCATGACGGCAGACCCGTGAAACACGAAGACATCGCCGACCACTGGACCTGACAGGCCACACATTGACCACGTCACACGACATCATCGTGATCGGCGGCGGGGGAGCCGGGCTACGCGCCGCGATCGCTGCCGCCGAGACGAACCTGGGCCTCGACATTGCGGTCGTATCGAAGGTCTACCCGATGCGCAGCCACACCGTCTCCGCCGAGGGCGGCGCAGCAGGTGTGATCGGCGAGGACGACAGCCTCGACGAGCACGCTCACGACACGATCTCGGGCGGCGACTGGTTGTGCGACCAGGACGCCGTGGAGCTGTTCGTCAAAGAGGCGCCTCGTGAGCTGCTCCGCCTCGAGCACTGGGGTTGCCCGTGGAGCCGCAAGCCGGACGGGCACATTGCCGTGCGGCCGTTCGGCGGCATGAAGAAGCTGCGAACCTGGTTCGCGGCGGACAAGACCGGCTTCCACATGCTCCACACGCTGTTCCAGACCTCGCTCAAGTACGACACGGTGCGCAGGTACGACGAGTGGTACGTGACCAAGCTGCTCGTCGACGAGGGACGGGTTCAGGGCGTCGTCGCTCTGGAGCTCTCGACGGGCCGGATCGAGACCCTTCTCGCGAAAGCGGTGATCCTCAGCACGGGAGGCTGCGGACGGGTCTTCCCGTTCACGACGAACGCCGCCATCAAGACCGGCGACGGCATGTCACTTGCCTATCGTTCCGGCGCACCGCTCAAGGACATGGAGTTCGTGCAGTACCACCCGACCGGCCTGCCGTTCACCGGCATCCTCATCACCGAGGCCGCCCGCGCTGAGGGCGGCCTCCTGCTCAACAAGGACGGCTACCGCTACCTGCAGGACTACGACCTCGGCAAGCCAGAGCCCTCCCCGGTGCTGCGCAGCATGGAGCTCGGACCTCGGGACCGGTTGTCACAGGCGTTCGAGCACGAGGTGGAGAAGGGCCGCACCATCGACACGCCGTACGGCCCAGTCGTACACCTGGACCTGCGGCATCTCGGGGCGAAGGTCATCGACGCACAGATTCCGTTCGTGCGCGAGCTTTGCCTCCAGTACCAGAACATCGACCCGGCAAAGGAGCTCGTCCCGGTCCGACCCGTCGTCCACTACATGATGGGCGGCGTACACACCGACATCGACGGCGCTGCACCGATAGCCGGCCTCTTCGCCGCTGGTGAGGTCGCTTGCGTGAGCATCAACGGCGCCAACCGTCTCGGATCGAACTCACTTCCCGAGCTGCTGGTCTACGGCACTCGTGCCGGACGGATGGCAGCGTGGCACGCCGAACGTGCCAAGGAGCCATCGCACGCCGCCGTCGCGCAGGCAGCGGACGAGCACCGCCGACTCGAACGCGACATCCTGGGCCGTGACCGTGGGAGCGAGCGCCTGTCGGCCATCCGTACCGTGATGCAAACCACGATGGAGGAGAGCGCGGGGATCTACCGGACCGGGGATTCTCTGACGAAGGCCGGCGAGACCCTGCGCGAGCTCCAGGAGCGGCTGCCCCGTGCGGCACTCGACGACCGCAGCCGGGCGTTCAACACCGAACTGGTGGCCGCACTCGAGCTCTCCGCCATGCTCGACGTCGCGGACGTCATCGTGCAGAGTGCCCTGCGCAGGGAGGAGTCGCGGGGCGCTCATCAGCGCACCGACTTCCCCGGTCGCGACGACGAGCGCTACCTCGCCCACTCACTGGCGTTCCGCGAAGCCGACGGATCGTGCCGGGTCGACTACCTGCCGGTGAAGATCACGCGGTGGCCGCCGGGCGAACGGGTCTATGGGAGGTAGGGAACCGATGTCCGACACCATCGCCCTCGATGTCGCCCGGTACAGGCCCGGGCAGGACACCGAACCGTCCGTGCAGCGCTATGACGTACCGCTACGCAAGGACTGGGTCGTCCTCGACGGGCTCAACTACATCAAGGACGAGCTGGACGGGACCCTCACCTACCGCTGGTCATGCCGGATGGGAATCTGCGGCAGCTGCGGCATGACCGTCAACGGAGAGCCCAGGCTCACCTGCGCCACATTCCTGGCCGACTACACGCCCGGGCCGGTGCGCATCGAGCCCCTCGAGAACTTCCCAGTGCTCCGTGACCTCGTGGTCGAGATCGACGACTTCCTCCGCAAGCTGCAGACGCTCAAGCCGTGGATCGTCCGAGACACGGAGAAGCTGGTCTCCGAGGGTGAGTACCTCCAGACACCGCAGGAGCTGGACGAGTACCGGCAGTACAGCATGTGCATCAACTGCATGCTGTGCTACTCCGCCTGTCCGGTCTACGGGCTCGACCCGGAGTTCGTCGGACCGGCTGCGATCGCCCTTGCCCAGCGTTACAACCTCGACTCGCGGGACGAAGGAGCGCAGGACCGCCTCGACGTACTCATCCATCCCGACGGCTTGTGGGGCTGCACGTTTGTCGGAGAGTGCACGCGGGTGTGTCCGAAGCACGTCGACCCCGCCGGCGCAATCCAGCGCTACAAGCTGACGGCGGCGATGGAGTCGGTCAAGGCATTCCTTCTCCCGCGAGGCGCGCGGTGACGACAGAGAACCCCCGGTCCGCCGGCGTCCGCCCGCGGCCGTACCAGCCGCAGATGTCGGTCTGGTGGTGGTTGTCGAAGCGGTCGTACCTGGTCTTCGTCCTGCGCGAGCTGAGCAGTGTCTTCGTCGCGTGGACCGTGGTGTTCCTCTTGTTGCTCGTCCGTGCCGTCGCCCGGGGAGATGGGGCGTACCAGGACTTCCTGGCCTGGGCGGCGAACCCCGTCGTCATCCTCGTCAACGTCGTCGCGTTCGCGTTCGTGATCCTGCACACGGTCACGTGGTTCGCACTCACGCCGCAGGCCGTGCCGGCACGTCTGCGGGGACAGCGGGTGCCGCCGTCGTTGATCGTGGCGTCGCAGTACGTCGCCTGGGCGGCACTGTCCGCCTTCGTGGTCTGGCTCGTGGTGGGTGACTAGATGCGCAGGCGCCCGATCGAACCGTTCGTCTGGCTGCTCTTCAGCGGCGGCGGTGTCGTCGCGGCCCTGTTCGTGCCCGTCCTGATCTTCCTGTTCGGCCTGGCATTCCCGCTCGGCTGGATCTCGGCGCCTGATCACGCGCACCTGCTCGCGGTGTTGAGCCATCCGGTCAGCCGGATCGTGCTGCTCGGGCTCTGCGTTCTCGGGTTGTTCCACTGGGCGCACCGGTTCCGGTACACGCTGCACGACGGGCTCCAGCTCAAGCGACTGGACAGGGAGATCGGTGTCGCCTGCTATGGCGCAGCCGTCGTCGGGTCGCTCGCGGCGTTCTACGTCCTGCTGCTCGCCCTCTGAGCCACGAGGTCCCCTCACAGCGACGGTTCGAGGCGCCACCCGCGCCGGTTCAGGCCTCTAACCCCAGCAATCGTCCATCGCTCACGGTCGAATCGAGCGAGCAGGGCGGAATGACCCGTATGCGCGATTTGGTGGGCGGACCGACCACGACGCCTACACCGAGTCCTGAGCGGTAGCGGTCTCTTCCTCCAGCGGTAGCTCGACTCCGTCGTCGGCGGTGATCGTGCGGATGGCCGTGACCGTGGCCCAGCCCTCGAGCAGGAGCGCAAGGTCCGTACCCGGGTCCGGTTGCACCTCTGCCTCCTTGATCGATGTGCGGAGGTAGCCCTCACCGGCCTCGGCGATGGTCATCTGCACCTGCCCGAAACGGGCGAGTTCCGCCCGCCGTATCCCGCGAACCCGGTCCGGCGGCCGGTTCGGCACGTTGAGGTTGATCACGGTTCCTTCGGGAACGGTCGTCAGGGCCGGAATGAGTCTGCGCGCCCACCCGGCTGCTGTTGCCCAGTTCCGTGCCTCGTCGTCGACTGTGTCCACGTTCGCGATCGCTGCGCCGCCGCTCGCGACGCCCGCGGCCGTCGGGGTGAGAACGTCCAGCGAGACCGCCATGGCACGCAAACCTGAGCTCGCAGCGGTGAGGCAGGCGCCGACCGTGCCCGAGTGCAGAACGGCGTTGCCTGCGTTGGCGCCGCGATTGATGCCGGACATGACGAGATCCGGCGGCGCGCCGAACGCGCCCAGCGTGCCGAGCACGACGATGTAACCGGGGGAGGCGCTGACCGCGTAGGCGGGCACACTGTCGAGGTCGCGCAGGGTCCTGCGTTCGATGAGGACGCGGCCGTCGTCGACGACGGCGCTCAGGGCGGCGCTGATTCCGCTCGACTCGTCCGTCGGCGCAGCCACCACGACCTCGAGCCCGTGGCCGGCAGCGGCAGCGGCTAGCCGGCTGAGACCTGGTGCGGCGATCCCGTCGTCGTTGGTGACCAGGACGCGAGTCATGGCCTGCCCTCCGAGGGGTCGATGGGTTCCATCCGCACGCGGGGCACCAGCGCGGCGATGGCCTCCGCGCGCCCGGTGCCCAACCCGTGGCGGGTGACGTTGTGCGCTCCCGCGGCCGCACCCGTGCGCACGGCGTCGTGCAGGTCGCCGCCGCGGGCCAGTACCGCGGCAACCCCTGCGGTCATCGAGTCGCCTGCGCCCTTGGGGTCGGCGGCCTGCATCGGCGGAGCTGTCACCTCCACCACGTGTCCGTCGAGCAGGGCGATCGACGACCGCTCGGCCCGCGTGACGATGACCGACGCGGCTCCGTCGTCATGCAACCGGTGCGCCGCCGCGACGAGGTCGTCGACGTCGTCGTTCTCCGCGCGGCCGTCGTCGATGAGCTCCTCGTCGCTGACCTTCAGGAAGTGGACGCCCCCCTCGAGCACCGCCGTTAGGTACTCGCCGGACAGATCCGCCACCACGCGGGCGCCGTTGACGCCAAGGTCCGCCGCCAGCCGCCGGTAGACATCGGCGGGAACGACTGTTGGTTCGGCGGGACCGCTCAACACGCTGATCTGTGACTCCAGGCCTTCGGCCAGGGCCAGTCCGTAGAGCTCGTCGAGGTCGTGTCGGTCGAGCGGCTGCCCAGGGCTGTCAGCGATCTCGACACGGTCGCCGTCGCGGCGGTCGTGCACGTACCAGCCGTTGCTCGGGTCGCGCGGCACGGACCGCAGTTGCACACCCTCGGCCAGGATCAAGGGCTCGAGCAGCGCACCGACCTCGCCACCGAGGCAGGCACAGACGGTGACCGAGGCGCCCAGTGAGGTGATCATCCGCGCCTGCCAGATCCCCTGTCCGCCGGGATGGACGTGAAGCTCGACCGCGCCGGCGGCCTGCTCGATGGTGACGGTCAGTAGCGGAGCGGGCGCGAAGACCATGATGTCGGAGGCCATGGCAGTATGTTCCCGCCCTGCACCACCAGCACACCCGCACTGGCGGCCGGACACCGTGCCGGCGCCGAAGCCGTACGATGGCACGGTGGCTGATCATCGGATCGGGGTGTCGACGCGCCGCGGCGACGAGTGGTGTCGAGTACGCGTGCGCCCCTGAGCGCCGCCCCCAGTCCACCGATCACACATCTCCGCAGGTGAGCCATGCCGCAGACCATGCCCGACCGTCCGAGCGTCGACGGTCTCGAAGACACCTGGATCCGCCGCTGGGAGGACCAGGGAACGTACCGGTTCGACCGGTCCGCCCCGCGGGACCGCGTCTTCTCGATCAACACGCCGCCGCCGACGGCATCCGGCGACCTCCATGTGGGTCACGTCTTCTCCTACACCCACACCGACGTCGTCGCGCGATATCAGCGCATGCGCGGGCGCGAGGTCTTCTACCCGATCGGCTGGGACGACAACGGCCTCCCGACCGAGCGGCGGGTGCAGAACTACTTCGGCGTGCGCTGTGACCCGTCGTTGCCGTACGACCCGGACTTCGTGCCGTCCGGTCGACCGGAGGACCCTCAGCTGCCGATCTCACGGCGCAACTTCACCGAACTGTGCGAACAGCTGACGGCTCGCGACGAACAGGTCTACGAGCAGCTCTGGCGCCGGGTCGGGCTCTCCGTCGACTGGTCGCACGTCTATACGACGGTCGGCGCGACGTCACGCGCCGTCTCGCAGCGGGCCTTCCTGCGCAACCTGGCGCGCGGAGAGGCCTACCAGGCGGAGGCGCCGACGCTGTGGGACGTCACGTACCGGACCGCGGTCGCCCAGGCGGAGCTCGAGGACCGTCAGCGCCCGGGCGCCCTGCACCGGCTCGCGTTCCACAGTCCTGACAGGGACGTTCACGTCGAGACCACCCGGCCGGAGCTGCTGCCGGCATGCGTCGCGCTCGTCGCCCATCCAGACGACGATCGGCACCGGTCCCTGTTCGGCGCCACGGTGACCACGCCTGTCTTCGGCGTCGAGGTGCCGGTGCTGACACATGGGCTGGCCGATCCCGGGAAGGGCACGGGTATCGCGATGGTGTGCACGTTCGGCGACGTCACCGACGTGACCTGGTGGCGTGAGCTGGACCTGCCGATCCGGGCGGTCGTGGGCCGGGACGGCAGGTTCGCGCCGGAGGCGCCGCCGGGGGTCCCAGGCGAGCCGTATGCCCAGCTCGCCGGATCGACGGTGCCGCAGGCCCGGCGGCGCATGGTTGACCTCTTGCGCGACTCCGGTGCCCTGGTCGGCGAGCCGCGCGAGATCAGCCACGCGGTCAAGTTCTACGAGAAGGGCGACCGGCCGCTGGAGATCGTCACAAGCCGCCAGTGGTACATCCGCAACGGCGGCCGCGACGCCGACCTGCGCGACGCCCTGATCGCCCGTGGTCGTGAGCTCGTCTGGGTGCCCGGGTCCATGCGCCACCGCTACGAACACTGGGTCGCCGGCCTCACCGGGGACTGGTTGATCAGCCGGCAACGCTTCTTCGGGGTGCCCATCCCGGTCTGGTACCCGCTCGGGGCCGACGGTGAGCCGCGTTTCGAGACACCGGTCGTCCCCGCCGAGGCAACGCTGCCGGTCGACCCTGCGACCGACGTTCCGCCCGGGTACGCCGAGAGCGATCGCGGCGTGGCCGGCGGCTTCGTCGCCGACCCGGACGTCATGGACACGTGGGCGACGTCCTCGCTCACGCCGCAGATCGTCTGTGGCTGGGAGCGCGACCCCGACCTGTTCGCCCGGACGTTCCCGATGGACCTGCACGCGCAGGCTCACGAGATCATCCGGACCTGGCTGTTCTCGTGCGTCGTTCGCGCGCATTTCGAGCACGGCTCGCTGCCGTGGCGCCGGGCGGCGATCTCAGGGTTCGTCGTCGATCCCGACCGAAAGAAGATGAGCAAGTCCACGGGCAACGCGACCACACCGGTCGACGTGCTGGAGCGGTACGGCGCCGACGCCGTGCGGTGGCGGGCCGCGGGTGCACGGCTGGGCATTGACACGCCCTTCGACGAGGCGCAGATGAAGGTCGGACGCCGACTGGCCACCAAGATCCTCAACGCCAGCCGGTTCGTCCTCGGTCCCGGATTTGATGCGAATGCCGATGTCTCCGCGGTCACCGCACCGCTCGACCGGGCGATGCTCGCGGCGCTCGCCGACGTCGTGCCCCCCGCCACGGACTCGTTCGACGCCTACGACTACACCAGCGCGCTCGAGGTGACCGAGCGCTTCTTCTGGGAGTTCTGCGACGACTACCTGGAACTGGTCAAGGACCGCGCTTACGGCGACCGGGGCCGGCCCGGCGCGACCTCGGCCCGGGCTGCGCTGGCGACGGCACTGTCGGTCCAGCTTCGGCTGTTCGCACCGATCCTGCCCTTCGTCACCGAGGAGGTGTGGTCGTGGTGGCACGACGGTTCGGTGCACCGGGCGTCATGGCCGGTCGTCAGCGAACTCCCACCGGGCGGGGATCCGGCCGTTCTGCTCTCCGTCGCAACGACGCTGGCCGGCATCCGTGGCCTGAAGTCAGCCCGGAAGCTGTCCATGCGCGCCGAGCTGGATCGCGTGGTCGTTCGTGGCCCGGCGGCCACGCTGGATCTCGTCGCCGTCGCTCACGACGACCTCGCGGCTGCGGGCCGGGTGCGTGAGCTCGTCCTCGCCCCCGACCCGGTGGCCGCGGAGATCATGGTCGAGTTGTCCGTTTCACTGAAGGAGGGAAGGTCCGGCTGAGAAAATGAACACCCGACGGGCGGTGCGGCTGGTCCGGCCCGGAGTCGCGCAGCAGGTCGTCGGAGCGGGAAGGGAGCCGCCATGTCCTCGACCACATCGCGCCGCTCGTTCTTGATCAGCCTCGCGGCAGGTGCCGTCGTGGTCGGCTTCGATCCGCTCGGCCGCACGTGGGTTTCGCAGGCAGTCGCCACGACTCCCCTTGTCGACGTCCCGCCGCTGGACGGGGAGTTGCTCACCGACGAGACGTCGCTCAGGAACGCCGCCGACGATTTCGGGCACATCGTGCACCGCACACCTGTTGCGGTGCTGAAGCCGGGCTCGGTCGACGACATCGTGACGATGGTCCGCTTCTGCAACGCCCACGCGATCCCGGTTGCCGCCCGCGGTCAGGGTCACTCGACCTTCGGTCAGCCTCAGGTCGAGAACGGCCTCGTTGTCGACATGAGCACGCTGTCTGCGGTGCACCACATCGGGTCGAACCGCGCCGTTGTGGACGCGGGCGCTGTCTGGAGCTCGCTGCTGACGGCCTCGCTGGCTGAGCACAAGGCGCCGCCGGTGCTCGCCGACTTCCTGGAACTGTCGGTCGGCGGCACGCTGTCCGTCGGAGGAATCGGCGGCACCACTCACCGGCGCGGGTTCCAGGTCGACAACGTGCTGGAGCTCGAGGTCGTGACCGGTGCGGGGCGCTTGGTCACGTGCTCGCCGAAACGCAACCGGGGCCTGTTCGAGGCCGTGCTGGCCGGCCTGGGACAGTGCGCGCTGATCGTACGGGCGACGGTGCGGCTCGTGCCGGCCACGGAGCAGGCCCGGACCTACCTGCTCCCGTATACCGACCTGGCGACCTTCACCGCCGATCAGCGCCGGGTCATCGCCGACGGGCGCTTCGACTACGTCGAGGGCCAGGTGTTGCCTGGCCAGGCGGGCGGCTGGAGCTTTGTGCTGGAGGCGGCCATCTACTTCAGCCCGCCGGCCGTTCCGGACGATGCTCGCCTACTCGCAGGCCTGCGGTACGAGCCAGGCGCCGAGCAGATCTCCGACCAGTCGTACTTCGACTTCCAGAACCGGCTGGCACCCACCGTAGAGTTCCTCAAGTCGATCGGCGTGTGGTTCCTCCCGCACCCCTGGCTCAACGTCTTCCTGCCCGGCTCCGCCGTCGACGGCTACGTCTCCGGCGTGCTCGCCGAGCTCACTGCCGCTGACGTCAACGGCCCCGTCTTGCTGTACCCGTTCCGTCCGGCCCGACTCTCCCGGCCGATGCTCCAGGTGCCCGACGAGCCCGTCGCCTTCATCCTCGGACTGCTCCGAACGGCACCGGAGATCCCGAGCGTCATCGAGGCGATGATCGCGTCGAACAGGACGCTGTTCGAGCGGGCGCGCGATCGCGGTGGCAAGCAGTACCCGATCGGCTCGGTCCCGTTCTCCCCGTCGGACTGGGTCGAGCACTTCGCCGGTCGGTACCGCAAGCTGGTGGCGGCCAAGGATCGCTACGACCCGAACCGCATCCTTACCCCAGGCCAGGGAATCTTCCCGCCATGACGCTAGAGCGGCTCGAGACCGGTGCAGGCCCGCCGGTCGGCGAACGCAGTCACCGCCGTTTCTGCATCCACGCCCGAGCTGAACCGGGGTAGTCCGTCGGCCTGGATACGGGCAGGTGCCCAGCTCTCGCCGACGACCTGCCCACCATCGACGGTGATCGTCAGCACCCCGGTGGTCGATGCTGCCTCGGATCCGTTGGTGTACCAGACGAAGTTGCCCAAGCCGTACGCCACGTAGGTGTCGCCGAGCAGGCCCGCGCCCTGGACGACGTGTGCGTGGCTGCCGACGACGACGTCCGCCCCGGCGTCAGCCAACACCCGGGCCGTCGTCGTCTGGGTCGTGCTCGGGCAGCGGTCGCCCTGGATGCCCCAGTGCATGAACACGACGACGACGTCGGCTGTGGCATCAGCCGCGCGGACTGCGTCGAGAAGCCGGTCGGCATCGGTGGCCACCGCGATACCGGGGGTGGAGTCCTCTGCGGCCCACTGCGCGGTGGGGTCGGCCGTGGGGTCGTCGGCGCTGGACGCGCCGATCACCGCGACCGTGGTGCCGTTCACTTCGCGCAGCGCAGGCGCGAAGGCCGCGCCCGCATCGGCGCCGATGCCGACAACTGACAACGGCGCCCGGGGGATTGCAGCGAGAGTGTCGGCAAGCCCGCCGGTGCCGAAGTCCATCCCGTGATTGTTGGCCATCGTGACGACGTCGACACCCGCAGCCGCGAGCGCGTCGAGTGCCTGCGGCGGCGCCTGAAAGGTGAAGCGCTTGGGCTCCCGCGTCCCGCTGGTCCCGATCGACGTCTCGAGGTTGACGACGGTCAGGTCGGCCGCGGACAGCTGCGGCGCGATCGGCGCCAACGCCGTCGCCGGATCGTCGAGGCGCGGACGAAGCTGGCTCTCGAAATGGACGTCACCGGCGAACGCGATGGTGATCGGACCCGGCGCCTGTTTCGGCTCGGGCGTAGGGGTCGGGCTGAGCGCCGTCGTGGCGGGCGACGATGTCGGAGCGCCGTCGGTCTCGGGTTCCGCCCGCGGTTCGGCCGACGCACCACAGGCCGTCGTGCCCAAGACCGCCATGACAGCGATCGCCGCGAACCGCCACACCTGAGCTGGCGGGCGGTGCCGCGGAGGCATGTATTGAGCGTACGGCCTTGTGGCGACGAGCCCGGTTTGACAGGGTTGTTCACGTGCGGTCAACGGCGCGAGAAGGGCTGAGGCGGATGAGACGTTTCCTCGCTGTCCTGGCCACCACGCTCGCCCTCGCCATGGGGCTCGCTCTGCCGGCGGACGCGGGCGGTGACTCCGCGCTGCCGTTTGGGGCGCTCACGCAACTGGCTGGCGGACCGTGCGGCTCCTCGTACACCCACATCGGCCACTACCCGATCAAGAGCTCGGTCACCATCGGCTACCTCGATGTGTACTGGTCGTGGAGCGCAAAGCGGAACTGCCTGGTGACCAACCATGCCGGTCCCACATACGGCGTGCGCACCTACACGGAAGCGCGAATCCGTCCGAGCGGTTCGGCCTGGCCGAGCTGTCCATCGAGCACCGGATGCGACGGAGGCCAGTACCGGTACTACGCGGGTCCGGTGTACACACCGGCGGGTGTCAACATGACGAACAGATGTATCGACGTCAGTGGGTGGGTCGACTGGGTCTCGCGGTCTCTCAGCCGTATCCACTGCGGCTGACCTCTCCGCGCACCGGTGTCTGGCTCAGCCGGTGATGTGCTCGAGGATGGACTCGTCTCCGGCGTAGGGCTCGTTCGGACGTGGCCAGGGAACGACGAGATCAGTCACGCCCACGGCTGCGTAGGCCTCCTTGACCTCGTCGAACGCCTCCGCTGTCTGGAGTCCGGCATCCAGTCTCGGCCCCGTGAGCACAAGGCGGTGGACCGTCGCTGGATCGCGGCCCTCGGTCTCGCAGATTTCCTCGAACAACGCCAGCTGCCGAGCGACGACCACAGCACCCTGTTCAGGACCGAGCGGAGGACCGGTGTGGGAGCGGTCGCCGTTCGTCACCCAGACCGCCGCATGCTTGGCGGCGACTCGCATGGATCGCGAACCCGTCGCTGCGATCGCGAAGGGAATCCGCGGCTCCTGTAGGCACCCTGGATAGGTCCTCGCCTCATTGGCGATCCAGTATCGGCCGCTGAAGGTCGTTTCTGGGTGGCGCAGCAACCTGTCCAGCAGGTCGACGAACTCCGCGAACCGCTCGGTTCGCTCGGCTAGGCTCCAAGACTTTTGGCCCAGCATCGTCGTGTCCCATCCCTGACCGCCTGATCCGATGCCGAGCGTGAGGCGTCCGCCAGCGATGTCGTCGAGGCTGACGAGCTCACGGGCGAAGGGCACCGGATGCCGGAAGTTTGGGGAAGCGACGAGGGTCCCCAGCCGGATGGTCGTCGTGGCCACGGCGGCGGCAGTCAGCGTCGGGATCGACGCGAACCACGGCGAGTCCCTGAGCTCGCGCCAGGCGATGTGGTCGTAGGTCCACGCGTGGTCGAAGCCCAACGCTTCGGCGCGCCGCCACTTCGCGACAGCAGCGGGCCACCGGTGCTCCGGCAGGATCAAGACCCCTACGCGCACAGGCAATCAGATGCCGACCGGGTGCCAGACGGTCTTGGTCTCCAGGTAGGCGGTCAACCGGTCGAGGCCGGGCTCTGCGGTCCAGTCCGGTTCCGCCGCCGGTGGACGGACGACCCGTTTGAGGTTCTCGGCCGCGTCGACCTCGAGGGTGCGAGCGACCTCGTCGTCGCCGGTCACACCGACCAGATCGACGGCGTTGACGTCCATGTGGGACGCGAGCCACGGCGCGATCTCGGCCGTGCGACCGGTCAGCAGGTTGATGACACCGTCGGGGACGTCGGAGGTCGCCAGCGCTTCACCCAGTGTGATGGCCGGCAGCGGCCGTTCCTCCGAAGCGACTACGACCGCGGTGTTGCCGCTGACGACGACCGGCGCCAGCACCGAGATCAACCCAAGCAGCGACGACGACTGCGGCGCGAGCACCGCCACCACGCCGGTGGGCTCCGGCACCGAGAAGTCGAAGTACGGGCCCGCCACCGGGTTGGTGGACCCGGTGACCTGGGCGATCTTGTCAGCCCACCCCGCGTACCAGACCCAGCGGTCGATCGCCCCGTCGACCGCCTTCTCGGCCCGGGGACGCGTCAGGCCCTCGCCGGCTGCCACCTCGTCGACGAACTGCGACCGCCTGCCCTCCATGACCTCGGCGACGCGGTAGAGCACCTGGCCCCGGTTGTAGGCGGTGGCCCCGGACCAGCCGCCGTACGCCTTACGCGCGGCGACGACGGCGTCACGGGCGTCCTTCCGCGAGGCCTTCGCGGCGTTGGCGAGGAACCGGCCCCGTGCATCGGTGACCTCGTAGGACCGGCCGCTCTCCGAGCGCGGGAAAGCACCCCCGATGTAGAGCTTGTAGGTCTTCCGGACCTCCAGCCGCTCGGTCATGCCGCACCGTCCGAGGACAGGTAGGCGCCGAGCCCGTGCCGGCCGCCCTCGCGGCCGTAGCCGCTCTCCTTGTAGCCGCCGAACGGCGATGTGGGATCGAAGCGGTTGAACGTGTTTGCCCACACGACGCCCGCGCGCAGTTGCTGGGCCATCCACAGGATGCGCGACCCCTTGTCGGTCCAAACGCCCGCGGACAGGCCGTACGGGGTGTTGTTGGCCTTCTCGACGGCCTCCGCAGGGGTGCGGAACGTCAGCACCGACAGGACGGGACCGAAGATCTCCTCGCGGGCGATCCGGTGCGCCTGCGACACGCCGGTGAACACGGTCGGCGGGAACCAGTAGCCGCGGTCGGGGAGCTCGCACGGCGGCGACCAGCGCTCGGCCCCCTCTGCCTCGCCGATCTCGGACAGCTCGCGGATGCGGGCCAGTTGCTCGGCGGAGTTGATCGCACCGATGTCGGTGTTCTTGTCCAGCGGGTCGCCGACCCGCAGCGTGCGGAGCCTGCGCTTGAGCCGGGCCATCAGGTCGTCGGCGACGGACTCCTGGACCAGCAGCCGCGAGCCTGCGCAGCACACGTGGCCTTGGTTGAAGAAGATGCCGTTGACGATCCCCTCGACCGCCTGGTCGAGGGGCGCGTCGTCGAAGACGATGTTGGCGGCCTTGCCGCCGAGCTCGAGCGTCACCTTCTTGGGCGTGCCGGCGATGCTGCGGGCGATCTGCTTGCCGACCTCTGTCGAGCCGGTGAACGCGACCTTGTCGACGTCGGGGTGCTCGACGAGCGTACGACCGGTCTCGCCCGCTCCGGTGACGATGTTGACGACGCCGCGCGGCAGGTCGGCCTGCTGGCAGATCTGCGCGAACAGCAGCGCCGTCAGGGGGGTGGTCTCGGCCGGCTTGAGCACGACGGTGTTGCCGGCGGCCAACGCAGGAGCGATCTTCCACGCCAGCATGAGCAACGGGAAGTTCCACGGGATGACCTGGCCGGCCACGCCGTGCGGCTTCGGGTCGGACCCGAATCCGGCATATCGCAGCTTGTCCGCCCAGCCCGCATAGTAGAAGAAATGCGCAGCCACCAGAGGCACGTCGACGTCACGGGACTCGCGGATGGGCTTGCCGTTGTCGATGGACTCCAGCACCGCCAGCTCGCGCGAACGCTCCTGGATGATGCGCGCGATCCGGAACAGGTACTTCCCGCGGTCGCGCCCGGACATCTTCGACCACACCCGGGTGTAGGCACGACGTGCGGCCCGCACGGCCCGGTCGACGTCCTCGGGTCCGGCGGCGGAGACTTCGGCGAGGACCTCCTCGGTGGCCGGGTTGACGGTCTTGAACGGCGTGCCGTCGGCCGGGTCGATGAACTCGCCGTCGACGAACAGCCCGTAGGAGCTGGCGATGTCGACGATGGCCCGCGACTCCGGGGCGGGTGCGTACTCGAATGTGGCCATGGGCCTCAGTCCAACGTGAACTCGTGGGTGCCGTCTTGACCAGGGTAAACCGTCATCCGGCACCCACCGAGGGCACAACGAGGGCACTTTCGCCACGAAAGAACGAGTCCATCGCCCTCCTGGCCCGGTCTGCCGCGTCAGGCATCAGGTGTGTGTACGTCCGCAGCGTGAACCCCGGGTCGCTGTGCCCCAGGAACTCGGCGACCGTGCGGACGTCGACGCCGGCCGCCAGCCACGCCGACGCCGCGGTGTGGCGGAGCACGTGCATGCCGTTAGTGCGGGATTCCGCAATGGCGGCCGCGGCTCGGGCGGTCCGCCAGATCCGGTTGACGTCGTTGCGATTGAACGCCCCACGGTCGGAGAACAGCAAGGCTGCCGTGTGCGGTGCGCCACCCAGGCCGTCCCCACGGCAGTGTTACCTCAGTCGAGCTGTGTTCGCCGATGTGCGCGGACAGGCGCAGGCCGACCGAATGCGGAAGCGGAACAGACCGCTGTTTCCCGCCCTTGGGCAGGGAGAACACCTGCACGCCGTCGATGAGCCGCACCTGACGCCGCACATGCACGACCCGACCCAGGAAGTCGACGTCGTCGACGCCGACACCAAACAACTCACCCTGACGTTGCCCACACCCGGCCCCCAGGAACACCATCGCCTGGCAACTCGCCGGCATCTGCGCCGCCATCGCCACGACCTGCGCCAAGCCCAAGGCACGGCCTTGGTCGCCTGCACCCGTGGCCGACGAACCGAGCCCGCGTCGAACGGGTTCCTGGCGACGATCCCGTCGTCGATCGCGGCCTTGAAGATCGTGCTCACCCAGCCGGTGATCCCCTTGATCGTCGACGCCGACAGTTGGCCCTCGAGGCTCTTGATCCACTGCTGGATCAGCGACGGCCGCTTGGCCAGCGCACCCATGGACACGTCGCCGATCCGCGGATACACGTGCACGTTGAGCCGCCGATGTGATCTGCATCATCGTCGCCGGGTCACATGTGAGCGCCTTCCGCAACTGTTCTCCGTAGGTGCGCAGCGTGCCCTTGCCCCGGACGAGGCGGGCCACGACCGGGATTCGGCCCATCGGCCGCTGCGGGATGTCCGGCGGCTGATCCATGTTGAGCACCGGCCTAACCACCCATCTAGTGTCGAACGCATGTTCGGATACATCCAGAGGGACGGCGGCGCTGACGTGTCGACAGCACAGCCCCGCCGATCCCGACGACCCGGCGGGGCTGTTCGTTGCCTGACTAGTCGTGGCAGTGGAAGAACTCGTTGACCGTGCCGTCGGGCCGGACGTTGAAGTGGTCGTTCACGTGGTTGCTGAACGTCGAACCGTCCGAGAGTGTCCCATGGACGTTGAACGTGAAGGTGCCGTTCACCGTCTGGCCGTTGGCGTTGAAGCCTCCCCAGACCGTGAACTTGGCGGTGTAGGTCGGCAGACTCGGGTCGTCCAACGGCACGCCGACGGCGGTGCCGGTCTGGGTGAAAGTGAAGTGCTCCCGGCCGTCAGCGAAGATGGTCGAGTGCTCGACCAGGTTGCTGGTGGTGGTGACGGTATAGGGCGGTCCCCCCTCGCAGCTGGGAACCACATCGACGAAGGTCTCGACGAGATCTTTGGCTGTGTTCGTCGTAGTTTCGGGTGGTGCAGCGTAGGCCGGTGCCCCGATCAGCAGCAGCAGCCCTGCCGCAAGGACGGCAGCGAACAAGCGACGGAACATCTGTTCCCCCCATTCAGTCATGTGTGCCCGCGCCAGCAGAGGCACGGGTGATCCATCGACAGTGCGGGCGCGAGTGCTCAGCCCCCCTCCGCCGTAAGCGCCCGCACCACACCTTCCTCCGGTAATCCTCGGACGTCTAGGCGCCCGCTGGTGATTTGCGACCTGGGCGCCGCAAACGTCCCCCTGCCAGCTAGCGGCGCCATCGCACTGTTTACCTTGCCGTGGCTGCGCCGTGATGGAAGCGTCCCGCCGGGTGAGTTGGCTTCTCAGGTTCGTCTCAGCCGGCGCGGGCACAATGGGCACCAAGTCGGACGCGAATAGGGCCCGTGAGGCCCTATTCGCGTCCGATCAATACCTCGGTGGCCTTGACAAGTACGACGACCGGGTCGCCCGCGGCCAGACTGAGCCGTTCTGCCGACCCGGCCGTAATCGCCGCCACCACGTCGTTGCCTGCGACATCGACTACCACCTCGGCCATGACAGTGCCCATCTTCACCGCTTGACCGTTCCAGCCCATTGGTTGCGAGCCGACAACTCCATCGCGCCACCTCACCCGGTGCTGACGTCCCGCCGTAGCCCCTAGGGCGCCTTGCGCGTATCTGGGGTGAGCTCGACGACGAGCGGTATCTGCAGGATGTGCTCGTCGAGGAATCCCGCCGTGGAGTTGCAGACTGACCACCACAGTCGACACCGCCACTAGCGCCGGGTGACGTCCGCTGCGTCCAGCCAAACGGCGGTGAAGCGGTAGCGCGGTCCGGGAGGCGAATGTAGGCGTGATGGCCGGTCCAGACCAGCGCCACGGTTCGATGTGCTCCTCGCCGTCGTGCTCCCACACGATGCAGACCACGACCGGCATCGGCCGGCCGGACGTGTTACCGGGTGAGGTGGTCCTGCGGGTTCGTATTCCCGTCCGAGCGCACGATCCCCAACCGCGGGCCGCCACCTGACCTTCGGCACGTCAGGCAGCGGATCAGCGGTTGACGAATGTCCCGCCGCAGAGCGCCTGCGCGTCGGGGGTAAGCACCCCGTCGGCTCCATAAGCCACGTAGACCTGTCCAACCTCTCCTGGTTGACCGAGATGCACGTTTACGTGCAGGGGGTGCTGCCGGTTGGTGGCGAAGTCGTCTGCATGCGGAAGCTGCACCTCCTTCTCACCGCCGTCAGGAGCGAGCAGCACACATTCACCGTTACCCACGATCCGGAAGTGGGTATGGTCAGCCATCGCTGGGATGGCACTGGCAAGAACGACGGCCACCGCGAACGGCCCGGCCAAGATCAGGCGACCCCGCATAACTGCCTCCATGGAAGTGCCTCGGCTGGCATCCAGCGTCCGATGCCAGAAAGTGATGGATGTTCGCACACGGCGAGCCGACCTGTCAGGCGAACGGACCACGTGGTCCCCCCTCGTGATCGTCGTAGCCGCGGAAAGGTCGCGGATTCTGCCCATCGCCTCCGACGGTGGCAGGGTGGGGTCGAACGCCAGCTGGCGCACAGCGCCGACCAGGCCCAGCAGTTCGGCGATGCCATGGCGCGGTTCGGGTGGTGGAATGGTGCTCACGGTCGATCCCCTCCAAGCAGGGTGTCGGTCGAGGCCTCGGCAGGTGCGCGAACACCTGTCGGGGCGCCTGTCGTGTTAGACGAATGACCCCCGGCCTTCCCGGAGGCCCGCGAGGGCACATCCAGGGCACATGGGGCTGAGAAACGCCGTCAGCTTGTGACAAACGTTGAAAGGTGAAAGTGCAGGTCAGACAGCGGGTTCGCGGTATCGTCGCAGGTGGCGGACCTGCCCGGCTCAGTCCAACGTGAAGTAGTCAGGGCCCGCGTAACGGCCGGTGGACATCTTCTGGCGCTGCATGAGCAGGTCGTTGAGCAGGCTGGACGCGCCGATGCGGAACCAGTCCGGGTCGAGCCAGTCCTCGCCCGCCGTCTCGTTGACGATCACCAGGTGGCGGACGGCGTCCTTGGTGGTGCGGATGCCGCCCGCCGGCTTGACACCCACCTGCCGACCGGTGGCGTCGCGGAAGTCGCGCACGGCTTCGAGCATGATCATGGTCACGGGCAGCGTGGCAGCGGGCGAGATCTTGCCCGTGCTGGTCTTGATGAAGTCGCCTCCGGCGAGCATCGCCAGCCAGGACGCACGCCGCACGTTGTCGTAGGTCGCGAGCTCGCCGGTCTCGAGAATCACCTTGAGGTGGGCATCGGCGCTCGCCTGCTTGACGGCGACGATCTCGTCGAAGACCTCGCCGTAGCGGCCGGCCAGGAACGCGCCCCGGTCGATGACCATGTCGATCTCGTCGGCGCCTGCCGCGACGGCGTCTTTGGTGTCCTGCAGCTTGACCGCGAGGCTAGACCGTCCGCTGGGGAACGCCGTGGCGACGCTGGCGACCTTGACGCCGCTGTGGCCCAGTGACTCCTTGGCAACCGCGACCAGGTCGGGGTAGACGCAGACGGCCGCGACGTGGGGGACGCTCGGGTCGGACGGGTCGGGACGCTGCGCCTTCGCGCACAGGGCTCGGACCTTGCCTGGGGTGTCCTGCCCCTCGAGCGTGGTCAGGTCGATCATCGAGATGGCGAGGTCGATCGCCCACTGCTTCGCCGTTGTCTTTATCGACCGGGTGGCGAGGGTCGCCGCCCTGGCCTCGGCACCGACCTGGTCGACGCCGGGTAGTCCGTGCAGAAAGCGCCGCAACGACGTCTCCGTCGCGGTGATCTCCGACAAGCGCGCACCATCGAGCGCTTCGAGCACGGTCACGCCTAGAGTCTAGGCCGTTCTCCGGGCGACGATACGGTCGACGAAACCCAGGACCAACCGGTCGTGCCGCTCGATCCGGAACCCCCGCTCGACGATCAGGTCGAGCGGCCTCCGCCGGGGCGTGCGGCGGCGTGTGCGGAACCGCTCGAGCCAACGCAGGGGCGCCCGGGCGTACTCGATGTGGTCGACGAGCAGCAGCTGTCCATCGGGCACCAGGACCCGGTGCATCTCGGCGATGACGGCGGTCTGGTCCGGGACCGCACAGAGCGCGAGCGTGCAGACGATCGTGTCGAAGGTGGCCTCATCGAACGGGAGCCGTTGTCCGTCGCCTTGCACGAGATTCACTGTGTGGCGCACGCCCACGGCGCGCGCACTGGCGATCCGGAGCATGCCGCCTGACAGGTCGATGCCGGTCAGGTCGACGTCCACGGGGTACAGCCCGAGGTTGAGCCCCGTGCCGATCGCCACCTCGAGGGTCCGGCCCTGAGCATGGCCGCACAGCCGTGCCCTCGTGTCGCCGATGAGGAACCTTTCTATCCAGGCGCCGCGGTCGTACCCGGCCGCCGCCTGGTCCCACTCGCTCCGGGCACGTTCGGTTCGTTCGTCTGTGGGGCTTGGGCCTGTCCGATCACCCATGTCGCCATGCTTCGCCCGCCGACGCCGCGAACGCAAGGCCCGTGGAGTCGTGCTGGCATGCTGGCGATGATTCTCGTGACCGCCGGGCGTCTACATCTTGACAACGCAGGCCGCTCCCCGCGACCCATCGGCGATCGAAGGAGGCGCAACCATGGCCCGGGTGTTGCTCGACATGGCGATTTCGCTCGATGGGCTGATCAGCGGACCCGGCGGCGCGGATGGCGGCCTGTACGACTGGTACTTCGACCCGTCGGAGGTCAGCCGGCCAGTCGTCGATGAGCTGGTCAGCACAACGGGGGCGATCATCATCGGGCGGGGTTTCTTCGGCACAGGCGACGACGCCGGCGGCTGGGAGGACACCCCATACATGGTTCCCCACTTTGTGGTGACGCACCGACCACCGCGGCCTACATCCAGAAGCACCGTCGAGTTCGTCTTCGTCCCGGACGGCGTGCGGGCCGCCGTCGAACTCGCTCGGGATGCGGCGGGCGATCGCTACGCAACGATCGGAGGAGGCGCCGACATCGCCCGCCAATGTCTCGCCGAGCACCTGGTGGATGAGGTGCAGCTGCACGTCGTCCCGGTCATCCTCGGGGACGGAGTGCCACTCTTCGACCGGTCCGGAACCGGCTGGCACCTGACGAAGACCCGAGTCGTCGACGCACCGAACGTCACGCACCTGCGTTACCGCGTCGACAGTCCAAAGGAATGAACGACGAACGCGACCAGGACACCGACGGCGAGCACCGTGCTGATGCCGAAAACCGCCGGCACCCACCACAGTTCGGCAGCAACGCCGGACAGGGCCGCAGCCACCGGGATGACCCCCCAGCTCACGACCCGGGATGCCGAGTACGTGCGGCCGAGCAGATCCGGTGGGGTCAGGTCTTGCCGGATCGTCGCGACGAGGATGCGTCAGATGCTGGCCCGCTCCCGGCGACGACGGCACCCGCGGCGACGGCCCACAGCGGTGCACCAACTGCCGCGGGGGCGACCAGCAGCACGGTTCCGGCCGCGTCGGCGACCAGCAACGGTCCGACGCCGAACCCTCGGCGCAGCACATCGACCGTCGTCGACGCGAGTAGGCCGCCGACCGCCATCGCCGTCAGCAAGAACCCGTACTGCGCCGGTGTCAGGTCCAGCGGCCCCGGCCGGACGGCATAGACGACGAACAGGGCCGTCCACGCCGCCCAGACGACGTTCATCGCGGCCGTGAACAGCGTCAACGCGCTCAGTACCGGCTGGCGCCAGAGGTGGCGGAGGCCCGCGCCCACTCCGGTCGGGGGAGCCACCCGTGCCGACGGTGTCGTGTGCGGTCGCACCACGACGGCGGCGAGCGTCTCGGCCACGCCGAGCAGAAGCGCAGCTACGAGGACGGTGACCATGCCAAGGCCGCCGTTTGCGTATAGGGCGGCGAGCGCGATGAGGACCCCAGCGCGGACCAGGTTGACCGTCACCAGCAGTGCACGCCGAGGAAGGCGGTCGACCAGCCACCCCGCGTACAGGCCGAACAGGAGCCACGCCAACGTCAGCGCCGCTGTGACCGCGGCCACTCCACCGGCCGTCGCCCCTACCGCGAGTGCCAGCAGCGGAAGCGTGAACAGCGCGATCCGTCGCCGAGGTTGGCCGCCGCCGTCCCCACCCACAGCCCGCGGAACGCACGGCCCCAGCTGGCCTGCGCTGAAGCGGATGATCTTACTGGTGAAGTGAACTTCACTGGTCAAGCCTGGAGGGACGTCAACCTGACCTGTGTACCGCGCCTTCGCGGCCGTGGCTCGGATGGAGGAGCCGGTCTGGCGCGACCTCGACGCGCTCGCGGACGGCTACGCCAGGCGGCATCCCGGGGTCGCCTCCAGCGCGAACACGATGTGTATACCTTGGCCACCCCGGGCCACGAACCTTCGCCACCCTGCTGGGTGAGGTGTCCGCCTCAGCGGTTGACCTGCTGACCCGTGGCCCGCTCGAGCGGATCGGCGAGTGTCCGTCGTGCGGATGGCTCTTCCTCGACACCAGCAGGAACGGACGGCGGCGCTGGTGCAGCATGGCGGCATGCGGCAGCCGCGACAAGGCGCGCCGCTCCTACGCCACCCACGCCACCGGGTCGGCTTCGCATTAGAGGCCGGCCGCGGCCGCCAGGTCGGCCTTGATCGCCTCCAGATGTCCGGCGGCGACGGTCCGGGCGGCGTCGACCGCGCCGTCGGCTGCCTCGATCACGACCTCGAGGTAGCACTTGATCTTGGGCTCGGTGCCGCTCGGGCGGACGATGACGCGAGCACTCTCGGCCAGCCAGTAGCGGATTCCCTCGGTCGGGGGAAGGCCGCCGACACCCAGCGAGAGGTCTTCGACCTCTTCGACGGCACGGCCGCCCAGGGTCGACGGCGGCATCGTGCGGAGCCGTTCCATGACCGCATCGATCTCTGCGAGGTCGGCCACGCGGACCGACAACTGGTCGGTGGCGTGCAGGCCGTAGCCGCGGGCGATGTCGTCGAGGGCGTCGCTGATGCCCCTGCCCTCGGCCCGCAGCGTCGCCACCAACTCTGCGATCAGCACGGCCGCGGACAGCCCGTCCTTGTCGCGGACGGCCCCGGGATCGACGCAGTAGCCGAGCGCCTCCTCGTAGCCGAAGCGCAGACCGTCGATCCGTCCGATCCACTTGAATCCGGTCAGCGTCTCGGCGTAACCGAGACCGTGCCGGCCCGCGATCTTGCCCAGCAGGGAGGAGGAGACGATCGAGCACGCAAAGACGCCGGTCAGCCCGGGTTCACGGGCGATGAGGTAGGTCGCCAGCAGCGCACCGACCTCGTCGCCGCGGAGCATCCGCCAGCCGCCCGGCATCGGTGCTGCGACAGCGCAGCGGTCGGCGTCGGGGTCGTTCGCGATCACCAGGTCGGCGCCCTCGCGTTCGGCCAGCGCGAGCGCAAGGTCGATCGCTCCCGGCTCCTCCGGGTTGGGGAACGCGACCGTCGGGAAGTCGGGATCGGGGTACGCCTGTTGCTCGACTGCCGCGGGTTGGGGGAAGCCCGTCGCCTCGAGAACGCGGCGCATCACCTCGCCCCCGACGCCGTGCAGCGGTGTGTAGACGGTCGCGACGTCACGTGCGCCGTCCGTCCGGGCGACGGTGGCGACCCTGGCGACGTACGCGTCGAGCACGGCCTCGTCGAGGGTCTGCCAGCCCGCGTCCGCCCGCGGCACGGCGTCCAGCGCACCCACGGCGTCGATCGCGGCGGAGATCTCCGCGTCGGTGGGAGGCACGATCTGTGCCCCGTCGCCCAGGTAGACCTTGTAGCCGTTGTCCTGCGGTGGGTTGTGCGAGGCGGTGACCATGACGCCTGCGTCGACCCCCAGATGGCGGATCGCAAACGCCAGCACCGGGGTCGGCAGCGGGCGCGGCAGCACCATGGCGCGCAGTCCGGCGCCGACCATCACCGCGCAGGTGTCACGGGCGAACTGTTCGGACTTGTGCCGCGCGTCGTACCCGACCACCACGCTCGACCCGCCGTGCGCTCGCACGTACGCCGCCAGCCCGGCGGCCGCGCGGATGACGACCGCCCGGTTCATCCGGTTCGGCCCGGCGCCGAGGGTGCCGCGCAAGCCGGCTGTACCGAACTCCAGCTTGCCCGAGAACCGGTCCTCGAGGTCGGCCAGGGCCGCCTCGTCGGAGGACTCCGCGCGCTCGAGCAGGCCGGCGAGCTCGGCGCGGGTGTCAGGGTCAGGATCCTCGGCCAGCCAGCGTCGCGCCTCGCCCAGCATGGGTCAGATCCTCTCCACGACGTCGGCCAGCAGGCGCCCGATCCGCGGCGCCGCGGTCCGTCCTGCCTCGACCACCTCGGCGTGGTTCAACGGCTCCGCGCCGATCCCGGCGGCGAGGTTCGTGACCAGCGAGATGCCGAGCACCTCCATGCCGGCCTCGCGGGCGGCAATCGCCTCGAGGGTGGTCGACATGCCGACCAGGTCGCCGCCGAGGCGCTTGGCCATTTGAACCTCGGCGGGCGTTTCGTACTGAGGGCCGGGGAACTGGACATAGACGCCCTCGGCCAGCGACGGGTCGACCTGCCGGGCGATCCCGCGAAGCCGCGCGGCGTAGAGGTCCGTGAGGTCGATGAAGGTGGCGCCTTCCAGCGGGGAGGTCGCGGTGAGGTTGATCTGGTCGCTGATCAGGACCGGGGTGCCGGGGCCCCACTCCGCGTGCAGGCCGCCGCAGCCGTTGGTCAGCACGATGGCCCGGCAGCCAGCAGCGGCAGCTGTCCGGACACCGTGGACGACCTGGCGGACGCCCTTTCCCTCGTAGAGGTGCGTGCGGGAACCGATGAACAGCGCCCGCCGATCGGTCGTGCCGATCCGGATCGAGCGGATCACGCCGACGTGTCCCGCAACCGCCGGCGGCGGGAACCCGGGTACCTCGCTCTGCGGAACCTCGGCCACGGTCTCGCCCAGGAGCTCCAGCGCCCCCGCCCAGCCCGAGCCCAGTACGAGAGCGACGTCATGGCGCTCGGCACCGGTGAGGTCGGCGATCCGGGTGGCGGCTGCGCGAGCTGCCGCCGTCGGTTCCTCGATCACCCGCGCGACGATAGCGCGGAGCGCGCCGGCGCCGATGCGGGACAATGGGTCGCGTGACACGAATCGCAATCCTCGGCGGCGGACCGGGAGGCTACGAAGCCGCGTTGGTCGCCGCGCAGCTCGGCGCCGAGGTCACTGTCGTCGAGCGGGACGGGCTCGGC